>JBGAMO010000083.1:0-21312 GCA_044222845.1 Phycisphaerales bacterium
AACGACAAGCCCTGCTCTTCGCATGCTCGCAATGTGCTTTGAACGAGCGGATCCGCTTCGTCGTGATTCAGCGAAATCCCGTCGACGTTGACAAGCCGACCAGCGGCCTTTGCGATGTAGTCGAACTTCTGACGACCGATGGACCGTTCCAGAATGTATCCGACGATACGTGTAATCATCGTGGCCATCCGTGCAACCGTGAAACCGTCCCAACTCCCCCCCATTTCTTCCGCCGCGGCATCACGGCCCCGGGATCAGCCGCACGGGCCGCCAGCGGCACTCCCACCCTTGGGCAACGCCGAACTGGTACATCCTTTGGGAGCAGATGTAGTAACGGGCCAGAGGGCCTCCCGATCGTTCCCGCGTCAACGCAAAGTCAAATTCCGGCAGCGCTTGAATTTCGGCGTCGAAAAACCGTAGTTCGTAGTCGTCGTAGTCAGCGTCACGAAAGTTGGATCGGTGCGTTGTACATCCCCGCGGCACCGGTTCATTCCCGCAGAAGACTACCAAGCCAGGTGCCACGGGAGGAAGTTCAATCGATCCCGTTAACTCCCACCATGGGGATCGCTTCAGCCAAGGAATCTCATCGACTGCTTCGCTGGAGCGATTTGACTTCGAGCTCTTCTTCACGAGCCGAATTGGCCGAAACGCGATCCCTGCGAAACGTTCAGCTTCGAGCGCGGCACGCGTCGCCGAAGGAACGACCAATCGACACGAGTCCACGAACGGCGACGCCAGTTTGGTGTCCCGTGGCAGCACCTGCGGAAACGCGCTAAGCACTCCATCGAACGGCGATCGCTCGCGGCACTCCTGAATGAACTTGGTGGGCACCAGCTCGACGTATGGGCATTCAGCCAGTTCGTGAGGCTCATGGCGCCTGAGAAGTCGAAGGCTCAGGTGGGTCCGTCGATTTGCGTGGGCCGGATCCCTCAGACCCCAAACCACCAAACCCCGGTGCCGGCATACTTCAATCAATGCCTGGACCCTTGGATCATCGAGGTCATGCGATACGCTGATGATCCTGCCGTTCACGAAGTCCGGAGCCGCACCCGCGAGCGCCGAGAAAACCTCGTCACCGACATCCACCGCAAGAACTGCTCCTTGGACAACTGTCTTCATCGATACCAGCTCTTACCCACAAAGGCGTGGGGGGCCACGCTCAACCGCTTCATGCCCCAGAAGTGAAGCACCCGTCCTCGATGATCTCTACAGGCACCCAAAGCACTCTGGGACGAGTAGTACCGCCAGAGTCCGCGGCCCGTGAAGAGTTGCTCCAACGTCTTCGATTTCAACGCTCCGTTCCCCCGATTTTCCTGAGATCAGCCCGGCAGGGACCGATCCTGTTGCCTGGGTTTCCGATCAGGGCTGTCCATAGACGTTCGCCGCGGCCCATCGTAACCGTGCAACCCTGAAACCGTCCCAACGACCGCCCTTTCCTTCCGCCGCGGCATCACGGCCTCGGGATCAGCCGCACGGGCCGCCAGCGACACTCCCATCCTTGGGCAACGCCGAACTGGTACATTCTTTGGGAGCAGATGTAGTAACGGGCCAGTTCGCCCCGGGACCGCTCCAACGTCATCGCGAAGTCGAATGGAGAGATTGCCCGAACTTCCCCAGCGTAGAACCGAAGTTCGGCATCGTCGTAATCCACATCACGGAATAGCGACGGAAGCGTCGTGCATCCACGTGGCAGCAACTGCTTTTCGTGGTATACGACCAGACCTGGCGCCACCGCCGGCATGGTCACCGAACTGGTCAGTTCCCACCAGGGCGCCCGCTTCTCCCAGGGAACTGTCACGACGTCGTGGGTCCAGCGGTCATCGCTGTTTCGCTTCTTCACCAGCCGAACTTCGCGGTACGCGACGCCCGAAAAACCCTCACGATCGATCACCTCGCGGGTCTCATGCGGAATGAGCAGCCGCACGGCATCGAGGAACGATGACGCGATCTTCAGACCCCGAGGAAAACTCTGCGCATAAGCGCTCAGCACATCGTCGTACGGCGGCCGCATCTCCGAGTCCGCAATTCGCTTCTTGGGGGTGAGTTGGACGAACTCGCATCCCGACAGGTCCGAGTGGTCATACTCGCGAATCCTCTTGAGGTATACTCGCGGCGGGGACTGGCCCGCATTCAAGAGTCGGTACCCCCACGGAAACAACCCCAAACGATCCAACTCCTTGAGGACACTCTGAATCTCCGGAGTGTTCTCGTCGTGGAACAAGTCGACGAAGTCCGCCTGAGCCAATGCTCCGGCGACAGACTTGACGGCGTCAAAGACGCGAACGCCCGAGTTGGCACTGCTGATGAAGCCGAGAATTTTCGTGATCATGTGAGGGAATAAAGGTGTCCTGTCCGGAGCAACCACTCGGCATCTTTCGCTGTTGCTGGGGTGTCGGTGTTAAGACGGCTCGTTGGTCGGCCCGGGCACGAGCCGCACCGGCCGCCATTGGCACTCCCACCCATGGGCAACGCCGAACTCATACATCCGCCGCGAGCAGATGTTGAAATGGGCGAACTCGCTTCCGGACCGCTCGGTCGTCAGGGCAAGGTCGAACTTCGGCATGGCACGCACCTCCGACTCGTAGAACTTCAGTTCCGCATCGTCGTAATCCGGGTCGCGGAAGTACACCGGGCTGGTCGTGCAGCCACGCGGCAGCACGTTGGCATTCCACGCGGCGATCACCTCGGGGGCCACAATCGGCATGCTCAACGAACTGGTCAGCTCCCACCACGGCGACCGCTGCCCCCAGGGGATCTCAACGACATCCGCGCTGTCGCGAGACTCCTTGTCACGCTTCTTGACCAGACGGATGGGTCGATAGGTGACGCCGGCGAAGCCTTGCGCATCGATCGCCTCTCGAGTTGTCGAGGGCACGACCAACCGGTCGCGATCGTGAAACGAAGCCGCCAACGGCACGTTGCGAGGGAACGTCTGCTGGAAGCCGCTGAGAATGCCGTCATAAGGCGGCTTCCAGTAACAATCCACCAGGAGGTTCGTGGGAACGAGTTCCACAAACTCCAGACCCTTCAGATCTTCAGGGGCATAAATACGCCGCCGCTGCAAGAACAAATGTGTTGCCGCACTTACCGGGCGAGGATGGCGATTTCCCCACAGCACCAGTCCCTGCTCTTCGCACGCCCGCAGTGTTGCTTGAACGCGAGGATCAGTCTCGTCATGATTCAGCGAAATCCCGTCAGTGCTCGCAAGGCTCCCGGCGGCCCTTGCGATCGGGCCGAACTTCTGACTTCCAATGCGCGTTTCCAGAATCTCTCCAAAGACCTGTGTGTTCATTGTGTCAACCTTGCCGCAACATCGAGACCGCCGATTCTTGCGCTCGCACCCTGCCCGCGCCCAAGCGTTTCACGCCGGAGAAGTGAAGCACCCATCCCAACCGCTTGTCCAGACGGCGCATGACCTCGTACAACCGCCGCGAGACGATGTTGCAGTGCTTGCAGAGTGGATCAATAGTCCACTCGGTGGACTGAGCGAAGTCGAAGGGGCCGATGTCGTTGAGCACCCGCCGCGGCCAGTAAGGGCGAAAGTCGTTGAAGCCGGGGTTCTTGGGACTATCCGAACCGAAAGAAGCTGAAGTAGGAACGCCGGCTTCAGCGGGCGAGTCGCGGCACAACGTGCTCGCGGTCGTTGCCGGGTGGCCTGCGGGGAATCGCGGGATGCTGCGACTCGCTAACTGGTCCTATAACTTAGTCACTCCTTTCCACGTGCTGATCCTGGCACACACCGGGCACTTCCTTTCTCCCGACCTGCCAGACTTTCGCACCCATCGCCGATACTCACCGTACTAGCCTTACCATCCCCCAACCAAACGGGGGCCGTTGTGCCGATGCGCACAACCAGAACTTCATACTCAAACTACACCTCCGAGCCCCGACCGAGCCAAGGACTCCATCGATGAACGACATTCGCCGCGTTCTCAATCAGGCCGCACGCAGACTCTGGATCACGGACACGCTCCGCACCGTGACGATCATGCTCATCATCGGGCTGACGGGGCTGCTGGCTGCGCGCATTGTCGAACGCATTTTCGGGTTTGCCTTCCCGTGGCGCACGGTGTTCTACGCCACCGGCGCGGCGGTGGTGGTGATCGCCATCGCGTGGTCGTACGTTGCTCGCAAGCGGGCCATCGCGGTGGCGACGATCTTGGATGAACGAGCGGGCCTGCGTGAGACGCTGAGCACCGCGCTGTACATGAGCCAGTCCGACGATCCCTGGGCCAAGGCGGTGCTCGAGACCGCGCTCACGCGGGCCAAGACGGTGAAGGTGGGCGATGCGATCCCGATCGAGTCGCCGCGGCTGTGGCCCGTGCCGATCGCCGCGGGGCTGGCGTTCGCGCTGGTGTGGTACTTCTTCCCCGAGCTGGACGTGCTGAAGGTCAAGGCGACCAAGGTGGCTCAGCAGCAGAAGGCCGCGGAGGTGGTGCAGGTCAAGACCGACCTGGAGCAGAAGCAGGACAAGATCAAGAAGGCGCTGGAGCAGGCCAAGGTCGAGTTCCTGGATCAGAAGGGCGACGACCCGGACGCCAAGGACAAGAAGCCCGAAGCCAACGACCCCGACGCGATGCGTCGCGAGGCCGTGAAGCGGCTGACCGATCTGGCCGAGAAGCTCGAAGCGCAGAAGGAAGGCGAGAAGGCGGCGCAGGCCGAGGCGATGAAGGAAGCGATGAAGCAGCTCAAGCAGCCCGGCGACGGGCCGCTCAACGAGTTCTCCCGCGCTCTTTCCCGCGGCGACTTCAACAAGGCCAACGAGCAGCTCAAGCAACTGCAGGAAAAGCTCGCCGACGCCAACACCTCTCCGCAGGAAAAGGCCAAGGCCAAGGAGCAGATGGAGAACCTCTCCAAGCAGCTCAAGAAGCTGGCCGACAACCAGGGCGAACTGGCCAAGCAGCTCCAGAACGCGGGCCTGGACAAGAAGACCGCCGAGGAGATGGCCAAGAACGCGATGAGCAACAACCCCGAGGCCATGAAGAAGGCGCTCGAGCAGGCCAAGAATCTCTCCGAGGAGCAGAAGAAGCAGTTGATGGAAATGGCCAAGGCGGCGCACAAGGCCGGCGAAGACGCCGGCAAGATGGGCGAGTCGATGTCGAAGATGGCCCAGGGCATGACGCAGGAAGGGCTGCAGCAGGAGGGCCAGGAGGGCATGCAGGAAATGTCCAAGGAACTCTCCCAGTCGGAGATGCTCCAGGAGGACATGCAGAACCTGGACGCCGCGCTCGATGAAGCCAAGGCGCAGTTGGCCGAACTGGGCAACTGCCTGGGCGGGAGTTGCGACAAGCCCGGCCAGGGCAATGGCGAGGGCAAGGTCGGCGGCTGGAAGCCGGGCGAATCACAAGGCAAGAAGGGCAGCGGCAGCGGCAACCCCGGCCAGTCCGAGGGCGCCCCCAGCCCCGAGGCGGTCGCGGCGGACTTCCAGCTCGAGAAGAAGAAGGCCAACACGCAGACCCAGGGCGGCCCGATCATCGGCACGCGCCTGGTGTACGGCGAGCAGGTCAAGGGCGAGTCGAGCGCTCAGTACTCCGAGGCCGTGGAAGCCAGCACGAAGGAAGCCACCGAGGCGGTGGAATCGATGCAGGTGCCCCGCGAATATCACGACGCGGTGAAGCACTACTTCGGCACGCTGCAAGCCAAGGTGAAGAAGGAAGCGGCTCAGAAGCCGGCCGAGAAGCCCGCGGACAAGCCCGCCGAAAAGAAGTAACCAAGAAACACCCTTCCACCTCACCGCTCCCGGCGCCCTAAGGTCTCTCTTCTAAGGGAGCGCCACATGCCAACGACCGAGGCCGTACCGGCTGGTTTGGGTTGGTCCGAAGACACTTGGGGGTCGCTTCTGCGCGCCATCAAAGCGAAGAAATGCACGCCGTTCATCGGCGCGGGTGCGTGCGTGCCCTTCCTGCCCACGGGCAGGAAAATCGCCCAGCAGTGGGCGGACGATGAGGGGTACCCGTTCGACGACAAGACGAACCTGGTGAGGGTCGCCCAGTACCTGGCGGTCAAGTGCGGCGCGATGGACCCCAAGCTGCGCATCAAGGAGATCTTTGATACGTACAAGCAGCGGCCCGACTTCTCCGCGCCCTGTCAGGCCCACAGCCTGCTCGCGGACCTCAACCTGCCGGTGTACATCACCACCAACTACGACGATTACATGTTCGAGGCGCTGCGGCAGCGCAACCGCAAGCCGCGGCGGGACATCTGCCGCTGGCGGGTCGACCGCCAGCGTGACGCCCAGCCGACAACGCCGATGCCGGAGCCGACGGTGGATGAACCGCTGGTGTTCCACCTACACGGCGTGCTCGACGATGACCAGTCGATGGTGCTGACGGAGGATGATTACCTCGAGTTCCTGATGAACGTCTCGGCGGACCCCGCCCGCATCCCCCCGCGGATCGAACGTGCGTTCACGGAATCAAAGCTTTTGTTCATGGGGTACAGCCTGGACGACATGAACTTCAAGGTGCTGTTCCGCAAGCTGGCGCTGTACATGCAGCGCAGCGGCGGGGCGCGGCACATCGCGGTGCAACTGGCCCCGACGCCCGGGGACAGCGCCCAAGAGTCCATCGCCCGCGCCGAGCGTCAGAGCCAGTACCTGCGCGACCAACTGAAGCAGAAGGATGTCGAGGTGTACTGGAGCACCTGCGAGCAGTTCGCCAAGGAACTTCGCACACGCTGGGAGGCGGTGAAGAATGGCTGAAGCAGTTGAACAACTCCCGTCGCAGATGGTGGAAGGCAAGCCCGCGGCGGACCAGAGCCCGTACGTGGGCCCGCGGCCCTTCGAACGGACCGATGCCTCGAAGTTCTTCGGGCGCGACGCGGAGGCCAACGCGCTCATCTCGCTCACGCTCGCCCACCCCGCGGTGCTTCTGTTCGCGCAGTCCGGCGCGGGCAAAACGTCGATTATCAACGCGCAGGTGGTGCCCGTGCTGGAGCAGCGGGGCTGCCGCGTGCTGGCGAACATGCGTGTGAGCGGCTCGGGGACGCGACCGGCCGGCGTGAACCACTTCATCGCCAACGCGATCGACCACGCGTGGAGCGAGCTGCCCAAGGACGGTTCGCTGCCGGACCGGGCCGGGCTCCTGACGCTCGCGGACTTCCTGGCGGCCCTGCCGGCCGCCACGGACGAGGACGGGCTGCCCGCGCCGTGCGTGCTGATCTTCGATCAGTTCGAGGAGATCTTCACGTGGGACCAGGACAAGTGGCGCGAGCGGGAGGGCTTCTTCCGGGAAGTGGGCGATGCGCTCGACGCCGACAAGCTGCTGCGGGTCATCTTCGCGATGCGCGAGGAGTACATCGCCGAGCTCGCGCCGTACCTGCACCTGCTGCCCGAGCGGCTGCGGACCGTACAGCGGCTGGAGCGGCTGCGTGAAGGCGCGGCGATGGAGGCGGTCAATCGTCCGTTGGAGGGCACGGGCATCCGCTTCGCGCCCGGGGTGGCGGAGAGCCTGGTGCAGAACCTGCTGCGGGTGCCGATCAAGTCGGCGACTGGGACGACGGATGTGTCCGGCGAGTTCGTGGAACCGGTGCAGTTGCAGGTCGTCTGTCGGAAGCTGTGGGAGAAACGCCCCGACGGCGTCACGGAGATCACCGGCCAGCTCTTCAGGGAGTTCGGCGACCCCGATGCCGCCTTGATCGCGTACTACGAAGAGGCGCTGGAGAGAGCTTCGGAAGTGAGCGGGGTTAGATTCCCGACCCTGCGAAACTGGTTCGCGGAGAAGCTCATCACCCGCGACGGAACGCGCGGAACGGTGTTCCAGGAAGCCGAGGACACCGCGGGGCTGGCGAACACCGCCGTGGCCGAGTTGGAGCGGCTGCGCCTGGTGCGAGCCGAGGTGCGGGGCGGCGCTCGCTGGATCGAACTGACACACGATCGGTTCATCGGACCCATCCGCGAATCCAACAAAAGGTGGAAGCGGGAACTGGAGCAGAAGAACTCCCTGGGCCGGTTGTGGGAACAGAAGGCCGCGGCGTGGGTTCAGGCGCGGGATTCGGGCGGCCGGCCCGCCGACGTGGAGAACCTGCTCGTGGGCCGGGCCGAGGAGATCGGGGCGGTGGAAGCATGGCTCGCGAGCCCGATGGCGGCGGCGCTGGGCCACACCCCGGCGCTCGATGAGTACGTGCAGGCGTGCCGCGTCTTTGCGGAACGCAGGAAGTTCTACATGGCGGTCGGGGTGGCGACCCTGGCGGTGATGTTCGCGGGCATGGCGATCTTCGCGATGTACAGCGCCAACGCGGCACGCTCGGAAGCGATCAAGGCGAACGCCGCCGCGCTGAAAAACACGCAGTTGGCCGAGAAGTCCGCCGCCGCGACCCTCGTGGCGCTGCGCGAAGAACGCGGGAAGCTCGCGCAGCAGACCGCTCGTGAGAACGGGCGCGAGTTCGACGCGTTGGTCTACGGGATTCAAGCGGTGGCGGACGGCGAGGTCGGCACCGCCCCGCCCGAGGCCGTGAAGGGCCTGATCGCCGGGCTCAACGCTGTCGATACCTGGACATGGATCCGGGGGATTGAGGATCCCGCACGAAAGATCCTGCTTTCTCGGGACGGTTCGCGGGCCCTGGTGCTCTCCGGATCGCTCGTGACGGTGGTCAACGCCGGGACCGGCGAGACGCTTTGGCGCAAGACCGCGGAGAACGGGAGCTGGCAGGACGCCGCGTTCATCGGAGGCGGAGCCCGCGTCGCGCTCATCGAGGCGGCCGGGAGGTCCTTCGCGAACAACGCGAATCAGATGGCGCAGTGGCGTCCGCCGGAGACCAGCGGCGGCCTCACCATCGTTGACGCAACATCGGGAGCACCCTTCGAGGATGCGGCGAACCAGTTCGCGCGTCGCGAGGTCGCGTTCTGCAGCGACGACCGGTTCGCGACTGTCCGCTGGGCGAACGGCGGCACGGGGGTCTATGAACTGGCGTCGGGAACGTGCGTCGTGAGCGTCACCGATCAGGTGCAGGACATCGCCACCACCGCGGACGGCCGGTTCGGCGCGCTGATCAGCCGGTCCGGGGTGCTGCGGCTCGCCGACTTCCAGAAGAAGGCGGTCACCGCGACATTTGAGCATCAGCCCCGCCGCACCGACAACGACTTTGCGAGCGCGACCGCGTGGCAATCGGTCGCCATTTCAGACGACGGATCGCGGGTCGCGGCCATCACCAGGCCAACCGAACGCACCGACACCTCCTCGGTGATCGTGTTCGGCCGAGACCCCGCCGGCTCCACGAATCGCGAGTTCAGCCTGGGTCGGGCCGTGGTCCTCGCATCGTCCTGGGTGGGCAGTTCGCTCTGCGTCGTGGGTGAAATGCAGCAGAAGGACCTCGGCGGCGCGATCCGACCCGCCGTCAGGTTCTACAGAATGCCCGACGCATTCCTGGAAAAGGAGACGGAAACCATCTGGCCGGAGGGCGCACATGTTCTGCCCGAAGGGCGAATCGTCGTGTACGGCTCCGGCAACGGCGTCAGCGGGGCCGCGGTCGCCATGATCGACGTCGGCGCCAAGAACGTCGAGGTGTTCCAGGCCTCAACCGCGGGACGCATGCAGGACTCGGTGACGGACGCGTCCGGCAAGTCGCTGATGTGCGTGCACAGTCAGAAGGGGATCTACATCGCTCAAGATTGGCGGGAAGATCCGCAATACCGCGGCGGCGGCGGCGACGGGTACCACCCGAGCCTCGACGCCCTCTCGCCGACGGAACTGCTCGAACTGGCGTGCAACCGGATCCGCCACCAGCCCGAGTTTCAGGTGGTGAGCAAGTATTGCCCGAGTTCCTCGCCCGGCCATTGATCAACCGTCGCCTTCTCCGAGGCCGGCGGTGTCACGCGGCGATCCCCCGGGCATCCAACCTTGGCTTGGACACAGCACAATCCAATCGCGTTGCGATACGTACCCTTCAGTCCCGCCGCGGCCGCGCGTCGCAGGACACCATGCCCACGCACACGATCAACCTCTCGCAATCCCCCCACCTCTCGAGCAGCGAATGGCTGCTCACCAACGGCCTGGGCGGGTTCGCGCAGGGCACGGCGTGCGGAATCCCCGACCGTCGCTACCACGCGTGGCTGATCGCCGCGACCAAGCCGCCGGTGGGCCGCGTCGTGGCGTTGCACTCTTGCGTCGAGTGGGTCGTGATCGATCGCAAGGGCGTGCAGGAGCGTCTGTGCCTCTCGTCGTACCGGTTCGGCGGCGGCTCGATCGGGCCGGCCTCGCCCTGCGTCTGTACGTTCAAGCGTGGCGCGGACAGTTGCACGTGGGAGTGGCGCCTCCCTCAACACGGCATTACCGTCGCCCGCGAACTGACGCTGCACCACCAGCGCAACGCCGCGAGCGTCCGCTACACCATCAACTCGCCGCGGCTCACGGCGGGCTTGGAGGTCCGCCCGTTCACGCCGATGCGGGACTTCCACCATCTCTCCCGCCAGCACGCGGGCTCGCCTCACGCCGAACAGTTGGACCCGCTCGTGCTCAGTCGCGACGGGCTCTTCCTGCGGATTCACGGCCGGTGCGGGGCCCCCGTCAACGCCGCGGCCAACTTCCGGCATGATCCGCAATGGTGGAACAACTTTGAATACGCCAGCGACCTGGCCCGCGGGCAGGAGGGGCACGAAGACCTGTTCAGCCCGGGCATCTTCTCGATCCCCGCGCGTCAGGGCTCGTTCGCCATGACCCTGGAGTGCTCCGCGGCGTCCACCGCCGACGAAGCCCCGCCACCGGACGGCGGCGCCCAGGAGTACTCGCTCTCCCGCGAACAAGAAGCGTCCCACGCCCGCGCCACCGCGGGGATCGCGGCCGATCACCCCCACGCCGCGACGATCTCGGCGTGCGTGTACGCCGCGGACCAGTTCGTGGTGCGCCGGAACGGGGCCGACGACTCCGGCAAACCCCGTGCGTCCACGTCTGTCATCGCGGGCTATCCGTGGTTCAGCGATTGGGGGCGTGACACGTGCATCTCGCTGCGGGGCCTGATGCTGACCACCGGCCGCCTCGACGAGGCCCGCCGCACGCTCGAAGCCTTCGCTGAACTGCGCGAGGGCGGGCTCATCCCCAACTGCTTCGACAACGGCTCGGGATCGCCGGAATACAACACGGCCGACGCGAGCCTCTGGTACCTCATCGCCGCGGCGGATTACGCGCGGGCCGCCAACGAGAAGATCGACGGCCTGATCCTGGGCGCGTGCATGGACATCATCAAGGCGTACCGCGACGGCACGGCCTTCGGCATCGGCATGGACCCCTCCGACGGCCTGATCACCGCCGGCACGCCGGGGACGCAGCTGACCTGGATGGACGCCAAGCGCGACGGCGTGGTCTTCACGCCCCGGCACGGCAAGCCTGTGGAACTCAGCGCGCTCTGGTACGCGGGGCTGCTCGAGGTGGCGTCGCTGCTGCCGGAGTGGTACCTGGATTCGGCGCGGCAACTGCCGGAACTGGCCAAGTGGGTGGGACGCAACTTCGCCTCGGCGTTCTGGAACGAGAACGAGCGCTGCCTGTACGACTGCCTCACGCCCCGCGTGGCAGACGGCGTGGTGGTGGCGTGGGAACCCCAGGCCGACATCCGCCCCAACCAGATCTTCGCGGTGAGCCTGCCGCACAGCCCGCTGTCGAAGGACCAACGCCGGGGCGTGCTGGAGTGCGTGCGCAAGCACCTGCTGACGCCCGTGGGCCTGCGAACGCTCGCCCCCGGCTCCCGCGGGTACTGCCCTCGGTACGAGGGGAGTCTGTTCGAGCGTGATCGGGCCTACCACAACGGCACGGTCTGGCCGTGGCTGCTGGGGGCGTACGCCGAGGCGTTCATGCGGTACAGTGATTTCAACGCGCCTTCTCGCGAAGAAGCCCGCGACGTCCTCGAACCGCTCGCGCGTGAACTGCTGGGCGCGCGAGATTCCGCCGGCCCCATACTGCAACTCGCGGAGATCTACGATGCTGACGAGCCGCGGCGGCCCCAAGGCTGCCCGGCGCAGGCGTGGTCCGTCGCGGAGTTGTTGCGGGTGCTGGTGATGACGTATGCATCGAGGGAATGAGGCCAACGGCAGCACACGGGAACGAGCCGGGGCCACGTGGCACCGGGTCGCCGCTGTCGTTGCGCTGCTCGTCTGCTTCCTATCTGCGGCCTCGTGCGAGCGTGCGCCGGCGCGCACTGTCGCCGCCGGTCAACCGCGGATCGTTGCATTCAGTCCGGCGGTCGGGATCATTCTCAGCGACCTGGGGTACGCGGATCGGATCGTGGGTCGGCACGGCTTTGATGATTTTCTGCCGCGAGAGATCCCCGCGTGCGGCGATCAGGGCGGTATTGACTACGAGCGGCTGATCAACATGTCGCCGACGCTGATGTTCACCCAGTGGGGCCTCAAGGGCACCCCGACCCGCCTCGCGGAGATCGCCGGCCGCGGGCATTGGCGGTTGCAGGATGTCACGCTGCTCTCGCTCGAGGACATCGCCAGGGCCGCGGGCGACATCGACGCGGCGGTCACCGGCTCATCCGAGCCCTCGGCGCAGCTCAAGGCGCTGCGAGAACGCATGAACGCCGCGTGGGCCCGGCGTCCCGGTTTGGAACGAGCCGGGCGGGTGCTGCTGCTCGCCAACGTCAACCCGCCCGCGGCATTCGGTCCGGGCTCGTGCCACCACGACATCCTGCTTCGCCTGGGCGCCGTGCCCGCGATCACTACGGGCGCGGCCTGGATCACGCTGGACTTTGAGGACATCCGGACGCTCGCCCCCGACGCCATCGTGCTCGTTGAGCCCCTCATGCAGGGCGCCGCCCCCACCACCGATCGCGCCGCGCTGGGGGCGATCGCCGGCTTCGACACCCCGGCGAAGAACCACGGCCGCTTCGCCCTGATCGACGATCCGAAGTCGCAGATTCCCAGCACCTCGATGATCGAGTTCGCCGACGCGCTCGCCCGCACGCTTCAGGCGTGGAAGTAGGCTTCCCGCGGCTCGTCCGGCGCGTTAGCGCAGCGTACGTGATCAACGATCGTCTCCCCGCGAGCCCTCCGTCGTGATACGCTCGCCCGTGCACACACCGGAGCGAACGCGATGATCGGCGATGGATGGAACGAAGAACCCTCGGTGCGGCCCGGCGTGCCCGCGCCGGGCGAACCCAGGCGCGTGGCGGTGGTGACCGGTTCGCGCGCCGAGTTTGGGTTGCTGCGGCCCGTGATGTTCGCCGTGGCGAATCGGCCCGACCTGACGCTGATGTGCATCGCCGCGGGCAGCCACCTTGTCGGCAACATGCGCTCGTACTACGACGTCAAGGCCGATTTCAACATCGCCGACATCGTGCCGATGCAAGAGAGCGGACGCAGCGGGCGGAGCGCCGACGTTCAGTCGGTCGCGCGGGGCGTGGCCCGCTTCGGTCGTGCGTTCGAGAAGCTCTCGCCGCAGTGGGTCGTGGTGCTCGGGGACCGCATCGAGGCCTTCGCCGCGGCCACCGCCGCGAGTATCGGCGGCTACGGCCTGGCGCACATCCACGGTGGCGACCGAGCCGAGGGCGTGGCCGATGAGGCGATGCGCCACGCGATCACCAAGCTCGCGCACCTGCACCTGGCCGCGACACCCCAATCCGCCGAGCGGATCGTGCGCATGGGCGAGCGGCCCTCCAACGTGCACACGGTGGGCTCCCCGGCGATCGACGCCATCGCGGACATCCCGCCGTTGGATGACGAGGCATTCGCCGAGCTCGGCTCGCCCGACGCCGTGTTGCTTATGCACCCCACCGGCCGCAGCGAGGAGCAGGAAGAAGCCGCCGCGGCCGCCGCGCTGGAAGCCCTCGGGGGACGCCGCGTGCTGGCCCTGTACCCGAATCTCGATCCCGGGCGGGAGGGCATCCTGCGCGCCATCTTGAACTCGGGGGTGGCGAACCGCGAGCACCTGCCCCGTGGCGGTTTCGTGGGCCTGCTCAAACGCCTCGCCGCGTCGCGGGGCGTGCTGGTGGGCAACAGCTCCGCGGCGTTGATCGAAGCCGCGGCGCTGCGGGTCGCCGCGGTGGACATCGGCTCGCGACAGGCCGGCCGCGAGCGGTGTGGCAATGTTGTCTCGGCGGATTCCGAGCGTCCCGATGCCATCGCCTCGGCGATCGCCGCGGCGGGCAGACTCAAGCTCGACGCTCTGACGCACCCCTACGGCGCAGGCAACGCTGGCGTGCGCGTCGCGGAACTGCTCGCCACGGTAAACCCGCTCGAACCGGGGTTCATCCGCAAGCGCTGCGCGTACTGATCCGGTCAGCCTCCCAGCACGAGCCCATCGTGCGCGAGGAACATCCCCTCGGGCAACGAGGCCTGCGTCTGTGCGTGCGGCAGGTCGTGGGCCATGTGCACGAAGTACGTACGCTCGGCCCCCACCTCCGAAGCGATGTTCACCGCCTGCTCGACCGTCAGATGCGTGGGGTGGTGCCGATGTCGCAGGCAATCCAGCACCAGCGTGCGCAACCCTCGCAGCCGCGGCCATGCCCGCGGCGGCACCGCGGACACGTCCGTGCAGTACGCCAGCGGGAACGGCGAGGTGTCGGGCTGCACTCCCTCGGCCTCGATGCGCCAGCCCAGGATCGGCAGTTTGCCATGCAGCAGCGGGATGGGCGTGAATCGGATTCCGTGGAGCACCGTGGGTGTCGCTTCATCAACCGCGTCCTGCGGAATACGGAACGGGATGAGCGTGGCCACAAAGCTGTCGTTGATGTTGCGGTCTTTGTCGAAGATGTGCTGGTACACGCGGTGGAGGTGGTCCATCGTGTGGTCGTCGGCGTAGACCTCGATGGCGGACTTCTGAACCGCGTTGAAGCGCCGCACCTCGTCAAGCCCGAAGGTGTGGTCGGCGTGGTTGTGCGTGAAGAAAATGGCGTCGCACCGCGGCAGACCCGACCGCAGCGCCTGCTCGCGAAGATCCGGCCCGGCGTCGAGCAGGATCACCCGCTGCGCGCCGGCGCGATCCGCGAACAGCACCGCCGCCGCGGTGCGCAGCCGGCGATCCCGAGGATCGCTGCTCGTGCACACCGCGCACGCGCACCCGATCATCGGTACGCCCGCGGAAGTGCCGGTCCCCAGGAAGAGAAAACGCATCCCACAAGGATACATCGCGCGGACGCGCCGCACCGGATCATTCTTCGGGACGCATCATCGGGAAGAGCATCACGTCGCGGATGGTGCGCTGGTTGGTCAGGATCATCACCAGCCGGTCGATGCCCAGCCCCATGCCGCCCGCCGGGGGCATGCCCACCTTGAGCGCACGGATGAAATCGTGATCGAACGTGCGGAACGTCTGCTCCTCGGCGTTCTTGCCGTCATCGAGCCCCTTGAGCTGCTCGCGGAACTTGGCCTCCTGCACGTCCGGATCGTTCAGTTCGGTGTAGTGCGGGGCGATCTCCATCCCGGCGATGAACAGGTCGGCCCGGTCGGCGAGCACGGGGTTGGAGGGCTTGGGGCGTGTGAGCGGCGAGATCGCCGCGGGATAATCCGTGATGAACGTCGGCACGGCGTGGTCGAGTTGCGCCTCGCCCTTCTCTTCGAACAGCTCGTTCACAAGCAGCGATGGGTCCATCGCGTCGATCGCCGCGGCGAGGTTGGGCCGCATCCGCTTGAGCGTTTCGCGTGCCTTGCCCGAGTCGGTCATGGGGAAGCCGTACGCCTTCTCGAACAACTCGCCGTACGCCACGCGCCGGAAGGGCTTGTTGTAGTCGATCGTGAGGTCGCCGAAGGGCAGCACGCCCTTGCCGCCGGACACCTCCATCGCCGCGTCGCGGACGAGGCTCTCGGTCAGCTCCATCACGGTTTCGACGTCGCCGAAGGCGTGGTACGCCTCGAGCATCGTGAACTCGGGGTTGTGCTGCTTGTCGAGCCCCTCGTTGCGGAAGTTGCGGTTGATCTCGAAGACCTTGGGCATGCCGCCCACCAGCAGCCGCTTGAGGTACAACTCGGGCGCGATGCGCATGAACAGCTTGATGTCCAGCGCGTTCATGTGGGTCACGAACGGACGCGCCGCGGCACCGCCCGCTAGGGTCTGGAGCATCGGGGTCTCAACTTCCAGGTACCCCCGCTGTTCCAGCAATCGCCGCACTTCTCCCGACGATCCGGGAGCGGAGTTCAAAGACCTGCAGCGTCTCGGGGTTGGCCCACAGGTCCACGTACCGCTGGCGGTAGCGGATCTCCACATCGTGCAGGCCCTCGTGCTTGGCCGGGGGCGGCGTGAGGCTCTTGGCCCCCGGCAACACCTCATCGGCCCAGATGGTGACCTCGCCCGTCTTGGTCTTCATCACCCGCCCGCCCGCGACGATCACGTCGCCCAGATCGCTCAGCTTGGCGAGTTGGAATCCGGTGGGGCAGTCCCGCTGGCTCACGGCGACCTGCAGGTCGCCGGTGGCGTCACGGACCTGCAGCCAGATCAGTTTGCCGTTGTCGCGGAGCAGCGTGACCCGCCCGGCCACCCGCGCGCCTAGCGCGGGGTCGACGAAGCCCGGCTCCTTGCCGTGCGCAGAGTGCGCGGCATCGGCGGCGTCGCTGTGCAGGGCTCGGGCAGCGGCGTTGCTGATCAGGCCCTCGACCCGCGAGCCGTACGGGTTCAGCCCCAGAGCCGCGGCGGCGTCGCGGTTGGCCCGGCGCTGGGCTTCAAGCTTGTGAACTTCTTCCTTGGGGATTTCTTCGGACATTGGACGCAAGCGTATTCAAAGCGCGGGAGGATCGCGCACCCTCGGCCAGGTGAAAAGGCCCGACGCCGGGGAGTTGCCGGCGCCGGGCCTTGTGTCTTACGTTCGGAACCGGTTCAGCAACCGCCCGCTTCCCACGCGGCGAAGAATGTCTCGACGTCGCTGCCGTCGATGCCGCCGTCGAGGTTGACATCGGCGTTGCTGTCGCCGGCTTCCCACGCGGAGAAGAACGATTCAACGTCGGACCCATCGACGCCGCCGTCACCGTTGAAGTCCGCCGGGCAGAAGGCCCCGTCGGCCGTGTTGATCTGGTACCACACCACATCGAACGGGCCGTCCTTGACCCCGCCCGCGTGCGACTCCCCGCCGTTGTACGCGATCCGCATGCTCATGTTGAGCCCACCGGCCGCGCTGTTGTTGGCGATCGCGCCGGGGAACTCGAGCACGTCGCTGTTTCGGGACGCCGAATCCGCCGGGCTGGCCTGGTCGTTGGCGGTGTTGACGTCCGAGACCGCAAGGTAGTACGTGCCCGCGGGCAGCGTGCGGGTCAGCACGTTGTTGCCCTGGCTGCCCGCCTCCGCGATCGGATGCAGCGACGCGTCGTAGAGCCACATGTCCACGGCGGTCACGTTGAGTGTGTCACGCGTGATCGACACCTCGCCCGAAGGGATGGTGCCCGGGAAGGGGATCGGCGTCACCCGCACCGATTCCAGCGTGCTCACGTATTCCTGCGTTGTGCCCGCGCCGCCGCTCACACGGTAGAGCATCTGCTCCTGCTGCCCGAAGCCATACCACTGGTTGAAACGCGGCGGGTTTGACCCGCCCAGGGACGTCTGGAAGTTCGAGTCGATGTTCTGGTCGATCACGCCGTCGTTCTGCCGCAGCCCGCGGAGAGAGCCCGTGTGGCCCGCCGTGCCGCTGGTCGTGATGATCATTCGTTGGCGGTAGATCGCCGGCGCCTGCGAGGCCACCTGCAGCAGGAAGTAATCCGGGCCACCCGCCCCGGCCCCCTGCAGATCTCCGGTCGAGAACCCGTAGACGCCCTGGCCCGGAGCGATCTGAGCGTTGTCGGCGTTGAACTTGAAGTCGTTGTCCTCGGATTCGAGGACGAAGCCTGCGGGCGGCGTCGCCAGCACGCCCAGTTGCAGCGTCGTGTTGCCGTGGCGGCCCTGCGCGTCCGCCGCGGTGATCGCGATGGCGTGCGTGCCCGGCGCCTGCGCCGCGCCCACCGCCAGGGTGTAGCCGTACAGACCGCCGCCGAAGTCGCTGAGCGCCTGCGACGCCGCGCCGCCGAGTTCGCTCAGGTCTGCCGTCACCGTCAAGCCCGTGCTCGGGGGGTTGCTGCCGGGCACCACGTGCACCAGTATCTGCGTGCTCGCTCCGCCGGGGATGGCCGTGTCGGACGCGATCACGGGGTTCGGCGTTGCCGACGCGTCCGCCTGCGGGTTCGCGGGCGAGCCGACGTAGAACTTGAACCACATCACATCGAACGAGTAGGTCTTGCCCACCGGCACGGCCGTGACGCCCCGCGAGTGAGCGATCGTGAGGTTCAGGTTGAGCGGAACGGATGTCACCGTGCCCGGGCTGTTATTCAGGATCGCGTTGGGGAAGTCCAGCACCGGGCTCGCGCGGTTCGGAGAATCCGACGGCTGCGCCAGGTTGTTGGCCGTGTTGGTGTTGGACACCGCCAGGTAGTACGCGCCCGGGGCCAGTGTCCGAGTGAATGAGGCCGTGCCTTCGTACCCGCCGTCGGCCAGCGGGCTGTAGTTGGAGTCGTAGAGCCACATGTCGAGCGTCTGCGTGCTCGACGCGTCGCGGGCGATCGTCACGGTCGTGTTCGAGTTATCGCCGATGTTCTCCTCGATCAACGTTGGGGTCACGGGAACGGACTGGAAGGTCGCCAGGTACTCCGCGGCTGTGGCCGGAGCGCCTACTCCTTGCACGCGGTAGTAGAGCCGCTCCTGCTTGCCGAACCCGTACCAGATGCACGAACGCGGCGGGACGGTGTTCAGGCTCGAAGTCTGCGCCGCGGCATCGGTGCCCGCGTTGACCACGCCCGCCGTCTGGGTCAGGCCGCGGATCGTGCCCACGTGACCCGCCGTTCCCGGGGTGGTCAGCGTGATGGAGTTGCGGTAGATGCCGGGCGCCGCCGCGGGCGCGGTGACCAGGTAGTTGTCGGCGCTACCGATGCCCGCCGCCGTCGCCGCGCCGGTGCTCACGCCCCAGATGCCCAGGCCTTGGCTGAGCGCGATCGCCTGCGATGTCGCCTTGGTGTCGTTGGGCTCCACCTCCTGGGTGTAGCCGGCGGGCGGAAGCCCGACGACGGTCATGCGGATGTTGCCTCCGCCGACGCGGGTCTGCGCGTCGCCGATGGTGAGTCGCACGTTGTAGTCGCCGCCCGTCTGACCCGCCGGGATTGCCAGCGAGTAGGTGAAGACGTTGTTGCCCTGATCGGCGAACGGCTGGCTGGCCGAACCCCCGAACGCCGACAAGTCGGCGTTCACGAGGATACCCGTGCTGGTCGGCGTCGTTCCGGGGGTCACATTGACGGTCAGCAGCGTCGTGGTTCCGGCGAAGACGCCGAGTTGGTTCGCGCTGGGCTGGAACGTGCCGGCGCCGAACGGATTTGTCGGCGACGGTGGGCCCGGCGTGAACGGGCTGATGAACTGCGGAACAATTCCCGTGCCCGCGGCGGTGCCGCTCCCCAGAATGGTCGTGATGCCCGCGACGCCGGGGGTGAACTTGCGAACGTTGCCGGTGGTTGCCCCCGAGGCCGTCTGGTCCGTGAACAGCACGTCACCGTTCCCGAGCACCCAGACGCCCTTGACGCCCAGGCCCACGTTGTAATACGCGACCTGGGTCGCGCCGGTGGAGTCGTAGCGGTACACGCCCGGGCCCGGCGAACCGCCGGCCGCCCATATTTCCTCCGCCCCACCCGGCCCGGTCGTGAACACATTGACCTGCTGCGCCGAACGGATGTTTCCCGTCGCGGTGTTGTTGCGGAAGAGCCCGAACAGCGTGCCGTCGGAGTTGTACAGCCGGATGTTGTTGTCAAGCAGGTCCGACACCAACAGGCGTCCGCCGAGCACCGAACAATCGACCGGACTGGCCCCCGCCAGCGGGAAAGACGACGCGAACGCGCCGCTGCTTTCATAGACGAGCATCGCCACGCCGGGCGCACCGTTGGCGGTGCCGGCGTTGGTGATGTACACGCGGTCGTTCAGCACCGCGAGCCCCCGCATGTTCGACATGCCGCCGTTGATCGTTCGGACGTAGATCGGGCGGATGCTGTTCGCGGGGTCGTACGTCGCCGTGAAGCAGAAGACCGCGTTGGCCACCTGATCGCTCACCCAGATCTCGTTGCCGACCTGGTAGATTTCCTTCGGAGTGGCGAAGGTATAGGGCGAGGTCGCGTTGGGGATGAAGTTCGCATCCACAAGCGACCCGTCGGCCGCGCTGAAGAGCATGATCCTCGCAGCGCCGCTCGGCGCCGTGGTGGAACTCGCGGAATCGGGGACCATCAGGTATTGCGCCTGCGCGGGCACGCCGGTGATCGCGACGATCAGCATCGCGAGCCCCATCGCCACGGCGTTCCGCCATTGCCGCAGCAGCGGCGGCCGCAGCGGCTGAACCGGAGAAGCGCCGGCCGCTGAGCCGGAATACGAGTCGTGATTCTTCATCTTGGCTTCCTTGTTTCGCAGACACCCGGGATTCGGAGCGCCGGGGCGGCTCGCGAGTGTGGCCGCGCCCGATACGAACTCCCCCATTTCAATGTAACGCCCCGCAACTCCAAGGTCAAGCAAATTCTCAGATATTTCTGGAAACTTTCTGACAATCATGGTATGATGCAACCGATTCAGTCTCCGATGTATCGTTCCGCTCGTATCCTCGGTCCATTTGAGTTTGAAAAGAAAGGCCGCTGCCTGTGGCGATAATCGATACCGAACAAAATCAAGCCGCGCCCTTTGATCAACTGGCCAAGGAGGTCATGACTGACCTCAGATCCTCATTGATTCAGATGATCGAAGGACTGCCGGAAACCATCCGCCGCGCCGTGGACTTGGAGCGGGCGCTGCGGCTTGAAAAGAAACTCGCCTGGCAGACGTTCCGACTCAGCCGTTCCATCGGCCTGAGCGAACTGGCCAATGTGCCCTCGCTCTCCTCCGCCGCGAGGCTGGCTGAAGCCGCGAGATCCCGCGGCGTCGCCCCAGCGGTCATTGATCAGGTGCTTTCCGCGTTCGAACGCTTCGAGAGCCTGGTGGTCGAGCAGTGCGGCGATCGAAGCGGGCTGATCACCATGGTCAGCGGCCTGACGCACGGCAAGAGCGAGAACCTGGAAGTTCGCGTCCGCAAGTCGCACTTCCGCAGCAGTGCGCACCTGTGGGGTCTGCAGGCCCAGATGCAGGCCCGCACGATCATCTACGTCCCGTCGGGCCCCGCGGGCGACACACTCCACGCGGTGCTCGTCGCCGGGAACCTGGGGCTCCAGGGACTCCGGCGCGGCGAGCCGATGACGATCTCGTCCTGGTTCAGCCCCAAGCCTGAAGAAGTCACCAGACCCCACCAGCCCGACAGCAACGCGGCCGCACCGGCCATTACTCCCGGCTTCGAGTTGCTCCCGGGGTACTGCAGCCACCCTATTCCCGAAATGACGCACGTACCGGGGCGTGCCGGCATGATCGAGACGGAAAT
>JBGAMO010000084.1:0-20818 GCA_044222845.1 Phycisphaerales bacterium
ACCGGCCCACGGCGCAGAACCGACCCACGCCGCCCGAAGAAGCCAAAGACAACGCGCCCGCCAACCCCGACCAACCCCAACGCCCCAAGCGCAGAACCCGCACCAAAGACCAGTCCCCGCAAGAGCAGCAGCCCGACACCGCGCCAAAAGACGCAGCGCCGCAGCCGCCGCAAAAGCCCGACGCGCCTCAGACATCCCCAAAGAACGGCAAGCCCGACTCCGCACAGCAGAACCCCGCGACGCAGCAGCCCAAGCCCCAGCCCGGCTCAGAGCAGAAGCAACAGCCCCAGCCCGCTGGCAAACCCGATTCCGCTCAGCCCTCGCAACAACAAAAAGACCCCACTGCGCAGCAGCAGGGTGAGCAGCCCAAGCCCCAGCCCGGCTCAGAACCGAAACAACAACCCCAGCCCTCCGGCAAACCCGATTCGGCGCAGCCCGCGCAACAACAAAAGGATCCCGCTACGCAGCCGCAGGGTCAGCAGTCCAAGCCCCAGTCGGCTTCAGAGCAGAAGCCCCAGCCCTCCGGCAAGCCCGATTCCACCCAACCCACGCAGCAGCAGAAAGACACCGCTGCGCAACAGCAAGGCGAGCAACCCAAGCCCCAGCCCGGCTCCGAGCAGAAACAACAACCTCAGCCCTCCGACAAGCCAGATCCCGCGCAACAGCAAAAAGACACCGCTGCGCAGCAACAAGGTCAGCAACCCAAGCCGCAGTCAGGCCAGGAGCAGCGTCCGCAGACTCAACCCGCGAGCCAGCCCGAGACCAACCCCGCGCCGTCCTCGCCCCAGCAGAAGGCGCCAGACGCCGCTCAACCCAAACAGCAGCCCGCGGCACAGCCGTCCACCGATCCCAAGCGGCAACCCTCCGACACTCAGCCCGCCACGCAGCAGAAGAACGAAGCCACCAAGCAACCCAGCCATAATCCTCAAACACCCCCGAACCCTGGCGATAAGACCGGTGCACGCGAAATCCCGAATCCCCAGCCCTCCCAGATCAGCGAAACGAAACCGCAAAACGCGCAGTCCAAATCCGACGCCCTGCAGCCCAAACCTGAACAGATCAAACCAGATCAGCCCAAACCCGATCAAACCGGCGAAACGCCGAACACCCAGCCCGGCACGCCCAAAGACCAACCTCAACCCACCCAGCAAAAGAACCAGAAGAAGAACCTGGATTCAAACACCAAGCCCGAATCCGCCGCAGATGCCAAACCGCAAGGTGCGCCGCAACCTCAACCAGCCGCCAACGACGGTGCCCAGCCGCAGCCGCAACAACAGCCCCGAAGCAAGCCCGATCAATCCGGCCAACCTCCATCCCAGCCCCAAGGCTCCAGCACGCAGCCGCCCCCGTCGCTTCCCAAAGTTCCCCAACCCGGCGCGGCAGCGCCGCAGCCCGGCCAACCCTCTTCTGCGCAGCCGTCGCAAGGCGCCACGCCGCCCAAGCAGTCTCCCTCATCGCAGACATCACCCACCGGTCAGAGCGGCAAGCAGCAGCAAGGTCTGGACCGCATGGCCAAGGTGCTCAAGGACCTGGCCCAGCAATCCACAGATGCCAATCAATCCCGGGCCAAGGCCGAGCAACTCCAGCAGCAGGCCCAGAATCTGCTCAAGAACCTGAGCCCTCAGCAACAGCGTGAACTCGCAGACCTGGCCCGCAAACTCAACAACGGCAACCCGCCCCAGATGCCGCCGAACTCCCCGCCCACCGCCTCGCGCAACGACCCCGGCCAGGGGCTGGGCCCCATGGTCCCGCCCCGCCCTCGCCCGCAGCGAGACCTCGATTCCGTTCCCACCACCCCCGCCGACTTCCGCGCCAAGGACGCCCCCGCCGACGACCAGCGCGTCATCGCCGAGTGGGACGCCGCGCCCAAACCCGGCGAAGCCCCCGCGCCGTCCACCGCGATCGACACCCGCCTCCGCCGCGCCGCCGACGGCGCCGAGCGTGCCATCGAACAGCAGAACGTACCGCCACGCTACAGCGATCTGGTCCGCCGCGTCTTCAAGAAATACGTGGACCGCGCCAACCGCGAGCCCGAACCGCCCAAGTGAATCGACGCTACTTCCCGCCGCCCTGGGCCCCCGCCTCGTCGTACAGCGCGCCCAGCGCGATAGACCGGGTCGACGCCGGGTAGTTCGCGTACTTTTCCGGCACCATTTCCGCGACTTCCTTGCGGGTCTTCCCCGCCTGCCGCGCCTTGGCGACGATCTCCCGCATCGTGTCGAAATACGCGTCCTGGGCCTTCAATCCGTTCACATCCGTCGGATCGCCGTGCCCGGGGATCACCACCGTCTTTTCGTTGCATATCGCGATCACCCGCTTGAGCGCCTCCTGCCACTGCCTGGTCGACCCGCCGCCGTCCTTGTCAACGTACGGGTGCCGCCCCTGGAAGAGCAGATCGCCGGTGTGCAGGATGTTCTCCGAAGGCACGAACACCACCACGTCGTTGTCCGTGTGCCCCGGCCCCGCGTACGTGAGCGTGACGGTGCGGTCCCCCAGGTCGAGTTCCCGTTCCTTCGCGAACGTCGTCTTGGGCGCAAAGTTGGGCGCGATCATCTTGGTGTGCTTGAGGTACAACTCCTTGGCGTCCTTCCTGACAAGGTCCGCCGCGGGGCCCTTCTTGTCCGCGAGCTGATCGATCGACTCCTTCATCTGGCTCATGTACCGGTTCATCTGCCCGATGACCCGGTCCGTGCACTTGTCCTGCGCGATGATCTCGATGTCCGCGCTGAACGCGTGGTTGCCGCCCGTGTGGTCGGCGTGGTGGTGCGTGTTCACCACGAACGCGATCGGCTTGGCCAGCGCCTCGCTCTCACGCCGCAGGCACGCGCCGTACGGCGCGTTCTTGCAGTCCACGAGCACGGCGCCCTTGCGGCCCTTGATGAGCACCGAGTTGCCCCCCGAGCCCATCGCCACCCACACGCCCTTGCCCACGCTCCTCCACTCGAGAAACGTGGGCGCATCATCCGCGCCGAACGCGTGGGCCAGCGGGGAAGCCATGCACGCCATCGCCGCCGTGGACTGAACGAACTCGCGTCGGGACATCATCACGTGCTCCTTCATGCTCAGGTTGATGCTCTTTCTGGCTTACTTGCGGCTGAGCTCGTCGAACACGCCGCCCAGCGACGTCCCCGACGCGCCCTTCAGTTTGTACGAGGCGAACTGCGGGAACTCCATCTTCACCACGTCGTCGCGGGTCTTGCCCTCCTTCATCGCCTTGCTCACCGCGCCGCGGATCGTGTCGAAGTACTCGATCTGCCGCTGGATCGCCCCGCGATCGGTGATCTCGCCGTGCCCGGGGATCACCACCGTTTTCTCGTTGCACTGCTTGAGCGCCGCCCGCAGCGACTTCTGCCACCCCTCGCTGTCGGCGTTCGCGCTGGGGTCAAAGAACGGGAAGTAGTTGTTGAACACCAGATCACCGGTCACCAGCACGTTCTCCTTCGGGAAGAACAGGAACAGGTCGTTGTCCGTGTGCCCCGCGCCGATGTGCCGCACCTCCACCTTGCGGCCCGCCAGTTCCAGCGTCGCCTCCACCTTGTCGATGGTGTGCGTGGGCGCGAACGCCTCTGGCTTGAGCGTCGCCAGCGATTCCTTGAACGCCTTCGCGTCAGCCGCCGCGGCCTTTGCCCCGTCGATCTCCAGTGCCTCGAGCGCGGCGATACGCTGATCCACCTGCGCGATCTGACCCTTGAAGTCCTTGAGCAGCCGCTCGCGGCATTTGGGGTGCGCGTGCACCGCGCTGTCCGCCGTGAACGCGTGGTTGCCCCCCGCGTGGTCAAAGTGATGGTGCGTGTTGATCACCGTCGCGATCTTCTTCGTCTTCGTCAGCGCCTCACGCTTCAGCGACGGCGCCAGCACCGCCTGCATCGCGTCCACCAGCAGCGCGCCCTCGTCGTGCGGGATCAGCAGCGTGTTGCCCCCGACCACCAGCACGTTGTCCGCCGTGCGGGTTTGGCCGCACCACATCCCCGGTGATACCTCCGTCCACTGGTAGAACGTCGCCTCGGCGCGAGTGAACGCCAGCGAGGGACGGAACACCGCCGCGGCGGAAGTCGCGGCGGTCGCGGCAAGAAACTCTCGGCGGGTCAGTTGCATCGGGTATCTCCTGTCTGGTGCGTTCGCGAAGGGTAGTGGGGGATCTACTGCCGCGGCGTCTGCGTGCCGCGCAGGCTCTGAGCGATCGCCACCTCGTGCACCGGAACGCTGGCACGGTCGAGCGTTTCCTTGGCCCGGTGCAGCGCCGTCGCGTCCGCGCTCCGCCAGTCCGACTCCGCGGCGGCGATCAACCCCCGAAGATTCGCCATCGCCGCTTCAACCGATGCACGCACATCCCCTGGCAGTTCGCCCTGCACACGTCCCAACGCATCTCCCACCCACTTGAGGTCCAGCTTCCCGTTGGCGATCAGGTCCACGATCCGGTGCCGCGTCATGTCCTCGCGAGCGTGCACCAGGCTCTCGCGCTCGATGCGGTCGACTTCCTCCTGCGTGAGCCCGTGGTTCGGCACCACCTGCAGGCTCGCCCGCTTGCCGCTCCGACGCTCGACCGCGGACACGTTCAGCACGCCGTTGGCGTCGACCAGGAACTGCACCTCCGCCTGCGGCACGCCCGCCGGCATCGGCGGCAAGCCGCGCAGATGGAACTCGCCCAGCTTGCGGCAGTCCGCCGCCATCTCGCGCTCACCCTGGAACACCGTCAGCCGGATCGATGTCTGCCCGTCCACCGAGGTGGAGAACATCTCGGTCGCCTTGATCGGCACCATCGTGTTGCGGGCGATGATCTTCGCGACCGCTCCACCGACCGTTTCAATGCCCAGCGAGAGCGGGATCACGTCCAGCAGCAGGGTGCCCTTGGCCTGCCCGCCCAGCACCGCCGCCTGCACCGCCGCGCCCAGCGCCACCACGCGGTCCGGGTCCAGCGCGACGTACGGCTCCAGGCCGAACAACTCCGCGACGCGCCTTCGCACCAGCGGCATCCGCGTCGAACCGCCCACCAGCACCACCGCGTCAATCGCGGGCGTGGCCCCGGCGCGCAGCTCAGCGAGCGGCTTGCCCAGGGCATCGCGCACCGCGGCCTCGCAACTGCGGATCGTCTGATCGATCAGCGGCGCTGCGATCTCCTCCAACTCCGCGCGCGAAATGACAACTTCCTTCTCTCCGCCCTGATCCATCTCGACGCTCACGCGAGCGGTGTCGCTGTCGCTCAACGCGATCTTCGCCTGCTCCGCCCGCGACAACAGCCGCCGACGCATCGACGCCGAGAGTTCCGCGTCGTCCCTGATCCCCAGCCCGCGCCGCATTAACCCCACCAACGCGTGGTCGATGTCGTCCCCGCCCAGGTGCGTGTCCCCGCTGGTGGCCATCACCTGGAAGAAGAACGGTTCGCTCTCATCACTCCCCGGCGTCAGCTTGAGCACCGATACGTCGAACGTGCCCCCGCCCAGGTCGTACACAACGACCGTTGATTCTCTCTGGTTTCTTGCCGCGGCACGCCCCAGCCCGATCCCATACGCCAGCGCCGCCGCCGTGGGTTCGGGAACGATCCGCACCACATCCAACCCCGCCAGCCGTCCCGCGATCCGCGTCGCCTGCCGCTGCGCGTCGTCGAAGTACGCCGGCACGGTCACCACCGCGCGCGTCACCTCGCGCCCCAATGCCGCGGTCGCGATCTCTTTCAGCCGCCGCAACACCGCCGCCGAAACCTCCTCCGGCGAGATGAGCAACGGTTCGCGCCCGTCGCGGGGCACCGCCACCCGCGCCGTGTCACGCTCTCCCGCGACGACTCGGTACGACAGGTACGCCAGGTCGTTCTGCGCGTCCTTCAGCGACCGCCCCATCAACCGCTTCACGCTGCTGATGGTGGTGGTGGGGAAGTCCGTGGCCTGCTCTTTCGCCATCCGCCCGACGACCGTCCGCCCCTCTTCGTAGCGCACCACGCTGGGCACCAATGCCTGCCCGTCGGCGTCGTTCAGCACTCGCGGCCCGCGTTCATCGCAGATCGCCACGAGGCTGTTCGTCGTGCCCAGATCAATCCCCACGATGATGTCCGGCGAGTCGGCCATGCCGGGGTGAGGGTATTTGCGGCGATCCCCTTGCGTCGTGCGGCGCGGCACTACATTTCAAGATGCCCGAGCCCAAGCCGCCCTTCGACGCATCCATCTCCGTGCCGCTGCAGCGATCGCGCTCGGATATCCGGCAGGTCGAGGCCACGCGAGAGCTCTTCTGGAACAACCTCCTGCGTGAGATCTTGAACGGCCTCGCGTCCCTTTCGGCCACGGGAAGGCACCCGGAGATGTTTGATGGCCGTCTGGGATTGATCACTAACTCTGGCAATCGGATCGCCATCGGTTCGGTGACCCCGCTCTTCGCGTGTGGGGTTTCCGGCACGGCCGCCCAGAAATCCCTCTCGATCATGGTCGAATGCACGGTCTTCCAGGTGGTCACCCCGGACGGCGAGGTCTTCACGCTCCCCGTGCACGAAATCCGCATGTTCCACTCTCTGAGCGAGGAACTCGTGGAGCGCTTCAAGGCCGCCGCTCGCGCCGCCGAGCAGCAGGATGACGCCGGGGAGGAGCCGTTCGGTTTCGCCGCATTCACCTCGCTCTCTCGTCAACGCGGTATGCCGCCCGAGGGCGGGATCGTCGGGCCCGGTCTGGGTTGACCCTGTGGCGAATTCTGCGCACCCCCCGTCGCGGCGGGGCCCGTACGAAAGCGGTCAACAGCCGACGGCCGATACTCGCTCGCCGCCGTCGCGGCGATATCGGAGCACCGCGTGAGTTCGTCCAGCAACACTGTTCTGTGCTTGAAAGGGTTGGCGTTGGCCACCGTGCTCTTGGGCTGCGCCCAGGAGCCGCGCAGCGCGTCCCCCGAGAGTGTCAATACCGGTCTGGCCGCGCTCTCCGCGAACAAGGGACTTGATCTTCACCTGGACTCCATCCCCGATCTGAGCGACGCCTCCAAGCCCCTCTCGCCGGATCAGGCAAAGACCCTCGCAGAACGCGACGCGATCGACATCGACGCCGTCATGCAGCGGGCCCTCGCCAAGAACCAGCTGGCCCCACCGGCTCCGCCGCCCGCGCCTTCAAACAACGCCCCCAACTCCGGCCTCGCCATGGTGGGAAGCGGTAGCCCTGCCGTAGAGCCCACCCCGGCGCCGGCCACCCCGTTGCCTGATCCGCTCATTCTCGCCGCCAAGGCCCAGGCCGAGTGGTCCGCCTTCGCCGCCGCCGCTCCGAAGCCCGCCGATGAGCCCAAGCCTGCGCCGGTGCCTGCCAAGCCCAAGATCGAACCCCCCGCGCCGCCGGAGGCCAAACCCGCGTCTTCTTCCAACCTGCGCGTGGCTCGCGCGGTGCTCTGCACCAAGGTCATGGGCTTCGGCAAGTACAACCCGTACTCCAGCACCACCTTCAGCGCCGGCCGCGCCGTTCCCGCGATCATCTACGTCGAGATCGAGAACTTCGCCTCCCGCCCCGCCCGCGACGGCGACCCCGCGATCGCCGATGCCGCGTTGAGCGAACTCTCCAGCGTCGAACTGTCGCAATCCCTGACGCTCTATCAGGACCCCAGCGGCCTGCAGGCCTGGCATCATCCCTCGCAGTCGGTGGTCGAGACCAGCCGCGGCCAGCGCCGGGACTTCTACCTCATCCAGCAGGTGGAGCTCCCCCGCACCCTGAGCATCGGGCGATACAACCTCAAGGTGACCGTGAAGGACAAGACCAGCGGTCAGGAGAGCGAAGCGATGATCCCCGTGACGATCGTCGCGGGGCGGTAGGGTCATTCAAAGGCGACTCTCCAAGGCTTGGTGACGCCACCAGAGCGAGCGTCCAGAGCACGTGGACTACTCCTTCTCTGCAAAGAGCGCGGCACTCGGCTGCTTGCCCGTCTTCGCCGTCCGCTTGCCTCCCCGAGGCTCAAAGATCGCCGAACTGGTCGGCCCGTCGTAGGAGCGCACCGGCCCCGCTGCGATGCGAGCCGCGGCGTTCTTTGCGTTCACTTGGGAGAACTCCGTTCCGATGAATCGCCGTTTGAGCGCGTGGGCCATCACGCCCGTAGTGCCGCTGCCCAGGAACGGGTCCATCACCAGGTCGCTCTCGTTACTCGAGCACCGCACCACGCGGTTCAGGTACGCCTCGGGCAACTGGTTGTCGTGGTAGTTGCGTCGTTCGGAGTTGTTGCCCTGCACGCGGCCCAGGTACTGCCCGTACCACACGTCCAGCGGCACCCGCATGCCCGCCGGCATGCCGTCCCGCTTGCTCATGGTGCGTGCATCGCCGTAGGTGCTTGCACGGTCCGACATCTCAAGCACGGCCTGCGGGTTCCAGGTGCGCTGGCCCCCGGGCTTGAGGAAGTACAGCACGTGCACCTTGCTGCTGATGAAGTAGTCGTTGTTGTTCTGCCCGAAGCGGTAGTGCCAGATGCACCAGTTGAGCATCGTGAGTCGGCGCTGCTTGAGGTGCACCACGATCTCCGCCGCCCAGTCATCGGGGATGTTCACCCACAGGCTCCCGCCCGGGCGCAGTGCCGCGATGCACAGGTCCAGCCACGAGTACGTGAAGTCCAGGTACTCGCGTTCCGCCATGTTGTCGTCCCACTTGTCGTAGCCCCGCTTCCAGTTGAACGGCGGATCGGCGAAGACAAGGTCCACCTCGCCCCGCTTGCACTCGGGGATCCGGGGAATCAACTCGCGGCAGTCACCCACGTAGATCTGGGCCGACGGATCGCTCAACTCGTGCGAAGGGATCGGATGACCCTTGTCGTCAAATCGGATCACCGGCGCCGCGGCGTCTGCCTGCGCCTGTTCGTCCTTGACCTTGACTCGCACGCCGTTGCGAACCGCCGTGTCCCCCTCCATCGGCGCATGAAGGTCGGGGTTTTTTCGGGGGCGGCCGGGGCTCTTGGAGGCCTTGGGGCCGGTCTGTGCGGGTCGTTTGGCCATGAAGTTGAACGATAGACTTCGGCGGCCCTCGGCGTTGCCGTCGCGGGGGCGGATGCCTACCATCTCGGCCCATCGCAAAGGTGTAACTATGCCCAACGTTTGCCATTTCACTGGAAAGAAGACCGGATTCGGGAAGAAGCGCGCTTGGCGAGGCCAGGCGGTCAGCAAGGGCGGCTTCGGCCTCAAGCCCACGGGTATTACCCGGCGCACCTTCAAGCCGAATCTCCAGGAACTGACGGCGCTCGTCGATGGTCGCCCGCAGCGCATCAAGGCGTCCTCCAAGGCCATCCGCACCGGCCTGGTCGTCAAGCCCCTCAAGCGCAAGTACGGGTACACTCGGCAGCAGAAGGCCGCGGCTCACTAAGCCACGAATAACTTGAACGCATCTTGACGACGCCGATCCCTTGGTCGGCGTCTTTTCCTGCGCACACGCCTCAATCATGCGGAGTAGCCTGCGTTCATCGAGATTGCGAACGGACCCATAACGGCCTCTCGTATTCGAAGTATGTACGGTGCTTGAATCGATAACAAAGCCCGTGGCGGTCCGAAATCAATTACTTTGGGCAAAGTGTCATGAACTGAATTGCATCCTCGCGAATCCCGTGTAGACTGGGAACGCCGGAAGGAAGAGCCGGCGCGAGAGGAAGAGAGAGACACATGCGCAAGACTTGTATTCTTGGGGGTGCCGCCGCCCTCATGGCATCATTGTCGGCTCATGCCGACATCATGTGGTCGTCGTACGCTGGCGGTGACGTCGGCTATGAGATGGCCAGCAATAACGGCGCCTGGGAATCCGGCACCGTCGAAGGTCGCATCGGCAATCGTCTGGCGATCGGCACGTGGGAACTCGCGCTCTGGCGCGTCCATGACGTAGGTCCCTTCCTGGCCCAGGGTCAGTTGGCGTGGGCCTACGGATTCCCCGCGCCCTTCACGATCAGTTACGACGGCGCCACCAGCGTGACGTACACCGTGGGCGGTGTCACCATCGCCACCACGCAGATGGGCGGCCCGTTCACAGACATCTTCATCCGTACGCGCTCCGCGACATTCGGCTCGGTTGAACTGGCAAACATGTCCGTGGAGGGTGTCGCCATCGGCGATCTCTCTTCCTTCGGCAACGGCACCGTCAACTACCTGCGCGTCACCAACGGCGGCTCGGCGTTCGGGGCCTTCACCATCCGCGGCACCGAACGCCTCACCTGGCTCGCCTCCGACCCTCCGATCAACTCACAGGTCAGCGCGCAGTTCCGCTTCACCAACACGCCCGCGCCCGCCACGCTCATTGCGCTCGCCCCCCTGGCCACGCGCCGCCGTCGCGCCAAGGCCTGAGATTTCAGGGCTGCAATCGAGTCGGTGGGCTCCAGGCCCCGCCGCTGCGCACCCACGCGGCCCGGTCGTGCAGCCGACCTTCCGCGCCGATCCACACTTCCATCCGCGTGATCGTGAACCCGTACCCGCCCCAGTGCGCGGGCCTGGGGATATTCGCATCCTCTTCGCCGAGTAACGCCGCCGCCGGCACCTCGAGCTTCGCGGCCGCCGCGGCGACCTTTTCCATCAGCGCCTCGTGGCTCTCGATCGGTCGGCTCTGATCGCTCGCCCACGCCCCCAACCTCGAGAGCACCGGGCGCGAGTTGAAGTACTCGTCGCTCTCCGCCGCCGTCAGCCTCGCGATGGTCCCCTGCATTCGCACCTGCCGCTGCACGTGATCCCAGTGGAAGACCAGCGCCGCCCGCGGGTTGGCCTCCAAGTCTCGGGCTTTGGGGCTGGTGTAGTTCGTGAAGAACCGGATCCGCGCCGCCGCGGCGTCGATCCCCTTGCACAGCACGATGCGCCCGTTGGGCACCCCGTCGGGCGAGGCTGTGCACAACGTCATCGCGTGGGGGTTCGGCGAGGCCTTTTCGAGACACGCCTCGTCAAACCAAGTGACGAACAGGGACATCGGATCGGCCGGGAGAGGATCGGGGAGTGCGTCAGGCATTGCCGCATTGTTGGGTGCCCGCTCGGCCGGGTTCGCGGTCGGCACCCCCAGTTTCACCCGGGTCCGATGCGCACCCCCGCGGACGACCGGACCGATCCTTCGTCGGAATGTCGAAAAAAAGTCTGGACAGAAGACACGCCCGCCTGTACATTGCACTTGGTAGACCAACGAGCGCCCGATTTGGCTGTCGAAAACGGTCGCGCCGGGTTGCCCGTGTCGATCGGTCGAACTGTCGGATGGTGCAAGCGATTCACGCGGGGCTTACATCATCTTTTACACCCGCGCGGACCAAGGAACGCGGAAGTTTCCCTGTTGCCCCGAAACGCCGCGAGAAAATATGCTCGCCTGCAGAATTGCTGCAAGGAAGTAAGTAGTCGTTCGCACACTGGAAAGCACCTCAGAGAGGCCGGATTGGGAGTTCTCGTCAGAGTGTTATCGCGCCTTGGCCTTTGAGGAGCCAAATAGAGGGAGTTGCCATGAACTGCAAGCATGTTGCGCTGTTGTACCGCGGCGTCGCCGCGTTGTGTTGTGCTTTCGCCGTCACCTCGATCGCGTCTGGGCAGTTGGCCCCGGCCGATCGCCAGCCGGTCGGTCCCCGGCCCGTGCCCCGGGCCGATAAAGTCGCGGATTCAGTCCGGGTGGATCCGCTGTACGAGCCTTTTTTCCACAAGGACACCGACGCGCCGATCGCCCGTCCCAAGCACCCTCCGATCGACAAGATCCCGCCGATGCCGATGCCGGAGCATCGACCCTCGATCCCCAATGAACTGCTCAAGAACACCGTGACGGTGTACAACGCCAAGACTAACGAGGCCCACGAGATTCCGTTGGGCGATCCCAGCGGCCTTCCCAGTGGGGTCGGGGGTTCGTCCTACGAGGGCATGGGCGCGGTCGATTTCGGCAATGAAATGTCCCGCGGCTTCGGCACCATGAGCACCGTGAGCGACGCGACACTCCAGACGTACCCCGCCCGCGCCAACGTGAAGCTGGTCATGCACTTCATCGCGCAGAACGGCACCGATCAGTATTACGTCTGCAGCGGTTCGATGCAGGACCCCGGCGTCGTCGTCACCGCCGCCCACTGCGTGTACGGACGCGACATGGGCGCCAATCCCGACATCTTCGACTGGGCCCAGGAAATCTGGGTCTATCCGGCGTGGGATGGCGCGGGCGATGCCTGGCCCCCCGGACCCGATTCCGACGAAGTGCTGCAGTACTACGGCTGGGCCGTGGGGTACTCGTTCCTGGCCGGCACGGACTACGTGAACAACGGCAACAGCGATCGCGATTGCGGCCTCATCCGTCTGAATCGGACCAACACGCGCAGCGTCGGCATCCTGACCGGCAGTTACGGATGGTCGTGGGGCAACTGCGACACTGGCGTCACCAACTACAACTACTCCTATCCGGCCGAAAGCTGCTCCGGCAGCCTCCACACCGGCGCTCAGATGTACTTCTGGAGCGGCACGCCCGACGGCTGTCCCGGCGTCTTTAATGGCAATCAGGTCGATCTCGACACCAGCAGCGGCTGTCTGACCGCCGTCTGGGGCGGGATGAGCGGCAGCGGCATGTACTACCTCAGCGGCGGCAGCCGCTACGTTCAGGCCGTTTGTTCCACCTCGAACCGCAGCACTGACGCGAACTACTGCGCCCTGTGGGAGCAGTTCACCATCGACCTGGGCACCTTCCAGGACGACACCCGTGGAGGCACGACCGACCTCGAAGCCCTCCGCTTCCGCACCTCCGACACCACGCTCACGCAGGGCCAGACCACTTCCGCATCAGTGGTGCTCGCGAACTGCACCAATGCGAATCCCGCGTCGCGCACCGTCACCTTCCGTGTGTACCTCTCCAGCAATAACAACATCAGCGATACCGACACGCTGCTGGGTACCTACAACGCGACGCTCGACTTCGGCGCTGTCGACGCGATCACCGTCAACATCGGTTCCGTCACCGTGCCGTACGGCATCGCCACCGGCACGTACTGGATCGGCGCGATCATCGACACGTCAGAGGATACCAACGCCAACAACAACGACACCGACACGTGGGACGCCCAGCAGGTCTCCGTGAGTTGCTTCGCGCTCACCGCGCCCACCGCCGTGATCTCCACTGACGCCGTGTACTGCGACCGCGTCCGCACCACCTGGAACGCCTCCACCGGCGCCAGCCAGTACTTCGTCTATCGCAACACGACGAACTCCACCGCCGGTGCGACCCTGCTCGGCACAACCTCGAGCCTGTTCTACGACGACTTCACCGCCGCGTCCAACGGCACCGGTTACTACTACTGGATCCGGGCCGACAGCAACTGCACCACTAGCGGCTACAGCGCCGCCGGGTACGGCTTCCGCAACTACACGCCCGCCATTCCCACCGGTGTCGCCGCGACCGACGGCGTCGCATGCGATTCAACCACGATTTCCTGGAACGCCTCGACGCAGGCGACCCTGTACCGCATCTACCGCAACTCGGTCAACAACTCCGCCACCGCCACCCAGTTGGGTACCGATACCGCCAGCCCCTTTGTTGACGCCACCGGCGTTGCGGGCACCGTGTACTACTACTGGGTGAAGGCGGAAAACTCCTGCGGAACGAGCGGATTCAGCTCCGCCAACACCGGCTACGGCGAATCGTTCCCGTCCGTGCCCGCCAATGTCCAGGCCACCGACGGCACCCTGTGCACCGGCGTCGCTGTCACATGGAACGCTGTCTCCAACGCCGACACATACAACGTCTATCGCAACACCGTCAACAACTCGGGCACCGCCACGCTGCTCGCCAGCCCCGCGGTGACGAACTACACCGACAACACCGCCGCCGTCGGGCCCACCTATTACTACTGGGTGAGGGCCAACAACATTTGCGGACTGGGCGGGTTCAGCACCGTCAATACGGGTTACCGCGGCACCGTTCCCGCGGCCGCCACCAATGTGGCGGCCAGCGACGCCACCAACTGCGATCCCGCGATCACCGTGACCTGGACCGCGTCGCCCACCGCGTCGGCGTTCCAGATCTACCGCAACACCGTCAACAACTCGGCCACGGCCACGCTCCTCGCCACGGTCTTCGCGCCCGCCAACTCCTACGCCGACGGCACCGCCGCCGCCAACACGCCGTACTACTTCTGGGTCCGGGCGACCAACGCCTGCGGCGCCGGCGCGTTCAGCGCCCCCGACATCGGAAATCGTGGTACGGCACCCGCCGCGCCCGCCGCCATCTCCGCCACCGACGGCACCACGTGCAACAGCGTCTCGGTCGGTTGGCTGACAGTCCCCGGCGCCACCGGCTACCAGATCTTCCGGAACTCCGTCAACAACTCCGCGACCGCCGTGATGATCAATACCGACACCGCCCCGCCGTACGTTGACAACACCGTTGTCGGGACCAACGTCTACTTCTACTGGGTCAAGGCCACCAGCTCGTGCGGCAACAGCGGCTTCAGCCCCACCAACTCCGGCTTCGCAGGTTCGACCATCGCCTTCATCACGCAGCCTTCCGACGTCTCTGTCTTTGAAGGTCAGGACGCGCAGTTCACCGTTGATGTCGGCGGTGCGACCACGTATCGCTGGTACAAGGGCACGACCGCGCTCGCCGACGGCGGCAACATCTCCGGTTCCGCGACCGACACCCTGACCATCTTCGGCGCCACCGCGGCCGACGAAGGCCTCTACTCCTGCGCGGTGACCAGCCCCTGCGGCAACGCGGTCTCGAACCGCGCCCGGCTCACCGTCAACGGCATCCCATGCCCCGCCGACTTCAATCAGGACGGCGGCATCGACGGCACCGACGTGCAGGCCTTCTTCGCCGCGTGGGAAGCCGGCGACCCCTCCGCCGACGTCAACTTCGACGGCGGTGTGGACGGCCCCGACGTTGATTACTTCTTCGGCGCCTGGGAAGCCGGCGGCTGCGGCTGATCGGCTCTAGATCGCGGGAGTGGGTATCGGCTCCCGCTGTCATCTTGCCCCGGGCAAGGGTCCGAATGACAGTGAACTCATGGGCCGTCAGCGACTGCTGGCGGCCCATTTTGCATTTTGAAGTTCAGATTGTTGGTATTCTCGGTCGTTGGGCAACAAGGTGAAAGATCCCGCGGCCGAAGAGAGAATATATAATATCAAAACGCGGTTGAACCGACCGAGAGGACGGCCCGAATCGAACGCGGCCGCGAGACCGGTGAACTCAGGAACTTCGAGCATGCGCAACGTTCTCATTCCCGTCCTTGTCCTCGCCGCCGTCGCAGGGCCGGCCGCCGCCGCGGGCACCATCCGCAGCGGCGATGCAACCTTCCAGTTGGTGGGAGCCCCGGCTTTCAGTTCCGCCTTCGGCGATTGCACGTTCCTGACCGACCCTGCGGAGAAGGACCAAGGCTTCAAGTACACCTGGTATTACCGCACCGAGGGCAACAACACCAACCGCCTCATGAGCAGCCTCGACACGCCCGTCGAGACGTACTCGGGCGACACCGCCACCATCACCTACACAAACGCCGGCCCCGGCGTCGCCGGCGCGGAACGATTCGACGCCCGCATCGAGATCCGCATTGAGGACGGCGCTGTCCCCGGTCAGGCCCGCGTCGTGGGCACTTGCCGCTTCAAGAGCCGCGCCACCGTCGCCCGCCATTACGAGGTCTTCAACCTCATCGATCTCGATCTCGCCGGCGGCGGCACCAACTACGCCGCCGATGACGGCGTGCAGTTTGATTCCAGCATCTTCGACGCCTTCCAGGGCGAGATTTCCGGGGCCAATACCGGCGACATCCAGGCGCTCAACGCCAGCCGATGGCAGGTGGGAAGTTCAACCGCCCTGCGCACCGTCCTCAACTCCGGTTCTGCCAACCTCAACAACGCCGTCGGTCCGATCGTCGGCCAGGATGTGGGGGTCGCATTTCAGTGGTCGCTCTTCCTGCAGCCCAACGAAGAGGCCACGCTCACCGCCGCGTTCGCCATCAACGCTCCCGCGTTCCCGCCCCCGCCCAACTGCCCCTGCCCCGGCGACTTCAACTGCGACGGCGGCACCGACGGTTCCGACGTCGAAGCCTTCTTCATCTCCTGGGTGCAGAGTGAAGCCGCGGCGGACCTCAACTTCGACGGCGGCGTCGACGGCGCGGACGTCGAGTACTTCTTTGTCCGATGGGCCAACGGTTGCTGAGTCGCGTCGGCTCTTAGCTGTGTATCGAATGCGCCGCGTGTACCGCCGCGCCGGTCTTCACCCCGCACTCTCCAAGTGCCGATCCTGCTGCATGGACTTCGGCAACCCCTGGGCGCTCTTCTCGGGCTTGATCATCGGTCTGTTCGGAGTCGGCCTCTTCGGCTACGGCAAGAAACAACTCAGCCCCCGCGCCATGCTCACGGGCGCCGTGCTCTGCGTGTATCCCTATTTCGTCGTCTCCGTCGCGCTTCTCTGGCTCATCGCCGCGGCGTGCCTGGGCGGGCTGTACCTCTGGTGCCGCCTCAGCCCCGGCTGATCGCCCCGCCTCAACTGAAGATCGACTTGAGCCCAAGCCCGCGCCGCGTGTCGGCGATCTGACCGGTGTGCATGCCGTTGTGGAAGATCATCCGCAGGCCCACGCCCTCCAGACTGATCTCCATCGGCCCCCATTTGATCTTCTCGTCCAGCTTCGCGTCCGATGCGCCGCGCACCACCGCCGCCATGCGGTCGCACGCCGCTTCGAAGATCGCGATGCTCCGCGCCAGGCTCGGGTACCCGTTCGCGTCCGCCGTGGGCTTTGAACCGAATGACACCGAATCCGGATTGAACTTGTCCGCACCCGCCCCGAAGTCAGAGGCCGGCGGGCCCTGCCCGTCAAACTTCTCCGCGGCGCGGTGCATCGTGATCGCCAGGTGTCCCAGGTTCCACGCCACGTGGTTCGGCATGCCCGGCAGCTGCGCCACGCGGGTCTCGTCCGTGAAGCCGACCAAGTAGCGTCCCAGCAGTTGCTTGGTGCTCTCGATGCCGCGTGCGATCGTGTCTCCTCGGGCCGTCATGGCGTCTCCTTTGGGATTCGTGGTGGAGCGGCGATGCGACGCCGCGGATCAGAGCGTATGTTTGTCCCCTTGCCACGGCGAGCCGGCACAACCCAGCAGGCCGATTTCTACGCCGATCCCTCGGTGTACGACATTCTGCACGCGCCCGGCACGGGCGACGAGGTCGATGCGCTCGAGCGCATCGCCAAGCGCATCTTCGGCGCCGCCCGGCATTTTCATTGGCTCGAGCCGGCCTGCGGCACCGGCCGTTACCTGCGAGAACTTGCTCGAAGGGGCCACACCGCCGCGGGTTTTGACCTCTCCGAGCCCATGGTCCGCTACGCCAAGTCCGCCGCGAAGAAGGCGGGAGTGGGGGAGTCGCTCGACCTGTTCGTCGCCGACATGCAGACCTTCGATCGGGCCCGGGTGCTGGCACCGGTGGATGTCGCGTTCAACCTCATCAACACCATCCGCCACCTGAACACCGACCGCGACATGCTCGCCCACATGCGGGCGATCGCCCGCGTGCTCAAGCCCGGCGGCGTGTACGTCGTCGGCCTGTCCATGTGCGCCTACGGCTTCGAGCAGGAGACCGAGGACGTCTGGACGGGCAAGCGAGCGGGCACGAGCGTGACGCAGGTCGTGCAGTACCTTCCGTCCAAGGGCTCGGTGGGAAAAGCCCGTGCCGAATGCGTCGTCAGCCACCTGACCATCGTGGAGGGCCACCGCACCCGCCACGTCGATTCCGCGTACACCCTGCGGGGTTACGACCTCGCACAATGGCGAGAGATCATTTCCGCCGCGTCGTTCCGCGTGCTCGGGGTTGTTGATTCCGACGGCCACCCCATGACCCCCCGCGACATCGGGTATCAGGTCTGGATCCTCAACCCGGCGTGAACGGTTGGTTCATTCCGCGATCGCGGAAGAAGAACCCGCGGCCGGCCCCGGCAACCCCGGATGCATCGCTGCCTCGGCCGCTTCCGCCGATCTCGACCGGGCCCGCATGATCCACGACACCGGCGTCAACGCCAGGTTGAACGTCGCCAGCCCCGCCAGCGTCGCCCAGAAATGCGTCGCCAGCGACACGACGAACAGACCCACCAGGATCAGCAGCGGCGCCACCAGCCGACGGTTGATGGTCAACTTCTTGAACGCGAACGTCGGCACGCGGCTCACCATCAGCAGCCCGATCACGAACGCCAGCGACATCGACACCCACTCCGGCGGCCGCCACGTGATGTCGTCCGAGATCATGATCATCGCCGGGATCATCACCGCCGCCGCCGCCGCCGGCGTGGGCATGCCCACGAAGTAGTTCGCCGCCGCCGCGGACTTTGGCGCGGGCGGCGTCGCCGTGAACCGCGCCAACCGCAGCCCGGCGCACAGCGCGTAGATCATCACCGCCGCCAGTTCCAGCGGCGTCACCACCGCCTTGGCCGGCACCGGGTCGGACTTGAGCAGCCACTGGTGCAGGATGATCGCCGGCGCCACGCCGAAGGAGACGAAGTCAGACAGCGAATCGAGCACCGCGCCGAACTTGCTCGAAACACGCAGCAGCCGCGCCGCACGCCCGTCCAGCGTGTCGAACACCATCGAGAGCGCGATCGCGATGATCGCCTTCTCCCATTTCTCCATCAGCGAGAAGTGGATCGACGCCAGCCCGCTCGACAACGCCATCGTCGTCAGCACGTTGGGGATGAGCGCCGCCACCGGGATCTCCGCCTTGCTCTTTGAGCCAAGCCGTATGAACATCAGACGCCTCCCCCGGCGCCGGCAGCGCCGGCGAACCGTGCGATGATCGTCTCCCCAGCCTTGGTCACCTCGCCGACGCGCGCCGTGACCGTCACGTCGCGGGGCAGGTACACGTCCACACGCGAGCCGAACCGGATCAGCCCGTACCGCTCGCCCGCGGACAGGCTCGCGCCCTCCTTCACGCGGCACACGATCCGCCGCGCGATCAGCCCCGCGATCTGCACCACCACCGCCCGCCGACCGTCGGCCATCGCCACGACCATGCTGCTCCGCTCGTTGTGCGTGCTCGCCTTGTCGAACGAGGCGTTCACAAACGTTCCCGGCCGGTAGTGGATCTTCTCCACACGCCCGTCCACCGGGCACCGGTTCACGTGCACATTGAACACGTTCATGAAGATGCAGACCCGCCGCATCGGTTCGCTCGACAAGCCCAGCTCCGCCGGCGGCGCGCAGTCATCGGTGATCACCACCCGCCCGTCCGCCGGGCAGATGACCGCATCGGCGTCCTGCGGAATCCGCCGCTGCGGATCGCGGAAGAACCACACGCACCACAGCGTGAGCAACCCGCACACCACCGACGCGACCGCGCCGCCGACCAAGCCCAGGAAATGGAACGACCCCCAGCACACGCCCGCGGATACCAGCACGAAGGCCGCCACGATCGGCCACCCATCCCGGGCGACCGCCGGCGCCGGAAGTTCGCGTCTGAGAATCGAGTTGGTCGGCGTTGCGAGTGCGGCGGTCGTCACAGAGGATGATAGAACGCCGCGAACACCCCGGACGTTGCCCGATCATCATCAGCACCCGCCCGCCTCCCACGCCCTGAAGAAGTACTCCACATCCGCCCCGTCCGTGCCGCCGTCGCGGTTCACGTCCGCCGCGCTGTCGCTGGCCTCCCACGCGGTGAAGAACGTCTCTACGTCCGCGCCGTCCACGCCGCCGGAGCGATCAAAGTCCGCCGGGCACGGCGGGCACGGAGCTACTTCCGCCACGCCGTACGCCGGGAGGTTGCCCGCGCGGCTGAAGTTGCCGCCCACCAACAGGCCGCGCTCGGTCGCCGCGGGGGCGTGCAGCACCCAGCCATCCCCGTTCAGCCCGCCATCCACAAGTTCCCATCGCAAGCCGTTGAACCGGGCCATGTTGCGACCGCTCGCGGCGCCCTGCCCGTCGATGCTGAAATCGCCCGTGGCGTACAGCACCGGCCCGTTCCCGTCATCGAACACCTCGATCGCGTTGACCTGGCCCGCCATGTTCGTGCCCATCGGCCGCCACCGCCCGCTCCCCAGAATGGCAACGGGGTAATACGACCAAGACGAGGACTGGTCCGACGGCTGGATGCCGATCAATCCCGCCGCGACCAGGCTCGGGCCCGAACCCAGATTCACGATCTTGATCGCGTTCCCAACTCCGTACCGCTGGCCCGCGGCGACACTCTCCCAGCCTTGAGTCCCCGCCCTGGCCACCGCCGGGGTGGGGCTGAGCCCATAGAACGTGCCCGCGGCGTACAACCTGGGCCCATCTCCCAGGTCGCCGTAGCACAGCGAATTGAGCGTCGCGTTGTTCAGTGACCCAACGGTGGTCCATGACGAACCATCCCAACGCGCCACGCCGTTGAAACTGCTCTGCAGCCCGGCGTACACCACCGGGCTCGCGTTCTCGACCGCGCCCGTCATGCAACGCACGGGGTACGAAACGCCGTTGCCGAACAATCCCGCCCCGGGCATCGCCGTGAACTGCGCACCGTCCCACCTCGCGACATACCCGACATTAATGGCGCTGCCCATCGTGGGCGTGAATGAAACGAAGGAGCCGCCGACGATGAGGTCGTTCCCAAACCGCGCGAATGCCTCCACACCGCCCGCAACAGCCGCGGGCAGCGCCCGCCAGTTGCCGTCCACCCACCGGGCGAGGTACTGAAAGCCCGGATTGAACACGAACGCCGGCCCGAAGTAACCGCCCGCGTACAGCACGTCCTGTCCGCCGAAAGGCGCGAACTCCAGCGCCCGCACTCCGGGGTTGGTGAGCGACGCATTCAACGCCGCGAAGGCCGTGCGGTCCGGCCGAGTCGTGGCGACAGGGCCCGTGTACAACGCCGAGCCGCCCGCTCCGTACGGCACGACGAGCGAGAGCGCCCCGCCCGCGCACAGCCGCGCGACAGAATCGCCGGAAAAGCGGTGATACGCGATCGCG
>JBGAMO010000266.1:0-3588 GCA_044222845.1 Phycisphaerales bacterium
CGTTCTCGACCTTGATGTACCGTCCGAACGTCTCGCTCGATGGGTCGCCATCGATCGCGGCTTCATCCCACGGGTAACGCCAACGAAAGCGCTCGCCCGAGATCTCGGTTGCCTCGCCGAGGATGGCGACGATCTTGTCCGAGCGCGGGCGACCGATGTCCACCACGGCCCACTTCTCGCCGACGCCGTCCTCCTTCCACAGGATGACGGTGCCGCCCGAGCCACCGGAGACGAGGACACGTTCGCCAGCCTTGATGTCGGCGTAAGCGTGCTCCTCCTCTTCGACGTACAGACGCACTGGCGTGACACCGTGGACGACGCACAAGCCCATCTCCCCGGCGAGGATCGGCTCGCGTGCCACAACGAACTTGCCCGGCGGTGTTTCTTCGTCCGGCTCGATTCCCTTCAGCGCCATCCGGTTCTGGAAGGTCTTCTCCGGCCCCTCGTCTCCGGGCGGGAAGAGCGGCCCGTCGATGGCCAGGACGTGGTAGCGGTCGAGGTCCGCGCCCGAGTCGTTGCGAACGGGGATGACGCCGTGCTGGCGACCGCCGTCGCGCAGGTCCCCGGAAAAGCGATCCTGCTGACGGCGCTTGAGGTCGAGCGCTGCATCGACAAAGGCGTTGTACGCCCGCGCGGGGACGCGGAGCGGATCGCCGGGCCGGACTTTGCGGAGGTCGTCTCCCATCAGTCGAGCCCCAATCCGGCGAAGGCGCCGTCGTCATAGACACGCTCGATGTACGCCGCGATCGGACGCTTCACGATCGCCTTGGCCGCCGTGTCCTCCTGGTCGGCGTAGCGCACCCACAGGTACTCCCATCCCTTCTTGCTGATTCCGTTGATGGGGCCGATCGACAGGCCGGTGACGTTGGGACTGGCGGCGAAGCGGTAGGTGATCTCCCAGTCAGCATCTTCACCTAACTGCGTGCGCTTCGAGCCCGACGCGCCGAGGAAGAGCACCTCGCCCGCAGCAAAGCCTTTGAACCCGTCGCTGTTTACCTTGCCCGTTAGATTGAACAGGATGCCCTTGTATGCGCCCGTGATTTCGTCGTCGGGCTTGTAGTGCGTCTCGGTAAAGTTGAACACCGGGACGGTGATGTCCACGCCCTCGACTCCGTCGGCACTGACGCCGATCGCGCCCTTGAAGTCCGGGGCCGCACCGACGCCCGGCGCGGGATACCGATGCACGGTTGCCAGCGACTGCGTGATGTGCTGCGTGCCCCCGCCCGTGTCGAACGAGTAGACCGCCTCCGTGCCGGGCTGAACGCTGCCGGAGGACTGTCCGTACCGCACCGTCCCGTCCCAAAGTTCAGGGCCGAGCGGTTCGATGGACACGCTCTGCCGAGGAAGGCCCGCGAACGTGTCGTCAGATTCATCTTCAAGGGCGTCGCGTGCGGCGATAGCGTCGTCGGTGCCGAGGACGATGAACGCCAGCTCCGCCGAGGGGTTCTGCCCCTTGGTGAGCCGCCGCGAATCGAACTTCTCACGCACCTCGATCGGCACCCGTCACTCCATTCAGGTGAACGCCAGCCCGCCCGTGCCCACAGCGTCCACGAGACGCTTGGTGTTCTTCGCCGTCTGCTCGCTCGCCCGCGGCTGTCCGTTCCGCCGCGTCGCCACCACCCAGGCCCGCCACGCCCGCCGCGTTGAACGTGCCGGTGACGCTGATTCCCTTGCCGATGGCATCGCCGAGGCCGGAGAGCCGGTCCTCGAACTCGGACATCAGGTCCTGCGGGGTTCTCCGCGGTCCCTTCGCCGCGTCCGCCGCCTCTCGCTTCTGACGGGCCTGTTCGATGGCGTCTGCGAGTTTCTTTTTGGCGGCGTCGAGCGCGGCCTGTGATTCCGCCAGCCCCGCCTCGGTCTTGTCCTTGAGCGCTTTCTGTGCGTCCTCGAAATCCTGGCCGATCCCTGCGAGCGTGGCTTCGTGCAGCGCGGCCGCGTCCTTCCGCTGCGACTCCCGTTCCCTTTCACGGGCGGCCACCGTCTGCTGTGCTGCGTTCTCCAACTCGACCAACCGAGATTCCAACTGCTGATCAACCGCCTTCTTGGCGGCGTCCACATCCAGCCCGGAATCGAAGAGCCCCTGAATCTCCAGCATCCGCTTGGCGACCCAAGACGATGCCTCTTCCCAGATCATCTGAAAGCCGGTGGCGAAGTTGGTCCAGGTCTTGGAGAGGAAAGCGACCGTTTCGATCCAACCAACCTCCAGCGCATGGAACACGATCTCCGCCGCCGCCAGCGCGCCGTACCACATGGAGTACGCCGTCGAGACGAAGAACTCCTTCGCACCCAGCCACGCCTTGTTCAGCGCCGCCACGCCCTGCTGCCAAATGACCTTGAGCGAAAGCCACAGAATCTCGGCCGCGAGGGCGATGTCCCCGGCCGCGAGCGCGTCCGCGATGCCGCCAACAACCTTGCTGACCCATTCCCGCAGCGCCGTGAACTGCTCGCCCAGCCAGGTGAGGGCCTCGCCTCCGACGCCCGTGGCGACGACAAGGACGCCGCCAAGAGCCACGATCGCGGCAATCACGAGGCCGACGGGCGACAGGATGGCGGCGATGGCGGCACCGATGAGGCTGAAGGCCGTCCCGATCCCGCCGATGATCCCGGCCACGAGGCCCTGTGCCGCGCCGATCCCGGAGATGATGTACCCCAGGCCGATGATGGCGACACCGGCGACGGCGACGGCCGCCGCGACCTTGAGCGCCCACACCACCGTCTCTTTGTTCGCTTTCACCCAGTTGGTGGCGGTGACGATGACCTGCGTGATCCGCTCGGTCAGATCTTTGATGGTGGGGCGAGCGCCCCGCTTGTCAGAACACGCCCTGCTTGAGCACCTTCCAGAGGGTGCCGAGGGCATCGTTGAGTTCTGCGGCGTCGCGGGCGGTCTCTGTGCTGACCGTCAGTCCGAGTTTGCGAGCTTGCTCCTGCATCTCGTTGATGCCCGCGGCTCCGTCGGCCATGAGGGGCAGCAACTTCGTCCCCGCCTTGCCGAAGAGCTCCATCGCCAGGGACGCCCGCAACGCCGGGTCCTGCACCTTCGAGATGCGGTCGGCGAGCAGTTTGAACTGCTCATCCGGCGACAACTTCGCCAGGTCGGCCACGGTCAGGCCGAGCAGTCCCAACGCCTCGTTCGCACCCTGCGACCCCTTCGCGGCCTCCACGAGCGATTTCTGCATGACACGGAGGCCGTTCTCCAGCGTTTCCATGTCGGTGCCGGACAGGTCGGCGGCGTACCCGAGTTCCGACAGCGCCTCGACGCTCACCCCGGTGCGCAGGCTCATCTTGTCGAGCACATCGCCGGTGTCGGAGAAGGCCTTCGCCGTGGCGAGCAGGGCCGTGATCGCCGCCACGCCGATGCCCGCCATCTTCGTGCCGATGGAACGCAGCCCCGCGCCGAACGCTTCGAGCTTCTTCTGCGCAGCCTTCAGCCCGGCCGACAGCTTGTCGCTGACGCCCAGTTCAACGAAGGCCCTGCCTGCTCGGATGCCGCGTGTGTCGGCCACGGTCAATCACCCTTCCTGATCGAGTTGCGCCACAACAGCGGCAACTGAGGTCGTTCCTTCTCCAGCGCCGGGGCCATGTATGGCC
>JBGAMO010000085.1:0-20511 GCA_044222845.1 Phycisphaerales bacterium
AACGACCCGGCCACACCCTCCAGCCCACCGCTCTCGTCGCCGAAGCCGTCGTGCGCCTCCTGGGCGCCGACACGCCCAACTGGAGCTCCAAGGCCCATTTCCTGGGCGCCGCCGCCACCGCCATGCGCCGAGTCCTGGTCGACCACGCCCGAAAACGAAACGCCGCCAAGCGCATCGGCGACAACCAGGTGAACATGGACGCCGTCGATGCCGAGCCGGTCACGCAAGCCCCCGACAAGGCCGCGGAAGAGATCGAACAGGTCGACGCCCTGCTCACCCAGCTCGCCGCCCTCGATGAACGCCAGGCCCGGATCATGGAACTGAAGTACTTTGCCGGCATGACAAACGAACAGGTCGGAGAGGTGCTCGGCATGAATCCGCGCACCGTGGAGCAGCAGCACACCTTCGCGAAGCGCTGGATGAAGGCCCGCCTCGATGCGGGATGAACCCCGCGAACCCGCCCCGCACGCAACCCTGCACACGTCCACCGGAAACCCGCGCAACCGGCCAGTGCCTTCGCCCATTCAGTGAGAGTGCCCAACGCCATGTCCGCCGACCGCCACAAACGCAAGACCGACCTCTTCACCGCGGCGTACGACTTGCCGCCGGACCAGCGCGAGGCCTTCGTCCGCGCCAACTGCGGCGGCGACCTCGAAATGGCGGCCGAGGTTCTCGCGATGCTGGCGCAAGGCACGACGAAGCTAGAGTGCTTCATGCCTGCGCCCTTCGTCGATCTAAACGACCCGAAAGTCGTATTCAACGTCGCCGGGCACGACGCGTTTTCCGCCGATCCCGCGCGGCGGCGTGAGGAAGCCGGCACTCAGATCGGCCCGTACACCCTGCGATCGATTCTCGGCCACGGCGGCTGGGGCGAAGTGTGGCTCGCCGACCAAACCGAACCCATCAAGCGGTTCGTCGCGATCAAGATCATCAGGTTTGGCATGGATTCCGATTCCGTCGTCGCCCGCTTCAAGGCGGAGCGCCAGGCGCTGGCACTGATGGACCACCCCGGCATCGCCAAGGTCTTTGACGCCGGCGCCACCAACCTGGGCCGCCCGTACTTCGTGATGCAGTACATCAAGGGCGAGCCGATCACCACGTACTGCGATCGCGCGAAGCTGACGATCCCCCAGCGACTGGAGCTGTTCTGCCAGGTCTGCGAAGCCGTGCAACACGCGCACACCAAGGGAATCATCCACCGCGATCTCAAGCCTTCAAACATCCTTGTTGACATTTCCGTCGACAAACAGGGAACAACGACCGCACGGCCGATGGTGATCGACTTCGGCATCGCCAAGGCCCTCAACGAAGACATCGCCGAGCGTGCATTCGTCACCAGGGCCTACACGCCCATCGGGACCGCCGAGTACATGAGCCCCGAGCAAGTCGGTGTGAAAGGCTCGACGATCTCCACAAGCACGGATGTCTACGCACTGGGAGTGCTGCTGTATGAACTTGTGACCGGCGCACTGCCCTTTGATTCGCAGACGCTCCGCGGCGCACCCACCTCAGAGCTGCAGGCGTTCATCCTGAACACCGATCCACCCCGCCCCGCGACGCGGCTCACATCCATGGACGACGGCGGAGCCGCAGCCGCGGCGGCTCGCGGAGAGTCGGCCCACTCTCTCGCCAAGGTGCTCCGCGGCGAGCTCGCGTGGATCCCGCTCAAAGCCATCCGCAAGACACAAGCGGAACGCTACGAATCTCCCGCGCAACTCGCGTCCGACATTCGCAACTATCTCGACAATCGTCCGTTGATCGCGGGGCCGGAGAGCGGGTGGTACAGGGCGCGGAAGTTCGCAACGCGAAACAAGGGAATGGTCGCTGCGGCGGCTGCAATCGCCACAAGCCTGGTGCTCGGCATTGCGGCCTTCGCGTGGCAGGCTCGCGTGGCGCAGCGCGAGCGTGATGAGACGAAAAAGGCCGAACTTCGGGTGATTCGAGAGAAGGGCATCGCGGACAAGGCGTTAAGAACGATCAGGGAGGTTTTGACAAGCGTGACTCCGGAGAACTCCGGTGGAAAGGACGTAACTATCAATCAGGTCGTAGAGAAGAAGATCGCAGAGCTGAAAACAGAGCCCCCCGCCGACGATGCCGTATCGGCACATGTGCTCTCAACGCTCGCGGAGGTCGTGTACTCGCAAGGCAACAATCCTCAACAGGCAAAGGACCTTGCCAAGCGGGCGCTTGGAGCCTTCAAATCTAGCTATCCGTCAGATTCATTGGAAGTCGCCGTGGCGGAATGGAACGTGTTCGCGATCAACGGCGACTTCGACTATTTGAAAGGCGCCGAATGGGACGTTGCTCGTCGTCTCATGCAGCGTGGAGGGATGGATAGCCCCGACGCCCGTGATGCCGCAACCACAGCCGCGTGGGTGCTCTTCTGGCAGAGAAACTCCGAAGCGACAGAGTTTGTTGATTGGCTGACCCGAGCGGTCGAAGTGGTGAAGGACCCAGTTGGTTCCTACTCCCGCTGCGTACTTAAACTCATCCAGGCAGTTGCGATGCCCCCGGGGCCAAGCCGATCTTTGGCGCTGCGAAGCGCGGTGAATTACGCCGAGACCGGCCTCGGAATCGCTCACCCGGTCACCTTGGATATTCGTGCCCGGGTGGCTGACAATCTAGTTCAAGAGGACCTTCCTGAAGCAATCAGTTTACAGCGCGACACTATCTCGAAATTGAAGTCGCTTCTTGGCCCGATCAATGCGACGGTGGCATTGGAAAGCTACCGTCTCGGCGGGATGCTCAAACACGCCGGTGTGGTGGACGAAGCCATCGAGACCTACCGTGAAGCCATCGCCATTTGCAGTAAATTGGGCGTCCCGTGCGAGTTCATGGCCAGTCTGAACTCGATCGATGCGATCGGCCAAATCCTGATTTCAAACGGCCGTCAACAGGAAGCCGTCGACCATTACGAAACTTCCATCAAGGCGACCGCTTCTTGCGCCGACTCCGGTTCGGAGAGGTGCCGGTATTATTTCCTTTGGAACTTGTCCACCGCTCTAACCTATCTTAAGCGATATCCCGAGGCGATTGCCAACGCTGAGAAGGCGATTGAGGTGGGTGGTCGCGTGTTCGGCCCCGATTCTTCCGAGGTTAGCGCTCGACGCGCGCAGTTGGAATCGCTGCAAACGAAGTGAGCAAATTCGCCGCTCAGCGATGTTTCTGGGGCTTGTAGACATCAAACACAGATAGAGAAATCGCCCCCAGGGCCTCAGAGCCGCCGGGGGCGATCGATCGCCATTCTTCACTTGCGAGGGTGCCAGCCTCCCCCGCCGCGCACTCACCGCGTAATCGTCACCGCCGTCTCGCGCACCGCGGTGAACGGCCCGCCGCCCGTGACCGCCGTCAGCACGATGTTCGTCTCACGCGTGCTGGTCGGCACGGTGTAGTACAGGTTCGCGTACCCGTTCGAATCGGTGGTGGCCACGCCGATCGCCCGCGGCCCGCTCGCGCTCGAGCGGCTGATGAACGTCACGGGCACGCCCGCCAGCGGAGGGCCGTTGCCGTTGTCACCCTTGAGCCGGATCCGCCAGATCACGGGGCGACCCCGCGGCCCGGCGGGCTCGGAAATCGAAACGATCTTGGTGTTCGGAACCGGCGAGGCTTCCGCAGTGCTGCACACGGCCAACGCGCCCGCCGCGGCGGCGACGCCGGCGATCGGTGTAAAGATGGCGGGAACGGCCGCGGCCGCGGCGAGAATCGAGCGAACAAGCTTCATGGGATCAATCTCCGGTGTGCGCCAAACCCGGCTGTTGGACAGGACGCTGAAACACTCAACTCCCTGCTCGCCGTCATCTGGAGCACGTGACTCCCAACGTGGCGTAAGAAACCGACGCCGCCCGAGGCCAAGCAGAAAAAAAGTGATTTCGCGGTCGATGGAAGTGAGTCGCGCGTTCACAAGCCTATTGATCTACGCCCAGCCTCCGACCCAGGAGCCATCGATGGCATTCGCTCAGCACGAAACGTGCCGAGCCCCCAGCTCTTGATCGACGCCACCCGCGCCCTGACACGCGCCGGTCGACCCGGTGGGACCGAGGCATTTCTGCCGCAGTCAGGAAATTCCTGCCAGATTGCTCGGGAGTGTCGCCGAGTTCACGCCACATCGAATGAGCGGGCAACGCACCCGCCCGTCGTTGCCCTTCGGCACTCCGCGTGCTGACAACCGCAACTCACACACTCGCTCAGACACCCTTTGTGGAGATCACCATGAATCGCTCCAAGATGACCGTCGCCGCTCTCCTCGCCGCATGCACGCTGTGCGCGGCCGGCTCGTTCGCCCAGACCGTTCAACCCACCACCTTCACCTACCAGGGCTCTCTGAAGCAGAACGAGGATCAGTACACCGGCTCGGCCGACCTCCGGTTTCGCCTGTTCGATGCGCCAAGCAACGGTGTGCAGGTGGGGAGCACCCAGGAAGCCCTCGGCGTGAGCGTGGTGAACGGAGCGTTCACGGTCAATCTCGATTTCGGAGCCGCGGCGTTCACAGGATCACAGCGGTTCCTGGAAGTCCAGATCCGCACGGGCACCAGCGCCTACTCCACCCTCTCGCCCCGCCAGCCCTTGACCTCCGCGCCGTATGCCATCTGGGCCAAGAACGGCTTCGGCGGGCCCATGGGCGGCCCATGGCAGTCGTACGGCACGAACGCGGCGGGCACCTCGGATCGTGTCATCATCGGGCCCAACTCCAGCACCGTCGACGCCCAGTTGTACGTGACAAGAGCATCAGGGAGCGGCCCGACGGTCTTCGTGGACAACACTTCGAGCGCGGCAAACGCCGTTGCGCTTCGAGCCTACGCCGGGTATGGAGTCGACGCCACGGGTGTTGCCGCCGCGACCGGAAGCTCAACCGGCTATGCACTGAAAGCAGACAGCCCCGGCGGCACCGCGGCCCTCATCCGCAGCGAGGGTCCTGGCTTCCCGGGAGTCACTTCCTACGGCGTGAACGCCCGCTCGAATGTCCAGCAACCCGGCGGGGTCGGCGTTCGCGGCGACGGGCTCGGCCCGCTTTCGTACGGCGTCGTGGGCAATGGCGATCTCGCAGGCCTGCTCGGCCTGCCGAAAACGGCGTTCAGCTTCGCCTCGTACCACCAGGGCAAGGTGAAGATCTCCACGCAAGCCCCGACCGCCGCGACCGCCGGCGACGCGATGCTGACCGTGGTGAACAACTCGCCCACCGATTCAGTGAAGGCCGTTGAGTTCAACTGGACCGGCGCCGGCGCCTCCTACTTCGACATCATCCGAAACTCAACATCGAACGGGCAGACGCTCCGAGTGTTCCGCATTCTGGGCGGGAACGACTTCGAATCCAATACCTCGTTCAGGCTCGGGATGCTGACCAACCACCCGCTGTCGTTCATGACCAACGCGGTGGAGCGCCTCACGATCACCCCGACCGGACGCGTCGGAATCGGCACCCAGACTCCCGCGGCGCAGCTCGATCTCGTGGGCGATTCAATCACCCGGGGCACCATCACCGCCACCGGTCGGATGTTCGCTAACGGCGGAGTCCAGTTCTCGGATGGTTCGGTGCTCACGACGGCCAACATCGGGGGCGGCTCGGCTCCCGGCGGAGTGATCTCGTTCGGCGATGTGACCCCGGGCGTCTACACCTGGGTCGTCCCCGCGGGCGTCCGCCAGATCCGTTGCGAGATGTGGGGCGCCGGCGGCGGTGGCGCGTTCGGAGACGGGCTGTACGGGGGCGCCGGCGCGGGTGGTGCATACGCACGTGCAGCGGTTCCGGTGACCCCGGGTGAATCGCTCGAAGTGCGCGTCGGCGCTGGCGGGAACACCGGTTTCAACGGCAACCCCGGCGGCACATCGGGCATCTACCGCGCGGGGCAGTTGCTCGTGTCTGCCGGTGGCGGCGGCGGTGGCGTCTCCGACGGAAGCGGCGGCGCCTTCGGGCACGCGATGATCGTGTCCGGCGCCGGAATCGCCCGAAACGGCCAAATCGATGGCGCGCTGTTCACCGGACGCGCCGACCGCGGCGACCGCGGCACGCCCGGCGAGGGCGCTTTCTACGACGAAGAGTTCGGCGACCTCTACCCCGCCACCGAAGGCGTGGATGGGTACCTGATCATCGAGTGGTAAGACCTCTCTGACTCCACGATCCACCACCCGAACCATCACGCAAACAACGCTGAAAGGCCCTCGCCATGCAAGTCCAATCCGCATACACCCTCACCATCGCTCTGCTGCTCGGCGCGTGCTCCTCGGGCGCAATCGCCCAATGCGTCGCCCCCGTCGTCGTCAGCGAAATTCGCGCCCTGCCCCCGGATTGCCAACCCAACGACCCCGTCGAGTACCGCTGCAACAACTGCGCCCCGTTCGATGAGTGCGTCACAACAACCTCGTGCCAGCGCGGGAGCGCGACCATCCGTTCCTGCCAGCGGTTCTCGCAGCAGTGCACGAGGATCATGCTTCAGGGAACCATCTCGCTCATCGCCACAACGTACGAACGCTCCGACCAAGCCCCCTTCGCCGAAGTTCACAACGTCGCGAACATGGTCATCGACATGCCCTGCCGCGGCTTCGTCCGCTGTTCCGGCTCGGTGCAGTGCTTCAGCGGCGAAGGCACGGTGCGGTTCCGCCATCTGACATCAGAAAGTGACCTCTTCCGCTCCGCGGGCGCGGTCAGTTCTTCGTTCGACGTGACCCAGCCGCACGACTCCACCAGACTCGTGGTTGATGTCGACTTCTCCGAGGTCTTCTGGTCGCCCCTCACGCCGCCGTACAGCACCAACACGAGCGGCAACTACACCGTGACGCTCGAGTTCTTTCGGGCGTGCATCGGGGACTTCAACTTCGATGGCGGTGTCGACGGTGCCGATGTCGAAGCATTCTTCCTCGCCTGGGAAGTCGGCGATTCATCCGCCGATGTCAACTGCGACGGAGGGGTGGACGGAAGCGATGTCGAGACCTTCTTCCGAACGTGGGCGAACGGCTGCTGATACCAATCGGCCTCCTTCGACCGTCGCGGCCACGGATCAAGTCCGATGAACATCCGGAAACTGCTCTGTTCACCATTCGCCACCTTTCCGCGCACGACGAAACGCCGATACTGCCCCCCACGCACCCCCCGCCTACCGTCGACCGGAACGCGGCCCGCCGGCAAGGCCGCTTCCCGTTTGGGTCCGCGAGGGTGGAGGGCTCCTTCTCCCTACAGCGGCGCGGTTCCCGGGCGCGGGGTGACACGTCGCCGGATATTTTCTTTTTTTTGCCCACGCCGCCATGCACAACGCCCCGCGAAAGGACGCCCAGCAGGAAAATAGCGACACCGGTGTCCCCACCCAGGAGCTGATTGCGCAGCTATATGAGGAACTCAGGAAGCTCGCCGCCGCCCGCATGGAACGGGAGCGAAAGGGCCACACCCTGACCGCGACTTCGCTCGTGCACGAGGTGTACGTGCGCCTGCACGCGGACCGGTCCCACTGGGCCAGCAAGGCCCAGTTCTTCACCGCCGCGGCGGAAGCCATGAAACGAGCGCTGATCGATCATGCCCGCCGCCGCAACGCCGCCAAACGCGGCGGGGGCGGCACCCCCGAACCGCTCGACGGCATCGACATCGCCGCCGGCACCAGCGGCGTCGACGCTCTTGAACTGGACCGCGAGCTTGCCAATCTGCGCACCCTGGATGCCGACGCCTACCAGGTGGTCCTCCTCCGGTTCTTCGCCGGGCTGCGCTTGGTAGATATCGCCTCGATGCTCGACATCACCGATCGCACCGCCAAGCGCCGCTGGCAGCGGGCCCGGCTCTGGCTGCTCACCCGCCTGAAGCCCGGCGCGCTCGGACCAGAAGGCCACCCGGGGGAAGAGGATGGCGAGTAAGGACGCCCATGACCTTCGCGCCGCCGACATCGCGGCGGAACTGCTCGAACTCACGCCCGCCGCGAGAGAAGCCGCGCTGCGGTCGCCCGGCTCCGTGCCGCCCGAACTGCTCGACGCGGTGCGGGGCATCCTGCGGCTGCACGATCAGGCGCCGGGATTCCTGGAACACACCCTGTTGCCCGACGATCCCGCGATCGACCAATCCCAATTCGGCCTGCGGCCCGGGTCGCTCGTGGGACGCTACCGCATCCAATCCCTCATCGGCCGCGGCGGCATGGCCGACGTCTACGAGGCCGTCCAGCCCGGCATCGACGGCGAGGAACGCCCCGTCGCGCTCAAGCTGCTGCGCCCCGGCCAGTTGCCCGCCGACGCCGCCCGCCGCTTCCGGCGCGAGGTGCGCGCCATCGCGATGCTCGATCACCCCGGCATCTGCAAACTGCTGGACTCGGGAATCTTCACGACCGACGAGGGTCCCCGCGACTTCTGCGTGCTCGAACTCATCCGGGGCTTGCCCATCACCCAGCATGCCACAGCCAACGGCCTCAACCAGCGAGCGCGGCTGGAACTCTTCCTGCAGGTCTGCGATGCCATCGAGTACGCGCACCTGCGAGGCGTGATGCACCGCGACATCAAGCCCGCCAACATCCTGATCGACGCGAGCGGCAGGGCGCGCGTGCTCGATTTCGGCATCGCCCGGCTGCTCAACGACACCGCCGGCCCCGAGACCGAACGCGTCTTGGGAACGCCGGGGTACATGAGCCCCGAGCAACTGATGTCCGGCGCATCGCCCCTGGACCTGCGGACCGATGTCTACTCCCTCGGCGCCGTGCTGCACGAACTGTTGTGCGGCCAGCCCCCTCACAACCCCGCCGACGCCACACTGCACGAGTTCATCCGCCGCGTCACCGAGGAGGACCCGCCCCCGCTCTCGCGGATCGACCCCCGCCTGCGGGGCGATCTCACCGCCATCGTCGCCGCGGCGTTGCAACGCGACCGCGGCCGCCGGTACCCAACCGTCCACGCCCTCGCCGCCGACATCCGCTGCGTGCTCGAGTCCCGCCCCATCGCCCTCCGCAACACCGAGCCGGGGTACATCATCGGCAGATTCGTGCGCAGGCACCGCGTCGCCGCCGCCGCCGCGTGCGCCGCAGCCCTCGCGCTCGTGCTGGGCGGCGCGGGCGTGGCGTGGCAGGCGGCCGTCGCCCGCGACGCCGCGCGGCTCGCCGAACGACGGGCCGACAACGTCGTGAATCTCGCGAACACCGTCATCGTCAAGACCTACATGGCCGTCATGGGCATGCCCGGATCCGCGAACGTGCTGAGCACCATTCTCGGCGACGCGACCAACGAGCTGGACCGCATCGTCGCCGACTCCGAGGATCACCCCCAGATCCTCGCCGCCGTGGCGTTGACATACCGCCGCCTCGCCAACGTCACCGGGAGCCCGGCCCACCCCGGGTTCAACGACTACGCGAAGGCCAGGCAACTCATCGAACGCGCCCGTGCCATCGCCGATGGCGCGTGCCGCCAGTTCCCGCAGGATGCGTCGGCGTGGTCCGCCCTCGGCAACGTGTGCTTGTCTGCGGCACTGCTCGACATCTCCCAGGACAATGCGATCAAGCTCCTCAGGCAGAGCGTTGAGCACGGCCGCCGCGCGGTCGCCCTGGGCCCGCCCGATCCCCAACGCGCCGCGGACCTGGCCCACGCGCTGCACATCCTCGGCGAGTTGCTCCCGCCCGACGAGGCCGAACCATTGATGACCGAGTCACTCGATCGATTCATGCGGCTCAGGGACGACCATCCCGGCGACCCGGGCTGGATGACGTCATACGCCATCGCCCAGCACGAGATGGCCGAGAAACTCATCGACTCGAAGCCCGACGTCGCGCTGCGCCTCGCCGACCAATGCATCGAGCTGCAGGACATCATCTGGACCATCGCCACCCGCGAAGGCACCACGAGGGATCACCTTCACAGTTGGGGCGCGCACCGCGCCGGAGCGTTCGGCGTGCGGGCCGCCGTCCTCCTGCGACGCGGCGATACGCACGGCGCGCTGTCCGCGAGCGAGGCCTCGGAGCAGGTCTCCCGCGAAGTGCTCGCCGCCGACCCGGAGAACTCCATGCGCCAGCTCGACCTGGCCCGCGTGCTCGGGCGCTCGGCGTCGATCCGCTTTCAACTGAGCCCCACCGACCCCGATCGGTTCCTCGCAGAGGCTGATCGACTCGCCGCCGAAGCGCACCGTCTCGTGCTTCCCGCGTACCGCGGCGACATCACGCCGTATGTGGTCAGCCGCGAACTCAAAGCGATCGAAGACCTGCGCGCCAAAATCGCCGACGCGACCAAGAAATGAACACAGGTGCGGACCGAATCGGGTGTGCTTACCGCCTGGGGTTCCGCGGCGTCCCCGGCCGCGTCGGTCTGAACGCCTTGGCCGGCGGGAACGGCGACCTCGCCGCCGATTCCCCGGATTCCGCTTCGGACGCCGTGTCTTCCACCACCGGCGATGGCTCCGGCTGGGCCGCGGACGCCTGCTCTTCGCTCGGCAACGGTTCATCCTTCGCCGCCGCGCTCCGCTCCGGGATCCTGGCGAACAGCAGCCTCCCCGCCGCGGTCTGCATGCTGGAGGTCACCGTCAACTCCACGTTCTGACCGATCTTGCCGCCGCCGTTCTCCACCACGACCATCGTGCCGTCGTTGAGGTAGCCCACCGCCTGCCCGGGCTGTTCGCCAGGGCGCAGCAGCTTGAGCGTCAGCGTCTCGCCCGGCATCAGCGAGCTCTTCATCGCGTTGGAGAGCTCGTTGAGGTTCAGCACCGCGATGTTCTCGATCCGCGCCACCTGCGCCAGCGCCACATCGGTCGTCACGATCACCGCCGGCATCGCCTTGGCCCGGTCCATCAGCATCTGGTCCACGGCCTTGCCGGGGGTGGGGGTCTCGTCGATCGTCACGTCCAGCCGGGGCGTGCGCTGCAGCCGCGCCGTGAACTCCAGACCCCGCCGCCCCTTGGACCGCTTCATCGTGTCCTGGCTGTCGGCCAGCGCCTGCATCTCGGAGATCACGAACCGCGGGATGACCAGCGGGGCCTGCAGAAAGCCCGTCGCCGCGATCTCCACGATGCGCCCGTCGATCAGGATCGTCGTGTCCAGCAGCAGCGGTCGCACGCCGCGGATCTGCTTGGCGAACTCCACGTACGGCACCACCAGCCGGAAGTCGTCCTCGGTCTGCAGGATCGTCGCGACGGCGATGTAGCAGAGCGTGAAGCCCAGCAGCACCTTGCACGAGATCACGATCGGCCGCAGCACATCCAGCGCCTGGGCGTTCTGCACCCACGATTCCAGCAGAAGATCGATCACGAACCCCAGCGCCGCCGTCGCGAGCACCCCGGCGATGATGCCCAGCATCACGCCCGTGATGGAAGAGATCTTCTTCTTGGGTGTCGCAAAGTCTACCGCGATCGCCGCGACGAACAGCACAATCGCCACACCCAGGAAGATCCCCACCGGCAACCACCACCGTGTGTCCGGCGAAAAGACCTTGCGGTCGCTCTGCTGCTGCTGCAACGCCGCGAGCAGCGCGAACGTCACCATCAGGATCAGGAACGCCGCCCGCACCACGCGGAGCATGATGGCCCTGCGGCGTTCGGCAGCCTCGGCCGGGTTCAGATGTTCGGTAGGAAGGGACATCCGGGAAGGAGTGTAGGGGCAGGGCCAAATCCGCACCCGAACGCATATTCGGGGGGCCCCTCGCCCGCCTGCGCCGCCCCGCTACCGCCCGTCACCAAGCTCCAGTTTCAGCAGCACCTTGGCCAGCTTCCACTCGCGGTTCACCGTGGGCACGGAAATGTCCATCGCCGCCGCCGTCTCCTCCGCCGTCAGCCCGCTGAAGTACCGCAGCATGACCACCCGAGACTTGCGCTCATCCACCTGCTGAAGCTTCGTCAACGCAGCGTCCAACGCCAGAATGTCCTCCCGCGGCTCCGCCAGCGCGATATCCGCCGGGTCCGCGTCCACCCGCTGCGCCTCGCCCCCGTGCTTCACCGAAGCCTTCCGCCGCGCCCGATCCACCAGGATGTTCCGCATCGCCATCGCCGCCGCCGCGAAGAAGTGCCCCCGCCCGTGCCAACTCGGATCATTCGCGCCCACCAGCCGCACATACGCCTCGTGCACCAGCGCCGTGGGCTCCAGCGTGTTGTTCCGGCCCCCCAGCTTCGCCAGCCGCGAGCGCGCCAACGCCCGCAGCTCGTCGTACACCAGCGGCAGCAGGTCTCCCGCGGCCGTGGGATCAGCCTGCGCCCGCGTCAGGATCGCGCTGACCTCGCCGGCATGCGGCGAAGGTGTCTGATTGGCCTCTGGTTCTCGCATTGGTCCATAGAGAGTACGGAGCCGCGCCAAGATAGGTAAGCCCGGGAGAACCCGCGGGGCCCCAAACCACCCAACCGCCCACGACTTTGTCCCTTGTGACCTCCCAATCAACAAAAACCCCCGTGATGGTGTTAGAAACACCGGAATTGACCGCTGTGTATCCGGGGCGGCAGTGTGCCGCCCCAACACCCCCGACGTTGGAGTTTGGCCCCATGTTCCGGCGAGAGACCAATGGCGTGCAGCGAGTGCGAGCGGCGATGAACCGCGACGCACGCAACGCCGCCGACCTCGCCGTCGCCGTCTGCGAGGCCGAACCCTCCGACCTCACCGAGCCCATGTTCGGCGGCGAGTCGCACGACTTCCACGGGCCCGCGGGCTACACGCTTCTCAACGAGATCGGTCGCGGCGGCATGGGCTTCGTCTATGAAGCCGTGCAAGTCGCCACCGGCCGCCGCGTCGCCATCAAAGCGCTCCGCGAATCCGGCTCCCCCTGGTCGCGCCGCCGCCTCGAACGCGAGGTGGAAATGCTCGCGCGGCTCGACCACCCCGGCATCGTCCGCATCATCGATTCCGGCCTCTCCGGCGGCGGTTCGTACTTCGTCATGGACCTCATCGACGGCCGCCCCCTGGACGCCGCCATCACCCCCGGCCAGGGCGCCACCGCACCCGCCATCGAAGCCGTCGCCAAAGCCTGCGACGCCGTCGCGCACGCCCACTCCCGCGGCGTGCTCCACCGCGACCTCAAGCCCAGCAACATCCTCATCACCCAAGGCGGCGATGTCCGCATCCTTGACTTCGGCCTCGCCCGCGCCTTTGGCGCATTCCGAGGCACCACCGCCCCCGACCTCACTCTCCACGGCGCCGGCGAACTCATCGGCACCATCGCCTACATGCCCCCCGAGCAGGCCGACGGCCGCTCGGCAGAGGTCGGCCCCGCCAGCGACATCTACTCGCTCGGCGCCGTGCTGTACAAGCTCCTCACCGGCCGCACGCCCCATAGCCCCACCGGCTCCCCCCGCACCGCCCTCACCCGCATCAGCGAAGACCCCGTCAACGCCCCCTCGCGCCGCCGGCCCGGTCTCTCCGCCTCCATCGACGCCGTGGTGCTCAAGGCCCTCGCCCGAAACCCCAAAGACCGCTACGCCTCCGCCGCCGAACTCGCCGACGACCTCCGCCGCCTTCTCCGAGGCGAACCCACCAAGGCCCGCCGCGACACCCTCGCCGCCACCGCCGGGCTCGCCCTGGGCTGGGTGCTGCGTCGCCCCGGACTCGTCCTCACCAGCGCGGCCCTGTGCGGAGCCATCTCGCTCGCCGCGATCGAGCACGACCGCGCCGCCTTCGCCGAATCGCAGGCCGCCGGCCTCAAGGCACGCGTCTCGGCCCTCGCCCCCTGCCGCCCCGTCCAGATGAACTTCCAGTGGTGATCACACAAACGAAAAGGCCCGCCCGCAGGGTCGCGGGCGGGCCTCTCGTGAAGTGAGTGTGTGCGTTGAGCTCCGCGAAGACTCCGAGCGCCAGCGCCCGTCGCGGCGGCTCCTCACATCGGGGTGATCAATATCCGCAGTCGCTGACTTCCCACGCCAGGAAGAACGCCTGCACGTCGCCGCCGTCGATGCCGCCGTCCTCATTGACGTCCGCGCAACCCAGCGACGACTCCCAATCCTGGAAGAACGAGGCCACGTCGCCGCCGTCCACGCCGCCATCGCGGTTGTAGTCCGCCTTGCACGGGCAGATGCAACCCAGGCCCGCCGAAGCATCGGCGATGATCTGCACGTCGGCCTCGGTGATCTGCCCATCGCCGTCCGCATCGCCCCGGGCCCAGCCGCCGGCGGTGCCGAGGTTGGCCGTCGCGATCGAAACGTCCGCAGCGTCCACCACGCCGTCCAGGTTCACATCGCCGATGCTCGTGCCCAGGATCGTCTTGACCAGCTTGCACAGATCGCGCTGATCAACGATCAGGTCGCCGTTGAGGTCCGCCGAGAGATCGAAGTAGGACGCCTCGGAGAGGTCGCTCCAGTTAGCCGCGCCGTCCAGGATGTGCGGGTTCTTGTACTGCGCGACGAGGTAGTCAATGTCCGCCGCGTCAACCCGCCCGTCCGCCCCGTACGGGGCGTACCCCTTGCGCGGGCCGGTGGCCGAGCCCGCCAGGTCCGCGGCGCTGTCGCCGGTGAAGTAGGGCTTGCCCGTCGCGATCACGGTGCCGAAGAAGTTGTTGTTGCCGGTGAGGCTCTCGAAGGCCGAGTCCACCGCCGCGAAGCCGCCCGCGCGGTCCAGCCGACCGTTGGTCAGGTAGAGCCCGTCCGCGTAGTAACGCACATCGGTGCGATTGAATGAGCCGTTGCCGTCGAAATCGCCGAGGATCTCGATCACCGCCTGCTGACCCGCGCCCGAGCCGTAGACACCGTCGGGCGCCGTCCACGCCGGGCCGCCGTTGCGCTGCCGCCACGCCTTGACCATCTCGACCACATCGCCCGCGTCGCGGGCGCCGCTGCCGTTGAAGTCGCCGCTGATCTTGTTGCGGCAGGCCAGGTTCGCGCCGTACGAGGCCGACGTGCCCGCCTGCGTGAGGAAGTTGGAACCACCCGACACCCCATCGCTGTACACCACGCCGGTCGCACGCGCCGGGTTCTTGCCGCACTGGCTCTCATTGAAGGCCAGGTACGCGCTGTTGTTGTGAACGTTGAAGCTCAGCGTGTAGTTCTGCACGCAGTTATTGAAACCCGGGTTGGCGCTCATCTGCGTGTAGTCCGCTTCGCTGTGCAGGCGGTCGACCGCCGCGAGCAGGATGAACTGGTCCGCCGCGTACTCGCCCGGCATGCCGAAGTTCGCCGGGTCGTTGGGCACGCTGGTGGTCGCCGCGATGCTGCGGGTGATGTTGTTCAGGTACGCCGCGGCGTACGGGTTCGCCATCGGCGGGGTCAGCCGCGGACTCAGCCCGGCCTCCGCGTTGAACGCGTCGTACTGCCCGTTGCCGTTCAGGTCGGTGAAGGGCTCATCGCTCTGACGGATCCCGTCGCAGTTGGTGTCGACGAACGGATCGAACGCGCCCGCCCACCCCTGGCCGCCCAGGTTCGCGGCGTTGCTGCGGGGGTCGCCGATGGTCGCGAGCACCGACTGGCCGCCCAGCACCCAGCCGTTGGGTGAGTTGTGCACCAGGTTGGTGGTGGTGGGGCGGACGTACTGCGTGCCGCCGTACAGGTCGTTGAGAACGTCGGCGATCTCAAGAGCGCCGCCCGCAAGCCACGACCCCGTGCCCGATCCGGTCACGCCGCGCTCCGTGCCGATGTAGCCGATCCCCAGGCGCGTGTTGCGCAGGGCCTGTTCCATGCCGCCGTTGCTCCCCTTGTTGGAAGGGGTGTACGACGCGCCCATCACGTGATCGGTGCTGCTGGTGGAGAGCCCGCCGACGTTGTCGCCGTTGGCGAAGGAGGGGTCCACGCCGATGCCGTTGCTGAACGCGTTGCGCGTGCCCGAGCCCACGTCACGCGTGAGCACCACAAAGTTCTCGCCGGTGGCCGCTCGCCCCGTGATGAACAGGTGCTGGAGCTGCGTCATCGTCACGCGCCGGATGCCCGTGCCGAAGTTGATCACCGGCGCGATGGGCGCGAAGGCGAGCTTGTTGTCGAAGATCGTGTTGGAGTCGGCCGCGTTCGGGTTGTTCGGATCGAACAGGTTCCGGCCGTTCAGATCCGCAAGGAAACTCGGCAGATTGCCGAAACCGGCCGTGCCGAACGGACGAGTGCCGGAGTTCACCGCGTTCTGACCGTACCCGGGCTGCGCGGGCCGGCGGTTCCAGGCCGGCGTGCCCGCCTTGCGAACGGCCAGCGACGTGGACACGTCCAGCGGAGTGATGTCGATCGTGATGCTCCCGCCCGAGCCGTTCGGGGGTGAGGAGTAGACCGACCGGAAAAGCCCGTTGCCCGTGTTGGGAGCGCCGCCGGGGTTGCCCGCGTTGTAGATCGCCGGCACGCCGCTCGCGTTGTTCGCGTTGATGTACAGCACGCGGTTGTGGTACGCCGTCGACGCGCGGCCGTCCGCCACAGGGGGGTTGCCGTTCGGGCGGGCGCCGCGGATGCCCGCGGGCGACGCCGTGGTGTCGTCGCCGGTGGCAGCGCGACCGAAGCCGTTGAGCGTCAGCTCGATGAACCCGTTCACCGAACCGGTCACGCGGTACTGCACGGCCCACGGCTGGGTGAGGTTCGAGGGACCGCCGGGCGCCAACTGCTGGATGCCGCTGCGCAGATACCCCGACACCCCGTTGCCGTCGGCGTCGATGAAGTCGTTCGTGCTCGCGTTCGACTTCACGTAGTTCTCCAGCAGCGATGCGCCGCTGATGTTCACAAGACCCGTCTGGGCGACCGCCGCGGACACGCAGGTCCCGGCCGCCGCCGCCACCATCAACGCTCGGTTCACGTTCTTCATCGCGATTCCTCTCAAGAAATGACTCCGTCCTTCACACAAAACGCACACGGTTCTCACACGTTCTTCACCCCGCCCGCGCGCACCGCGAGCGGCCCACACGCGTGGGACGCTCGCGCTGTCTCGTGCTCGTTCGGGGTGCGGCGCCTTCCTGACGCCCGGGTTGTCTTCCGAAACACGCGCCGGCCGCTCTCGCCGCCGGCACGCGGCCGATCTCTCTCTCCAAGTCGTCCCGACGGCGCCGACGCGCCGATCAGCGGTTGTCGCGTGTGTCCACCTTCGTGGCGTTGCCGCCCATGCTCCAGAACTTGTCGCCCCAGCGCTTCTTCTCGATCGTCTCGGTGATCGTCGATTGCTCCACGTGCCCGTCGACGTACGCGAAGTTCGCCGTGCCGCCCTTGCTGCTCTTCTTGCCCGGGTGGTGCCGCCCGATCGCGTTCATGTTCGTCCGCGTCCCGTCCTCGATCGCGCCCGGGACCACGCCCTCGTCCTCGATGTCGTCCACGCTGGGGTACCTGTACCGCCCGTACCCGTACGGATCGTTCTGCGGCTCGTCGTACACGTTCACGCCCGACGACAGCCCCACGAACGGCGTGATCGGCCGGTGGCTCTTGAAGATCGTGCTGTCGCGGCTCACTTGCACCGCCGAGTAGTTCGCCGCCGGGTTGAACTCCGTCAGCAGGATCGTGCCGCTCGTGAACTGGATGTCCGCGTCCTTCACGAACACGTTCTTGCGCTCGCTCCCGCTCGCGTAGAACTTGTTGCGGGGGAAGATCGCCGCGTTGCCCGTGTACGCCACCCGCTTCACCTGGCGGTCGTTGGGCGTCGAAGAACCGGCCCCGCCGCCCAGGTCGTTGGTCTGGCCCGCTTCCCAGTCCTTCTGATCAGGCCCCGGGTTGGTGGCCGGCGCGCCCCCGTTGAACATCGACGGGCAGCGGAACGCGTCCTCGCTCACGCCCCCCTCGTTGAACAGGAAGTAACTCCAGTGCACGTACCCGAAGTTGGGGTTGGGGTTGGTCAGTTGCTGATCCTCCAGCCGCCACTCCAGCCCCGACTCCGACGAGCCGTACACGTAGTGCGGCGGGAAGTACTGCTTGCCGTTGATGAGATACGCCGATACCGCCTGCGCCACGCTCCGCTCTCCCGCGGCACACTTGATCATCCGTCCCGTCGCCCGCGCCTTGCCCAGCGAGGGCAGCAGAATGCCGATGAGCAGAGCGATCACCGCGATGACCACCAGCAACTCGATGAGCGTGAATCCGCCGCCGCGTGTCCGAACCTTGTGCGTGTTCATTGTCGTACCACCGTGTTTGGAGGATGAGATCGGCCGCAACGCCGCCCGCGCGGCGCTGCCAAAGTGAGGCTGTAGACGATACCGCAACCCCGTGATGGCTCCGTGAACTCCGCGTCAAGTTCGCGCTCAGTTGCGGACCGCCGCCCCGCACAGTTCACGCCGCGCACACGCTCCGTGAGCGCGGCGCAAAGACCCGGCCGCCCGCCGACACCCGAGCCCGGGTATTCACCCGGCGTCTGCGCCACCCGCCCCCGCGCTATCCTTGGTTTCCACCGAACCACGGAGTTGACATGCACCGCACACTGCTCGCGGCCGGATTCGCCGCACTCGTCTCGCCCCTCTGCCTCGCCCAGAACGTCACGGTCGAGAAGTACTCCCTCCCCAACGGCATGACCGTGATCCTCCACGAGGATCACTCCCTGCCCACCGTGGTCATCAACACCTGGTTCCGCGTGGGCGCGCAGGACGAACCCCCGCACCGCTCCGGCTTCGCCCACCTCTTCGAACACCTCATGTTCATGGGCACCGCCCGCGTCCCCGGCAACCAGTTCGACATCCTGATGGAACGCGGCGGGGGCGCCAACAACGCCAGCACCGACCTGCACCGCACCAACTACTACTCCTGGGGACCCTCCTCCCTCCTGCCCACCCTCCTGTACCTCGACGCCGACCGCCTCGAGGACATGGGCCTGAACATGAGCAAGGAGAAGCTCGACAAGCAGCGCGACGTCGTCCGCAACGAACTCCGCCAGAGCGTGGAGAACGCCCCGTACGGCAAGGCGGGCGAGATGGTCTTCAAACTTCTCTACACCCCCGACCACCCGTACTACTACGGCGTCATCGGAACCCACGAAGACCTCGAAGCCGCCAACGTCCCCAACGTCAAGGACTTCTTCGCGACCTTCTACGTCCCCCGCAACGCCAGCCTCGTCGTCGCCGGCGACTTCAAGCCCGCCGAGATCAAGCCCCTCATCGCCGGCCTCTTCGGCACCATCCCCGCCGGTCAGCCCATCACCCGCAAGTACACGCCGCCCACCGATTCCATCCCCGTCCATCTCTCCACCGTCAAGCGGTTCACCTGCATCGACAAGGTCGAACTCCCCAAGGTGCAATTCACCTACCACAGCCCGCGCACGTTCGCCGCCGGCGACGCCGAGATGGACCTCCTCGCCGACATCCTCGCCAGCGGCAAGTCCAGCCGCCTCTACCGCCGCCTGGTCGTTCAGGAACAGCTCGCCAACGAGGTCTCGGCCTCCCAGCAGGGCTTCCCGCTGGGCGGCATGTTCACCGTCGATGTGCTCACCAAGCCCGACGCCGACCCCGCCGCCGTCGAACGCATCATCGACGAGGAACTGGCCACGATCGTCCGCGACGGCCCCACCCAGGAAGAACTCTCCCGCTCCCAGGCCGTCGTCGAACTCTCCAAGCTCTCCGCCCTCGAGAACCTCCAGGCCAAGGCCGACCGCCTCAACGAATACGAGTACTACTGGGGCGAGCCCAACAGCTTCAAGCGCGATCTGGACCGCTACCGCGAGGCCACCCCCGCCGCGGTCAAGAAGTGGGCCACCGAGGTCCTCCGCCCCAGCGAGCGGGTGATCATCAACGTCCTGCCCGAAGAGCCCGCCCGCAAGAAGTCCGACCGCGACCAGCGCCCCACCGAAGGCTCCGTCTCCGCCTTCACCCCCCCGGCTCCCGAGCAGTTCACGCTCACCTGCGGCATGCCCGTGATGCTCTTTGAACGCCACGACCTGCCCCTGGTCTCCGTCATGCTCGCCTGCAACCCCGGCGGCGGCGTCGACCCCGCCGGCAAGGAAGGCGTCTCGTCTCTGGCGATGAAGATGCTCACCGAAGGCGCCGGCAAGCTCGACGCCGCGGCCTTCGCCGAGGCCGTGCGCTCCCTGGGCGCCACATTCAACGCCGATGCCGACACCGAGAGCGCGGGCGTCCACATGACCATGCTCGCCCGCAACGCCGAACGCGGCGCCGAGCTTTTCGCCGACGCGGTGCTGCGTCCGCAGTTGCAGCAATCATCCTGGGACCGCATCAAGGCCCTGCACATCGAGGAACTCAAGCAGGACCTGCAGGAGCCCCGCGCCACCGCCAGCCGCGTGGGCGACGCCCTGCTCTACGCCCCGGAAAACCCCTACGCCGTGCCCTCCGACGGCACCCCCGCCAGCGTCCAGGGCCTGACCCTCGACGACGCCAAGTCCGCGCTCAGCGAGCGGCTCCTGCGCCCCGAGAACTGCACGCTCATCGTCGCCGGCGACATCACCAAGGACCGTGTCGGCCAGTTGTTCGGCCGCCAGTTCCACCAGTTCAAGGCGAAGGGCCCGGCCCCCGCCAGGAGAGATTCGTTCGCGTTCTCCCAGGCGCCCAAGGGTCTGCGCGTCGCCATCGTCGACCGCCCCGGCGCGACGCAGACAATGGTCCGATTCACCGCCCCCGGCGTGCCCTTCAAGGACGCCTCCCGCGTGCAGCGCAACCTCGTCAACACCATCCTGGGCGGCAGCTTCACCAGCCGCCTCAACCAGAATCTCCGCGAAGACCACGGCTACACCTACGGCGCCCGCTCCAACTTCGAGATGAACCCCTCCGCCGGCGCCTTCG
>JBGAMO010000267.1:0-3689 GCA_044222845.1 Phycisphaerales bacterium
GGGGATTTGGCGCGGGGCGGGGCGCGAGCGAGATTTCTCAAATCCGAAGGGGTCGGTGCAAGGATCGGGGGGGTGGGGGAAAGTCATGGGGACAGGGGACCGGGACGTGCACGGATAGGACGTGCGACGGGCCGGCCCGGAAGCGAGGGCTTCGGTCCCCCGCTCGGCTGAATACGAACTTCACGAGGAGACAAGGCATGAAGGCTCACACCATCATCGGCGCTATCACTGCGTCCACGGTCCTGGCTCTGTCCGGCACCGCCTCGGCGACGAATTACGGAATCACGTGGATGTCGCTGGCGCCGACACCGTTCGGCTCGCCGCCGCCGTTCAACGGCAACTATTCCCTGCCGGGGATCGGCGCGGTGAACATGACGTACACGCCGAACTCGGACATGAGCGAGGCGAGGTTCCAGAGCTCGATCCTCGACAACGGCAACACCTCGTACGGCGGCAATACCTCGTCATGGGGCAGCTTCGAGTCGCTCGCCCGGACCAACTGGGCCTACTCGGGCAACATCATCACGTCCTGGACGGTGACCTTCACTTTCAGCGGGACGGTGCCGGGCGGCAAGCTGGCGCTCGGCGTGTCCGGTCTTGGAAGGCGCGACCCGCGGCCCGGCGAGAACCCCCTGGACTGCATCTCCGTCGCCACGTGCAACCAGAACGGCACGTTCCTGGGCGACTGGGTGAACGGTAGTTACGGCGCAACGCTCTTCACGGGCGGCGCTGGCACGTTCAACATGATGAACTCCGTGACCGGTCCGAACGGCCAGGACCCGTGGTGGAACACGTACCTGAGCGCCACGCGGATCGATGATGCCGTAAGTTCGCTGACGGTGCACATCGATCAGACCGCGGGCGACGGGCTGAGTCTGAACATCGGGGTCCTCACGCCTGCGCCCGGATCTGTCGCTCTCCTGGGTCTGGGCGGGCTCATGGCCGCGCGTCGGCGCCGGGCCTGATCCATCCGCTGAACGTCAGTCTCTTCTTCCTCGGCACGCAACGCCGGTCGTCGCGGAAACCGACCGGCGTTTCGTGCTGCGCCGACGGAACTCGAAATGGGCTTACTTCGCGGCGGGGAGAGCGTCGCGGAGGGGCGCGGCGGCACGGGGCTGGGCAGCGGTGTAGTCCTTGCCCAACAGCGCGGCGATGGTGGCGGCGATCTGGGACTGGGTTACGGGCTCGATGTTTTCTCGCTCGCCCAGGGGCGGGGTGTCCGGGCCCATGACCATGATCCAGATCTGTTCGGCGCCGATGACCTTGTTGTTGTGGTCGCGCCACTTCTTGAGTTCGCCGTCCTCGTAGCCCGGCGCGTTGTCACCGCCGCGCCCGTGGTCGCAGGTGACGATGATCGACGTCGAGTCCTTGTACTGCGGGATCGACTGGAGCGTGTCCCAGAGTTCCTTGAGGTACCCGTCCACGCGGTGCGCGGCGTCGAGGTACTGCCGGTACTCGCCCTCGTGCGCCCACTCGTCGGTCTCGCCCATGCCCAGGAACATCACGCGCGGGGTGTTGAGCTTCAGCCATTCCAGGCCGGTGCGGTAGACCATGGCGTCGAAGGTCGTGCGACCCCAGCGCGTGGGCACCTCCGCGCGGAGGGTGTTGATCGTGACGATGCGGTCGTTGAGCTTCCCGAACGTGACAGGGGCATCGCCGCCGTCAACGGGGAAGCCGCAGCGCTGGGTGTTGAAGATGGAGGGGAAGAGTTCCCACGCGCCGAAGGCCGCGACGCGCCCCTGGAACTCGGGCTTCTGCTGAAGCCACTCGAAGACGGTGACCTCGGGGTTCTGGATGTTTTTGTTGTCCTTGACGTAGGGGTTGGCGAAGCCGCAGAAGACCTCGCTGTAGCCGGGGTAGGAGACTTTCCACTCGTTGGTGATCTTGGCGCTGGAGCCCTTGAAGAGGTTGCCGTAGATCTGGCCGCGTGAGGCGATGGTGCCCCACACGAAGGGCATGAGGGCTTCGCGCCGGGCTTCGGCGGTGTCGCGCCAATACGCGGCGCGAACGGGCTCGGGGTGCTCGACGCCGTTTTCCTTGTTGAAGAGGCGTTCATCGGCGCCGGTGAAGACCTCCTGCCAGCGCAGGCCGTCGGACATGAAGAGGATGACGTTGCGGGTTTTGAGGTGGGGCGCTGCGCTGGGCTGACCGAGCGCGGGGAGGTGGGAGAGGGTGAGTACCAGCGCGATGACGAGTCGGGTCATGGCGACAGGGTACAGGATCGGAGTGCGTTTGAGAAAGGGCCGGACCGAGCTCTATGAGACACGGGACACGGAGGGTCCCGCCCCGGGGAGGGGGCCGTCGTAGGCGTGATTGACGGGGTCGATGCGTCGCATGGGGCGTTCGCGGGTCTGCTCTTCGGTGACGTGGGCGACGAGACCGGGGGTGCGAGCGATCATGAAGATCCCGTTGAAGACGGCGGGTCCATGCCAAGGTCGGCGAGGATGGCCCTGATGGGCGTCGCCGTCCACGTTGATGGGCAGGGGCTTGCCGATGGCGGCGAAGGGCGCGTTCGACGGTGCGGGCGGGCGCCGATGTGAGTGCCGGGGGCGTCGCCCAGGCGGCCGCGGCGGCGAGTTCGAAGAGGCGAGCGGTGCGGGGGTCCTTCGTGTGCACGCGATGGCCGAAACCGGAGATGCGGTCGCCGGTGGATTTCACGCGGGCGACTTCGTCGGTCGCGACGGTCGCCGATGGGGCGGTGCTCGTGTTGCGCCTTGGCGAGGAGAGCGTGCCGAGGTATCTCGCGCAGTCCTCGATCGTGCGCCGCCGTGGTGTTTGTTGATGACATGATTCCAGCGGCCACGCTCTGCGAGAGGCTGCCGCCGGTGCTGGCGACGGTGCGGGCCGCGAGGGCAGCCAAGGCGTGGCAAGCCGTGGTCGATGGAACTGACGAGGATCGCGTCTCATGAGGCGGCCCACGCGATCGTCGGGCATGGTGCCGGTGAGGATGAGGTAGACGGCAGCCGCCAAAGCTGGTCTTGCCCATGAGGCCGGCGATATCGTGCCCGCGCACCGCAACCTTGTTGGGTTCGATCTGCGTGATCGCGGTGGTCCAGACGGCCTTGAGTTCGGCTTCGCTCATGAGGCTCTTACTCCCTCGGGCGCGAAGCACGCCCGCGACGCCTGCCGGCACGTCACCGAACGCGTCCACGACGGTCGCGCCCGCGGCCCGGAGCGCGGCGACCTTGCCGGCGTGGGTGCCGGTGTTGCCCTCTATGATTGCGCCGGCGTGGCTGAAGCGCGTGCCGCTGCGGGCGGCCTTTCCGCCGATGTAGGCGATGACGGGCTTGGTGACGCGCCCGGCGCCGATGAGTTCGGCGAGGTCTTCCTCCTGCGATCCGCCGATCTCGCCGAAGATGACGATCGCGTCGGTGGCCGGGTCGTCCTGGAACATGAGGGCGACGTCGGGGATGCGCAGGCCGAGCACGGAATCGCCGCCGACGTGGACGATGGTCGAGATGCGCACGCCAGCCTGACCCACGTAGTACGCGGTGCTGGTGCCCATGCCGCCGGAGCGGGAAATGACTCCGACGCCGGTGGGGCGGGGCGGCTTGAACCACTGACGGGCCGACTCGGCGCGTCCGCCGATCATGCCGGCCAGGGCGCGCCCGGGGCTGACGACGCCGAGGGTGTTGGGGCCCACGAAGCGTGCGCCCTTGTCCTTGGCTGCCGCGGCGATTTCCATGGCG
>JBGAMO010000086.1:0-20530 GCA_044222845.1 Phycisphaerales bacterium
CCCAGCCGAGTTCGGTCAGGTCGATGCTCAGTTCGAAGCCGGTCTCAACGCTGACGGCGTCGCTGACGCTGCCGCCGGGGCCCTGCACGCCGCCGACGTTGCTGTTGTCGATGGTCGCTTCGATCAGGCCGGGGGTGCCCACGGGCGCGGCGGGGTTGAGCTGGAGGCTCTCGGCCGCGGCGCGGGGTCCGAAGTTGGTGAAGAGGTTGGCGTCGAAGCCGGACTGGGACTGGGGATCATTGATGTTGGCGTTGCCGTTGCAGGGAACGAAGTTGCCGCGGTAGGTGATGGGGTTGTACGCGCTCTTGGTGCCGCCGTCGTACGCGCCGTAGTCATAAGAGGAACCGATGCCGTTGCTGCGCTTGCCGGCCGAGCGCAGGACGGCGGAGTCGAGCACGTGATAGACCGGGTCGCCGCCGGTCTTGTAGGACATCCAGTAACGGGCGCTGAAGCCGTCGTCGAACGTGAGACCGCCCATGCGGTTGAGGTTCCCGTAGGAGATGTCCACGTTCATGCCGCCGCCCAGGAGCGTGTTCTGGCCGGTGTCGACGTCGGGCTGGCCGTTGCCGTCGCGGTCGATATCCAGGCCCGCGCCCGGATCAAAGAACAGGTTGAGCTTGTTGCCGCCCGCGCCGCACGCGTCGCCGCCGCCGTTCTCGAGGTTGCCCGTGACGAGCAGGTGCAGCCGGTTGGTGGTGGTGTCGATGTACGAGTAGACCGCGTCGATCTCGGAGCCGTTGGCCACGTTGGGGTTGGCGCCGGGGGGCGGGCAGGGGGCGTCAACGCCGCCCGTGTTGGTGTTGTCCATCGCGACCTGGATGCCGTTGGCCGGGGGACCGCCGCAATCGCTGAGCACGCCCGAGCCGGTGCCCGCGTTCGTGCAGCCCAGGAACGAGCCGACATTGGCGTTCAGATCAGCGAAGTTGGGGTAGTACGTGATGCCGTTGCCGATGCCCCAGGTCATCATGTAATCGGGGGCGAAGCCGGTGTCGAATGTGAGGCCGGCGAGCTTGCCGTTGATCGCACCGCCGTCAACGTCGCTGGTCATGTCGCCCAGGATCGTGTTCTCGCCGCCGGCGGTCGAGTCGATGAAGATCTCGAACTTGTTGAAGTTGTTCTCGAGGTTGCCCGAGATGAAGATGTACAGGTTTGTCGCGTCCTTGCACATGTACAGGCCGTCGAGTTCGGAGCCGTTGGCGCCCTGCTGGCCGTTGGTGGCGTTGCCGAAGCGGGTGCGGTTGTTCTGCAGCGCGATCGGCGCGCCGTACACGCCGTCGAGCGTGCCGTCGACCGCGGGCGTGCCCGCGGCGGGGGTCGCGAAGACGTGCTGCGTGCCCGCGAAGTTGTTGAAGTTAATGCCGGCGCAGGTGCCGGTGTAGTTGCCGGCGCCGTCACCGCCGAGGTTTGACGTGTTGAAGGGCAGCGTGGGGAGCACCTGGTTGCTCATGTAATCGTGATTGCCGCCGTTGACGATGGCGCAAAGACCAATCTGGCCCGTGGGGTTGCCGATCTCGCTGAGCGGGATCATGATCTCGATGCCCGTGGTCACCAGCGCGGGATTGCCGCCCACGGTGTTCGGGTCGCAGGTGCCCTGGTTGGCGCTGGCGTCACCGAACCCGGTCGTGTTGGCGTTGACCCACTTGGGGCCGCCGTACAGCGACCGCTCGGCGGCATCGGTGATCTTGCCGTCGGTTGCCTGACCCATCGCCGCGCCCGCGAGCATGCACAACGTCGCGGCGGAACAAACCACTACTCTCGTATTCTTCATCGTGAGATCCTCCGTCAACAGAAAACAGTTCTGTTCGACATACTGGTTGACACACAAAACGTCGAAACACACGGACTTTGACGCTCTCTCGCAGCGGCGACCGCCAGCGCCGGGCCGGCCCCGCTGCGGGCGGCACGGAATCCGCGATCTCCAACGACAGACCGCTGTTTCAGAAACACTACTGTACCACAAATGGCCCCGAAAACGCGAGTGAATTTTGGCGATTCCGCGAGGAATTCGGGCTCGTTTTCGCATCTCGGAAGGGTTCAAGCGTTTTGTAACGGTTACATCGAGTTACCACGCCCCTTGGTTTCGCCGAATCGCGATTACTGGACGCGTTCTCGATTGCAAGAACGCCGGGTGTGACGACGAAATACCGATGCGAGGCGAGCCCACGGCACACGCCCGGACTCTCCCGGATCGGCGCGGAGTGCCGATGACAATTGAAGAAAAATGCAACCGTTACGGGATCATTTCGCTTGACACCACCGCACCTGCCTCGTTAGCGTACTGGTACACGGGGATGATCTGATCTCTCCCACACACCGTCCGCGCCATCTCGCGGCCGAACACCGAAGGAACCATCATGGTGCAAGTCACGCGCTGTCGCCGGGCATTCACGCTGATCGAGTTGCTCGTTGTCATCGCCATCATCGCTGTGCTCATCAGCGTGCTGCTCCCGGCGCTCGGCAAGGCGAGACGCGCCGCGCAGGACGCCAAGAACCTCGCGAACCTCAAGTCGATGGGCTACGCGATGACGCTCTACGCCAACGAGTGGAAGTCCTGGCTGCCCATCCTGCCCCTCACACCCAACGATCAGGGCGCGTTCAACCGCCGCCAGTACCTCACCGGGCAGTATCTCTACGGCGGCGTCGCGGGGCTCTTCAGCGTCTACCAGGTCGGTGACGGCGCCGAGTCCGGGGACTTCGGATACCGCGGCCTGACCAACAACCCCGACACCGCTGCGTACTACACCCCCCCGGGCGAACTGCCCCGCACCGTCCCCCTCATGCGCAACTACCTCGAGGGGCTGCCGGTGCTGACGAGCCCGCGAGACAAGGAAGACCGCTATTACGGCATGCCGCACGGCCCCCGCCCCGCGGTCTCGAGTTACGACGCCGCGAAGGTCAAGATCCCCAAGCCGCCCGCGGGCGAGCCCGACGTGATCTCGTACAACATCTCGTACCTATACATCGCGGGCCTCAAGACCGACGAAGCCAACATCGTGACGCCCGCGCCTTTCTGGGGTGACGAGACCAACGGCCCCGATGTCAGCACGCTCGCGTGGTACGGCGGAGGGAGCCCCGGCGATTTCAACTCCTACGGCCGCCCCGCCGGCGCTGCGGGACCCGGCGGATACGCCCCGGTCGACAACCAGGGAAAAGAAGGCGGATCCTTCGTCTTCACCGATGCGCACGCCGAGTTCCTCAAAAGCGTGCCGGGCCCGGACATCGCCACCGCTCAGACGATCCAGAACATCTTCTTCTCCCCCGACACGCAACGTTTCCCCAAGAGCATCAACGTCATCGATCGCACGCGGAGCAATCTCGTACAGACGGTGGATTGAGAACGGCCGACTTCGCGCATCCGCACAAGTTGAAACTCAACCCCAGCACTCGGCCGTTGGACGGCCGAGTGCTTTTCTTTCAGCGGTCCACACCCGAGCTGAACAGCCGACTCAGATCAGTTTTTCATATTTGTGATTTGATTGGGTAACAAATACTGAATACACTCTGCGTCAATCGGGGGCTCTGTCGCATCGTGCGTTGAGAATCCCCGACACCACCCCAGCCCCGCGCGTATCGCAACGGGCGATCAGCAATAAGGACTTTCCCATGAAACGCGTGACCACCGTCGCCTCACTTCTCGCCCTTTGCAGTGTCGGGCTCATGGCCAGTGCGTTTGCCCAACCGGCCAAGGATCTGAAGGACGCCGCGAAGGACTCGACCAAGAACACCGAGAAAGCAGCGAAGGACGCCGCGAACAAGGCTGCTCAACCCGCGAAGGACGCGGCCAAGGCCCCCAACGCCGAAGAAGCCGCGATGATGGAGGCGTGGACAAAGGCCGCGACCCCGGGCAAGATGCACGAGCGTCTGGCCAAGGGCGTGGGCACATGGGAAGGCAAGTGCAAGTCCTGGATGGCGCCGGGCACGACGCCCGAAGAGTGGACGTGCACCTCGACCGTCACCAGCATCCTGGGCGGCCGATTCACGACCAATGAGACCAAGGGCATGATGAGCATGGGCGGCCCCCCGATGCCCTTCGAGGGCCACGGCACCGCCGGCTACAACAACACGACGCAGAAGTTTGAGTCCACCTGGATGGACAACATGGGCACGATGACCCTGTTCTTCACGGGCACATTGGACGCGGACGGCACCACTATCACCACCACGGCCCACTTCATGGATTGCATCACCAACAAGGAGACGCACATGAAGAACGTGGAGAAGATCACCGGCCCCGACACCATGACCCTCGAGATGTACGCTCCCGGCCCGGACGGCAAGGAGTTCAAGATGATGGAGATCGCCTACACCCGCAAGGGCGGCGAGAAGGCGGCCGAGAAGGCCAAGCACTGATCCGTCCCGACAAACTACTCGATCGCTGAAAGCGGGCCGCGCACGCGGCCCGCTTTTTTCATGCCTTCGCCGCGCTGGGAAGATCCAACTCGACAAAGACCGCGCCGTCAGCGCCGCCGATGCCGTCGCGGCGGCATTCGACCTCGCAGGCGATCATGTCGCTGTCCTTCGCGAGGAACTCCTGCTCGCTCACGGTGATCGCGGGCGTCCCACCGGCGTCCTTGAGCAATCCGTTGGCTCGCGAGGCGATCGCCGCGGGATTCGCCCTCCACGCCGCGGCGTCGATCCACACCCGCCCGCCCTTGACCGCGAAGCTCTGCCCCTGGCCCACGAAGCCGGGGCGACGGGGCTCACGCGGCGTCCAGGGCTTGGCCGTCGACGCCGCCACCAACCCGGCGAAGCGGCGTGCGATCGCCGCGGGTGTGTCGGTTTTCTTGTACGCCTCCACGGTCGCGGGCAGCCCCTTGCACGCGGACTGGAGAATGTCCACCGCGCGATCCTCGGTGTTCCCACCCAGGCGGATCACCACGGGGATATCGATGTTCAACTCCCACAGAGCCTTGGCGAGCCCGTAGGCCGACCAGAACTGCTCCTGGTTCGCCACGCCGCTGCCGGAACCGAAGTACCCGACGAGCCCGGGCTGTGAGAGGATCACACGTGTCGCGCGGTACACCTTCGCGGGGCTGGGGTTGCCCGAGGTATCGCAGAAGTTGGCGATGGTGAAGCCCTCGTTCGTGATGGCGTCCATCGACATCATGCTCCCGCCGCCGCCCGCGCCGTGGAACCCGATGAGCCCCTTGCTGCCCGGCGCGGCGACGGTGTTCATCTGCGCGAAGAAGAACGTGCCCCGGTGGTCCTCCTGCTCGGCCTGGTACGCGACGCGTTCGAGCCCGGTGGGCGGGTGATCCAGTTCGCGGGCGATATTGATGCCCAGTTCCGCGTGCCGGAACACGGCGTAATCATCCACGGTGACGCGGCAATCCGCGGCCACCACCTGTCCCGACGCCGTCACCACGAGCGGGTTGATCTCCACGCTGCGGGCCTCGATCTGTTTCGCCAGCCCAAAGACCGCCCCCACCGCTTCCACGATCCGCGCCGCCTGATCCGTGGGCACGCCGGCTTTCGCGAGCGCGGCCCCCACCGCCGCGGCGTCGGGCCCGAGTTCGACATCGCACGCGAAACGGAAAACCTCGGAGGCACGCTCTTCGATCCCTGATCCGCCGCTGAGGGAGAGCAGAATGACCGGGCAGCGGGCCGCATCGTCGATGGAAAAGGAAACGAACAACTCGCGGGCGATGGCGACCTTCTCTTCCACAAGCACGTGCGTCACCGGGAAGTTGCCGACCTTCATGGCCAGGATGCGGCGGGCGTGCTCCGCGACCTGCTCGGGGGTGTCGGCGAAGGCGATGCCGCCCATGGCCTTTCGGGCAGTCGTCCACGCCTGCATCTTGACAACCACGGGTCCTCCGAGGCTCTTCGCGACCGCCGCGGCGGCCTCGGCGGTGGCGGCGGGGCCGCCCCTGGGCACGGCGATGCCCGCGGAAGCCAGCAGGGATTTGCCTTGATACTCGTGAAGTCTGGCCATGTGTAGTTCCGTGGTTGGCGAAACGCGCCCTGAACACCGGCAGACGGTACGAACTCTGGGGCAGGGTTTTCCTCGGCAGAGCCACGAAAAATCGGCGCGCGGCCGGGCGGAGATTCCCGTTCACGACGCAAGGTTCGCTAACATTGCCGCCCATGGAGCCCGTCGCCGCAAAAAACACCTGGATGAAAGACGTCTACCTCACGATCGCCGCGATGGGACGGGCGATCCTGATGGCCGTGGTGGGCTTCGGCCAGTTCAGCTATTTCTTCCGCGACACGCTCCGCGGACTGGCGTACCCCAGAGTGTGGTTGCGGCGTGACCGGCTGGGCCGGCAGTTGTTCGAGGTGGGCACGCTCTCGATCCCGGTGCTGGCGATCACAGGCGCGTTCGTGGGCATGACGCTGGCGTTCGAGGGGTACCGGCAGTTTCAGGCGATCGGTCAGGAAGGTCGCTTGGGCGGTGTGATCAACGTCTCGATTGTGAAGCAGTTGGGTCCGGTACTCGCGGCGGTGATGCTCGCGGGACGCGTGGGCTGCTCGCTCACGGCGGAACTGGGTTCGATGCGCGTGACCGAGCAACTCGACGCGATGCGCGCCATGGCGGCGGACCCGATCCGCGTGCTGGTGGTGCCGAGATTCCTCGCGTGCGTGCTGATGATCCCGATCCTGACGATCTTCAGCAACGGGTGCGGTGTCATCGGCAGTTGGCTGGTGGTGACAAAGCTGTACGGCGCGGACCCGATTGCGTACCAGCGGTATTCCGAGCAGTTCGTCTACATGATCGACATCGTGTCCGGGCTGGTCAAGAGCGTCTTCTTCGGGAGCGCCATCGGCATCATCGCGTGCTACAAGGGCTTCACGTGCCGCCCGGGCGCTCAGGGCGTGGGTGCCGCGACGACGGAGAGCTTCGTGACCAGCTTCCTCGCAATCATCCTGCAGGGGCTGATCCTGGCGAAGATCCTGAACGACATCGCGTACTGGATGCTGGGAGGCGTGTCGTCGGTGTTCCGGTGAACAACCGTCCCCCGGATGAGCGCCAAGGGAGGTGAATTCCCATACTTCGGGGGCTCGGGTCCAATGCCGCGGGGCCTCGTGCGCCGATAGAACCACCGGCACATCGGAACTCTCAACGCAAATCCTGTCCGCGTGGAACCCCCGTCGTTTCCGTTCGATTCCCAGCGTTGACACCCGTGCCCGGGGGTATTCCGAGCACATTGGCTCACTGATACCGTTCTCCGATGGTCGTCGCCGACAACGTCCACAAGTCCTTTGGCCCGGTCCGGGCCGTGCGGGGGGTTTCGTTTGAACTCCTGCCCGGTCAGGTCGCGGGGCTGCTCGGACCCAACGGCGCCGGCAAGACGACCACCATCCGCATGATTGTGGGCTGCCTGATGCCCGATCAGGGGCGGGTGCTGATCGAAGGGCGCGACACGGCGGACGCGTCCGCCGCGGCGAGGGCCCGCATCGGCTACCTCCCCGAGAGCACCCCGCTCTACATGGAGATGCGCGTCGCGGATTACCTCACCTACCGGGCGCGGCTGTACGGCTTCGGGCGTGCGGCCCGGCGGGCGGCTGTGGACCGGTCGATCGAACGCTGCTGGCTCAAGGATGTCCGCACGCGGCGGATCTCGCAGCTCAGCAAGGGGTACAAGCAGCGCGTCGGGCTGGCGAGCGCGCTGGTGCACAACCCTCCGGTGCTGGTGCTGGACGAGCCGACCAACGGGCTGGACCCGACGCAGATCAGAGAGACACGCCAACTGGTCCGCGAACTGGCCGTGGACCGGACGATGCTGCTGAGTTCGCACATCCTGCCTGAGGTGGCCGTGCTCTGCGACCGAGTGATCGTCGTGAGCGGCGGAGTGGTGCGGGCCGACGCTCCGCCCGCTTTGCTCGGCAAGGACAACGCCGAGCAGGTCACGTACATCGTGCAAGCCCGCATCCAGCGTGCGGCGGATGAAGAGAAGTTCGTGAAGGTGATGTCGCACCTGCCGTTCGTCGATCGCGTGGACCGCGACCCGGCCCGGCGGCACGAGGGCGAGTGGATCGAGTGGCGCATCGACGGCAAACCCGGCGCGCCCGACCTGCGCGAGGCGATCGCCACCGCCTCATCACAGACAGGCATTCTCCTGCGCGAACTGCGGACCGAAGCGCCCAACCTGGAGCGCGCGTTCCTCCGCCTGATCGAAAAAACCGACGGAGGACCCACGCCGTGAAAGGCTGCTGGGCCATAGCGTCACGCGAGTTGGGGTCCTACTTCCGCCAGCCGGCGGGGTGGATCATCATCGCGCTCTACCTGTTCCTCACGGGGCTGGTCTTTGCCACCGGGGTGCTCATCCCCGGCCGCGTCGCCAGCCTGCGCGACTTCTTCGCGCTCTCCGGATGGCTGCTGCTGCCGGTGGCCCCGGCGATCTCCATGCGGCTGGTCTCTGAGGAGCTCCGCTCGGGGACGATCGAGAACCTGTTCTCTTCTCCGGTCTCGCCCGCGGCGATCGTCCTGGGCAAGTATCTCGGCGCGAGCATCTTCATGCTGACGATGCTCGGGCCCACGCTGGTCTACCCCATCGTGCTGCGGATGTACGCCAGCCCCACGCCCGACCCCGGGCCGATCGCGGCCGGATACCTCTGCCTGATTCTGCTGGGGACGCTGTACCTCTCCATCGGCCTGCTGGCGAGCACGCTCACGCCCAACGCCAGCGCTGGCGTTCATGGTGACGCTGTTCGCGATCCTGGGGCTGATGTTCGCGGGAACCGCGGCCGACTGGGTGACCCCGCCGCTGCGGACGGTTCTGCGGGCCCTGGCGATCGGCCCGCGGGTGATGGACTTCTCACGCGGTGTGATCGACACCGTGCACGTGGTCGGCTTCCTGAGCGTGTCGGCGTTCTTCGTCTTCCTCTCCGTCATCTGCATGGAGGCACGACGATGGCGCTGATCCGGTCGATGCGGCGATCGCGCGTGGCGTTCTTCTCCGTGGTCACGGCCCTGGCCGCCACGGCGGCGCTGGTGCTGGTCAATGTGCTCGCGGACAGGTTCCACCTGCGGTTCGACGCGACCTCCACCGGCAGCCAGCGGCTGGCCGACCGCACGCAGCAACTGCTCTCGCACCTGGAGAAGCGCCACGAAATCGTGATCGCCGCGGACATGTCCGCGACCGACCGGCGTGCCAAGGAGCGGCTGACGGACGTGCTGGAGGAGTTCCGCCGCAAATCCGACCAGATCGACTACACGATTCTCGACACCGGCTCGGCCTCGGGCGTTCGGGGCTACAAGGACCTGCTCAGGCGGCTGGTGGCCCGCGAGTCGACGCTGCTGGATCAGCAGGTGAGCGCGATCGACCTGCACCTGGGCGGGTTCGCGTCACTCTCGGGGTACCTGAACGACACCATCTCGCCCCGCCTGCTCGAGGTCGAAAGCCAGATCCCCGCCGCCACCGACGCGGGCAAGGCGAACCGCGACTACTTCACGCAGGCCGCGGCGACGGCGCGGGTCGCCGCCAAGGACCTCACCGCCGCCGCCACCAAGGCCGGCGAACTGCTCAAGTTCAAGATCGAGGACACAGCGATCCCGCAGACCACGCAGGCGGCCGCCGCGATGGCCGACGCGCTCTCGCCCACCGTCGAGCAGTTGGGTGCGCTCGCCAAGGAACTGCGCCGCTTCGCGGACGTGAAGGACAACGACGGCCCCGCCGTCGACGCGGCCAAGGCCCTCCTGCCCGACATCGCCCAGCGGCGAGACCAGGCGGCGGTGGTGCTGGACTCGCTCCGCAAACTCAAGCGGCCGGACATCCTGCGGATCGTCGATGCGCTGCGCACCGGGAGCGCGGCGATCGTGATCGGGCCGCCGGACACAGGGCTGTGCGCCCTGGACCTGTCCGCGCTCCTCCCCAGCGGGGCGTGGCTGGACGCCAACTCCGCCGTCAAGGCCGATCAGGGCCGGCGCGTCGAGGAACTGCTGGCCACCGCGCTCTCCTCGATCCGCAACCCCAACCATCCGATCGTCGTGCTCATGCACGCCGAGGCGCGAGAGTTCTTCGATGAGGTGCCGATCATCACGCTCCTCAAGCAACGATTGGACTTCCGGGGCATCGACGTGGTGGAGTGGGCGGTGCTGCTGCGTCAGGAACCTCCCAAGCTCACGGGCCTGGACCCCGACCGCAAACGCCCGGTGATCTTCGCGGCGATGTCCCCCGACTCGACCGCGCCCAGCCAGGGCAAGGGCCAGCCCACGGGCATCCAGCGCGCCGAAAAACTCGCCGCGGTGCTCGACAAGCTGGCGGGCGAGGGGCGCGGGCTCATCGTGTCGCTCAACCCCTCGATCGCCCCGACGTACGGCGAACAGGATCCTTTCTCCAAGGTGCTCGCGCGCTTCTCGCTGGCGAGCGAATCAGGGCGCCCGCTGCTGCGAGAGCAATCCACGGGCGGAACACGCACCGTGGAGACCGACGCCGTCCTGCAGGCGGATGAAGACTCCAAGAACGCTCTGGCCGCCGCGGTGCGGGGCCTGCCGACCTTCCTCTCCTGGCCCATCGCCCTGTTCGAACGCCGCCTCCCCGAGGACCCGGCGCGTGTGGACCTGGCGCCCGTTCTTCAGATCGCCGCGGGGCCGAACGTATGGCTCGAATCCCAGTGGCTGCGGCTGGCTCAGACGCCCCGCGAGCAACGCGGCCTGCTCCCTGACGCGCCCCGTTTCGACGATGGTCGCGACAGCCGCTGGCCCAACGGAACCGAGATGGGCAACGCCGTGCAGCGCTGGACGATCGCGTACGCCGCGGAGCGGACGATCGTGGGCTCCCCGCCGCAGCGCATGCTGGTGGTCGGCAGCAACGGCTGGTTCTTCGACGGGGTTGTCGGACGCCAGGCTGTGTCCGATGGGCGGCGCGTCGCGGCCTACCCCGGGAACCTGGAACTCTTCGAGAACGCGGTCTATTGGCTCGCGAACCAGGACGACCTGATCGCGCAGAGCCCGGTGGCCAAGGCCGCCCCGATGATCGGGCCGATCAACGAGGCCGCGGCGAACCGCCTGCGGTTGGCGCTCATCGTGGGGCTGCCGATCCTGGCCCTTCTGGCGGGCGTGCTCGTGCGGGTCATCCGCGGATAGCTGCCGCGCGGCAGGCGCCGCACTCCTCTTCATCGCGCGACATCAGCGACTCGTGCCCGCACACGGGGCAGCGGCGGCGTTTCACCTTCGCCGCGGCGTGCTCGAGACCGCACTCCGGGCATCGGGGGTTGTCCTGCTCCAGGCCGTGAAGTTCATAACCGCAGCGCCGGCACGGGATGTGCGGCCGCTCGCGGGGCAGGCAGGCGAAGAAGACCCCCACCACCCCCACGATCACAGCCTCCAGCCCCAGAAGCATGTCGAACAGGCGCGTGTCAACCGCCGGCAACTCGCCCGACCGCACCAGCCAGCGGGCGATGAGGCGCACCGAGTGCGACAGCAGCCACACCGCCGCGATCCCAGCGAACACGGACGCAAAGCCGATCCAATGCCGCCGCCACCGGAAGCAGAAGTACCAGACAAACGCGGCATAGAACAGGAACAGGATCAAAGCGGCCTCGGCATTCGGTTCTCCACGCCTTCCCGCGCGGATTCGCTCGCCCCTTCGCCGCACAAGGGTAGTGGCCGTTCGCGGCTCGTTACCCCGCCCGCCGGGGCCGGGTATACGACCCCATGCCGGTCGTTTTCAGTGATCCGATAGCCATTGCTTTAGCCGATCTAACTGTTCGCCGAACACGTATAGACAGGCGGGGATCCGCCGCAAACAGTTCGCAAGGTCCTCACGGCCCCCACGAGAAGGGCACGCATGGAATGCGGCCGCACTCCACCGGTGCGGGCAGTCGGAAGGCAGCGTCATGGTCAACACCATCGAGCAAGACCATCAACGGTTCCGCCAGATCGTCCACGGGAAGATCCGCAAGGACCTGCGGCGGTTCCTTTCCCGCGGCGAGCTGCTCGGACGCGAGGGCAAGCGCTACGTCTCCATCCCCGTCCACGACATCGACATCCCGACATTCCGCTACGGCGACAACTCCGGCGGGGTGGGCATGGGCGAAGGCGAGGAGGGCGACGGCGTCGGCCAACCCGGGCAGGGCAAGAACGGCCAGGGCGGCGACAGCGAGGGACGGCACCTGCTGGAAGTGGACGTGTCGCTCGAAGAACTCGCGGACATCCTGGCGGAGGAACTGCGCTTGCCGCGGATCAAGCCGCGCGGCCAGCACCGCATCACCACGATCAAGGACAAGTACACCGGCGTGCGGCCGATCGGGCCGGCGTCGCTGCGGCACTTCAAGCGAACGTACCGCGAAGCCCTCAAGCGTCAGCTCTCGATGGGCCAGTACGACCCGGAGAACCCGGTGATCGTGCCGATCAAGAACGACCTGCGCTTCCGCACCTGGAACGAGGTGAAGAAGCCCCAGAGCAACGCGGTCATCGTGTACATGATGGACGTGTCGGGTTCCATGGGCGACGAGCAGAAGGAGCTCGTGCGTCTGGAGGCGTTCTGGATCGACACGTGGCTGCGCCGCAACTACGAGGGCATCGAGAGCCGGTACATCGTGCACGACGTGCGCGCCCAGGAGGTCGACAAGAAGACCTTCTTCTCTGTGAAGGAAGACGGGGGCACGCGCATCTCCTCCGCCCTGACCTGCTGCAAGGACCTGCTCACCCAGCACTACGACCCCAACGACTGGAACATCTACCTGTTCCACTTCTCCGACGGCGACAACTCCAGCGACGCCGACAACCGCACCTGCGTCAAGATCATCAAGGAGCAGTTGCTGCCGTTCTGCAACATGTTCGGCTACTGCCAGGTCGCCAGCGCGTACGGCAGCGGCAGCTTCATCAACGTCCTGCACGAGGGGTTCCCCGACGGGGCCGCGGACGAGTCCGGGCCCAAGCTCATCACGAGCAAAGTCTCCACCCGCGACGATCTGTTCGAGTCGCTCAAGACCTTCTTCAAGGTCGGACGGTAAACGCACCGGGGCGCCGCCGCTGCTATGCTCCCGCGACCGGCACCGTCCGCGAGCGAGGAGATCTGTCATGCGCCTGGACCAGATGCGTGAGAGCGAAAACGTCGAGGACCGTCGCGGCATGGGCGGGGGCGGCCCGAAGCTGGCGATCGGCGGCGTGGGCGGGGTGGTGCTCATCGTCATCTACCTGCTCATGGGCGGGAGCCCCCAGCAGTTGCTCAACCTGCTCGGGTCTCCCGGCGGCGGTCCGGTCACGACCGGCAGCGCCGCGGCTCCCAGCCCCGCGCAGGAAAAGTCCGCGACTCTGGTCAAGAAGGTGCTGGGCGATACGGAAGACGTCTGGAACGATCTCTTCCGCGCGATGGGCAAGCAGTACCAGCCTCCGACGCTGGTGATGTTCACGGAACAGGTCGACTCCGGGTGCGGCCTGGCGAGCGCGGCGGTGGGCCCGTTCTATTGCCCGGCGGACCAGAAGGTGTACATCGACCTGGGTTTCTTTGATGAACTCAGCCAGCGCTTCGGAGCTCCCGGGGATTTCTCCCAGGCGTACGTGATCGCGCACGAGGTGGGCCACCATGTGCAGAACCTGCTGGGAACTTCCGACCAGGTGCACGCCGCCCGCGGCAAGGTGAGCGAGAAGGAATACAACGACCTCTCGGTTCGGCTGGAACTTCAGGCCGACTTCCTGGCCGGCATATGGGCCCACCACGCCGGAGCGGCGCGGAACATCATCGAGGCGGGCGACGTGGACGAAGCCCTGCGCTGCGCCAACGCCATCGGCGACGACACCCTGCAGCGACGCGCCAGGGGGCGCGTGATGCCCGATTCGTTCACGCACGGCACTTCCGAGCAGCGGGCACGCTGGTTCAAGAAGGGTCTTGAAACCGGCGACGTGCGCCAAGGTGACACGTTCAAAGCCGATCGACTCTGAACCGGTTCGTGAGGAGCGCGTGCCGAATGCCTGTTAGCGAATAGTGCGCACTGGGACCGCGCGGGCATTCAGCGAGAGAACCGCTCCGGACCACCGGCACGGTTCGCTTCAGGGCTGGGTCATGGCGTTGAGCACCTCGTCGACCGGAACGGTGGCGAACGCGCTGGCGTAGTCCGCCATGGCGTAGGGAATGATCAACTCGCGCCCGTGCAACTGAGCGCCGCAGCTGTACACGACGTTGGGCACGTACCCCTCGCGTTCGTTGGCGTTGGGCTCCAGGAGGGGCGCTTTCAATCGCCCCAGCACCCGCGCCGGGTCATCGCGGTCGAGCAGGAACGCCCCCAGGCAGTACCGGCGCATCGGCCCGACGCCGTGGGTGAGCACGAGCCAACCGGCCTCGGTCTCGATCGGCGAGCCGCAGTTACCCAGTTGGATGAACTCCCATGGGTACGTCGGCTTGGCGATCAGCTTCTTGCTGTGCCAGAAGTACGGCACGTCGGAGTACATCAGGTAGATGTTCTCGTTGTCCTGGCGCGACAGCATCGCGAACTGGCCGTTCACCATGCGCGGAAAGAGGGCGAAGCCCTTGTTGCGGACCTCCTGCCCGTTGAGCGTGTTCACCTTGAAATGCAGGAAATCCTCGGTCTCAAGCATCTGCGGCAGGGTCACCCGTCCGTCGTACGCCGTGTACGTGGCGTAGTAGCAGCCCCGACCGTCGTCGTGGGTGAAGTGAACAAACCGGGCGTCCTCGATCCCGTTGGTCTCGGTGGGCGAGCAGGGGAAGATGATCCGTTCCGACACGCCCAGTTCGGGGCCGAACCGGATCTCGTAGTTCGCCTTGGCGAGCATCACCACGGTGTGGCTGATCGGCTCGACCTCGCGCCGACGGGGCCCGTTGTCACGCAGGAAGTCCCGGAGCGAGGCCTCCAGTTGCTCGAGCGTAAACCGATCGGCCAGCGGAGCGAGCATCTGTTGTGTCACGGCGCTATCGATCCCCAGTTCGTTCAGTTTCCGCTGGAACAGTGGCTTGTCGTAGAGCGAGTTGAGAACCAGTTCGGGGGCCGCGACGAACCGCGTCGGCTCGTCCATGCGGATCAGGTTTCGGGCGTCGATCACGCCGGACCGGAACGTGATGGACGAGATGTGCCCTTCGCCGGTGGCTCTCAGGCTCAGAATGAACCGGCGGGCCCCTTCTGGCAAGCCCGACTGGTCGGGGTGCCAGACCATCGAAGGATTGAACAGAGCCGCCGATTCCAGTGCGTACTCCTGCGTGAAATAGGAACCGATCAGCAGGCGCCGGCTCTCGCTGACGGGTTGGTCGGTCAGGAGGTGGCGCCTTACCTGATCGAAGCGGTGCTGGAAGAACTCGCGGGTGCGCTGGTGGCGCTCACGGAAATCGCGCATCACCCCCTCCAGAAGAGACTCCACTTCCGGCTCTGAGAGGGACGAGACTCGCGCGAGGATCCTCCCGATCCGATCCTCGCTCGAAACCTCGAAGGGCCTGATGACGACCCGAGAGTTGGACGGTTTGAGGATGATCCCGGTGCGTGTGACGTTCATGTTCAAAGGTGCCGCCTTGGTGCGAGGACTTCGGGGCCATCCTGGTGCGGATCGCTCACCATTACCGTGCATGACGGAACGCAGCCACGGAGCGTTCCAGCAGGTTCATCTCCGCCAGTGAAAGCAGGAACGCCAGGGTCGATTCGGCCCCCTGGTTCTTGCTGACGCGGTCCTCGTGCAGGCCGTCGCAGCACCCCCCGGTGGCCGGGTCGTACAGCTCCTGCGCCAGGTCGTTGCGGCCCAGGAACCACTCGAACGCCGAACGGGCCTCGCTCATCCAGCGAGGGTCTTGTGTGGCTCGGTACGCCTCCAGGCACGCGGCCACCGTCGCGTTCGCCTCGATCGGTTGTTGGTCAAACCGGGCCGGCGCTCCGCCCTTGCGATAGAAGCCGTTGCTGCCGATCGCCCGGAAATGTCCCTGCGGGGCCCGCTGGACCTTGACGAGCCACGTCAGGGCGTGCAAGCCGATCTCGAGAGCCTTGGGATCGCCGCCGTCGCGACCGCGGGCGATCAGGGCGTGCGCAAGCCGGGCGTTGTCGTAGGACAGGATCTCCTCGAACCACGGCCAATCTGGCGTGGCCGTACGTTCGTAGAGGCCCACCAGCAGCGTGGTCAACGCGTCGCGGGCCTGACCGCACTCGCGATCGCCGCTGAAACGCCGGAGATACTCGTGAACGCCGAGCAGGCCGAAGGCCCACGCACGGGGCGAGGACATCTCCAAAATCGGCGGCAGGGCGATCTTGAAGTGCGATGCGGCCCACGCGGGGAGATCGGGGCGCCGCGACCTTCCGACGCACGCGCCCATCGCCCAGAGGGCCCGCCCCTGACAATCCTCCGACCCGACCTGCTCCATCCAGCGGCGATCGAAGCTCATAAAGTTCCGGAACCGTTTTCGATCAACGTCGAACGCCGACTGGAGGAACGCCGCGGAGGTGATAGCAAGTTGCAACACCTCGGGCTCCTCCTGTCCCAGTTCGTCCAGGAGCACGGTGAGCAGGAATGCGCGGGCATTGTCGTCTGTGCAATATCCCTCCGTGAAGCGGGGGACGGTGTAGGTCGCGTGCTGGAACATGCCGGTCGAATCCGTCATCCTCCGGAGGTGGTCGAGCCGCCAGACGGGCAGTTCGGCCTGCTGTTCGGCGAGTGGACGCACCGCCAGGGGCTTGAATGGCCGGTCTTGTCGGGCCAGGCGTGCGATTTGGAATGACTGCATGTATTGCTGGGCGGACCGACGCCACACCATCTCGCGGCCCAGCACGTACGCCCTCTCGCACATCGCGAGCCGACGCGGCACGTCCCGCAAGAGCCCCCGGATCTCTCCCGCCATCGCCGCCGAATCGGCGAAAGGAACCAGCACGCCCAGCCCGCCGGCGAGCAGTTCCTCCGCGTGCCAGTACGGCGTCGAGACGATCGCCTTGCCGCAGCCGAACGAGTAGGCGAGCGTTCCCGAGGTGATCTGCGCCTGATTCAGGTACGGCGTGACATAGACGTCCGCGGCCCTGATGAACTCGGTCAACTGATTCAAGTCGACGAATCGGTTGTAGAAGATCACGTTCGATTCGATGCCCAGGTCCCGCGCCAGGCGTTCCAGCCCCAGCCGATACCGCTCCCCCTGGTCTCGCACCAGGGCCGGGTGGGTTTCCCCAAGGACGATGTAGACAAAGTCGGGGAACTCCTCGAGGATCGCGGGCACGGCACGGAGCATGTGCTCGATGCCTTTGTTCGGAGAGAGCAACCCGAACGTCAGCGCCACGGGCCGGCCCTCGACTCCGAACTGCTCCTTGTACGGGTCGGGCTCCGCGAACGGCGTGTCGGGGATGCCGTGCGGGATGAGGTCGATCTTCGCCTCGTGGACTCCGTAGATCTCTCTCAGGAACTTGCGCGCCCGTCCGGTCATGACGACGACGCGCGCCGACAGGTCGGCCAGTTGCATCAGCACGCGGCGCTGGTCACCGTCGGGCTCGCTCAGAATCGTGTGGAAGGTGGTGACGACCGGCATCCGCAAGTCCCGAAGCAGGCCCAGGATGTGGCTGCCGGCGGGGCCGCCGTAGATCCCGTATTCATGCTGCAGGCAGATGACGTCGGTGTTCGCGAAGTTGAGGAAATCCGCGGCCCGGAGATAGCTGTCCAGGTCCTGTTCATCGATCTCGAACCGGACCTCAGACCTCAGGCGGATAGTCGTACCCTTCCGCGCGATCGTTCACCGACACGACGAAACACTCGGCTTCCGGGGCGAACGCGGCCACCGAGGCGTGCATGTCCCGGGTGAACGTGGCGATCCCGCACTTGCGTGGAAGGTAATCACCGACAAACGCGATCTTGTTGTTTTCAGAGTGGCCCATGGATTCACGGTCGATTTCGCTGGGAGGGGGCACGCTCCGGGAGCCGGGATCGCACAGAGAGTTTGAGTGCTGCCGGCATCAACTGTCAGTGTATCGCGCTGTGCTTGATGCGCCAGTCTCAGAACAACTCAAACCAGAAATGTGGGAAGTTTCCCCCTTGGGGAACACATCGGGGTCCTGCAATCATTCCTTACATCGGTCTTGATCCGGCGGACCGGATGAAAGAGGTCCGAATCAACGCGTGATCGATCGCTGCGCAAGAGGCAGCCGTGCCTGTCGGCGGTCGCAAGTAGAACTCGCGCAACGGATCAAACGTTCTCGCCGCGCCGTGATGCGCGGCGTTTCGTCGGAATCGCGCCCTGCACGTGTGTCGCAGGGCGCCAGGAACCAAAGGAGCGCAATATGGGTCTGATCCTGCTAATCGTCGTCGTGCTGTTGCTGATCGGCGCCATTCCGAGGTGGAACCACAGCCGCGAGTGGGGGTACGCCCCGAGCGGATTCCTGGGGCTCGTGTTGGTGGTGCTGCTCATCCTCGTGCTGCTGAACTACATCCCGCGGGGCTTCTGAAAGCCCGCCGGCGTAACGACGATTCGCCGTCGTCACGCCGCGGGCCCCGCCGCGCAGCGCACTGAGAACTCCCCGGACGGCCTCGCGGACCGCGATCGGGAGCCGGCCGGCACACCTTCCGCAAGCGTCGAAAGAAAACGAAACAAGAGATCACTACCGCTGTCGCCGGCGGCGCACAAGCCGCCAACGGCGTCCCCGAGAGCGTGATTCGATTCAATAGAAAGAACACACATGCAACCGCAACGGATGGTCGGAATTGCCGTCGTCGTCATCGGTGTCATACTGCTGGTCATGGGGATCCGCGCCTTTGACTCCTTCAACTCGCAGGTTTCCAAGTTCTTCACCGGCTCGCCCACCGACCGCGCCGTTTGGCTGACGATCGGCGGGATCGTGGCGATCGGATTGGGTGCGGGGGCGGCCATGCTGCCGTCTCGCTCCACCGCCCGCTGACCAACGCATCTGCAGACGCGAACATCGCCCGCCGAAGATCCGCGCTTCCCGCTCGCCCATAACGATGTCGTGCCAACTGCACGGCAGGAACCGGCGGGCGGCGCGTTCCGCACCGCTCCTGATGTTGTCTGCGCGCGCCGATGCCTTCCCGCCCGGCGCCTCGCTCGTCGCCAAACCGCAACGCTCAAAAAGAACCGCCGCCCGTGTGTTGCACGGGCGGCGGCAGGAGCGACAAGTTCGAACTCGCGATCAGAGTTCTGATCAGCGACGGCGACGACCAGCCGCGAGGCCGGCCAAGCCGATCAGCGCGATCGCGCCGGGGGCCGGCACAACCGAGAAGTTGTTGTAGGTGATGTCCGACGAATCGGCGATGCGGGGGTTGCGGGTGTTCTGAGCCTTGAGGCCCATCACGGTGCCCAGGTTGAAGCCGTTGGTGCCGTCGGTCTCGACGCCCCAGAGCTTCAGACCGCTGTCGTGCACGCCCGTCACCGGATCGGTGAAGATCAGGCGGTAGCCGGCGAGCGTCGGATCGGCCGTGCCCGCCGCGAAGTACTGCCACTTGACGTGGGCAGTCTCGCCCAGGGTGTACGCGTTGCCGAAGCCGGTGAAGGGCATCACGGCGCCGAAGACAGCCACTTCGCCATCGCTGGCGATGAGGATCTGGCCTTCATCGGTGTACGGGGGAACATTGTTCGGACGGGGATTGTGGACCTCGACGCCGGCTTCCTTGCGGGGCTGGCCGAAGGGGGCCTGGATCCGCACATCGAACTCCATCGTCCACGACTGCGAAGGCGTCAGTTCCAGACGCGATGCGCCGCCGTCGTTCGACAGCCAGCCGATGTGCTTGTTGGCGAAGTTGCCAATCTCACCCACCGCGAACTGCTCATTGAAGTTGAGCGGGCCGGGGAAGCTATTCGTCACCGACAAGGTCGAGCCCGGGAAGTCATTGAAGATCCGGGTTTCAACCTTGAACGCGTTGGTCGCCGAAATGTCGGACGACGCCATCGCCACACCAGCCGCCGCGGCCACAACCGCGGCACATCCACACAAACGAAGCAGTGCCATATCTTGGCTCCTCTCTCTCAAAGAGAATGAAATGGACCGTACATATGAGTGCCGAAAAGCGCTCATGGAAACGCTTTCATTATCCTTTCATACCGCGTTCTGTCAAGGCTTTTTGTTGCCGTTTTCTGATTTGTTTGCACTTGGTAATTTGGGGAATGCTCCAGGGTTTCACCGCCGTGGCGTTTTTCTCTCAAAACCCTAACAAAATATCCGCGAACGGGACGGTCGATCGACGGGCTCCCTCGCCTACCGGCCGGTGCTGGCCCGGACTTCGCACTCCGTCTGACCCCCACCGCTTCTCTTTTCGCGCCCACCCACCTACCCTTGTGCCCCTTTCCGGCGTGACCCGCCCCGAAAGGGATCCCGCCTTTCCGCGACGTCCCGAAACGGCCGCCGCGGCGGCTGTCCCGGCCCCGTTAAGTCCCTCCACAGCCCGCGTTCCCGCGGCCCACAAGGACCCGACCGTGAAGATCAAGACCGACGAAATCGCAAGCGTCATTAAGCACGAGATCTCCAAGTTCGACGCCCAGCTTGAAGTCTCCGAGGTCGGCCGCGTCGTGGAAGTCGGCGACGGCATCGCCCGCATCTACGGCCTCGCCAAGGCCATGGCCGGCGAACTCCTCGAGTTCCAGACCGCCGACGGCGCGGTCATGGGCCAGGTCTTCAACCTCGAACTCGACACCGTCGGCGCCGTCATCTTCGGCGACTACCTCTCCGT
>JBGAMO010000087.1:0-20188 GCA_044222845.1 Phycisphaerales bacterium
CGCGACGCGGCTGGGCGTGTCGGTGAGCAGCGCGGGCGGCATCGGGCGCGGCGGGTTCGCATGGTTCGAGGGGCAGGGGCGTGTGACGGCCGAGGCCGCGGACGCCCTGATCGGCGTTGTGCCGCACCTCAAGAGCGTGAGTCCGGACCAGTACTACCAGCCGACCGCTCTTCCGAACGATTCACGTTTCAACGAGCAGTACGCGCTGAGCAACGTGGGGCAGTTCATCAACGTGTCGGGGTTCGGCACGGCCGGGGCGGACATCCACGTGACGGGTGCGTGGGACCAGACCATCGGCAGCCGCGACGTGATCATCGGCATCATCGACACGGGCATCAACTACAACCACCCGGACCTGGCGCAGAACATTTGGACCAACCCGGGCGAGATCGCGGGCAACGGCATCGACGACGACGGCAACGGCTACGTGGACGACGTGCACGGGTTTGACTTCGGCAACTCCGACAGCGACCCGATGGACGAGGAGAGCGGCCGGCACGGCACCCAGGTGGCGAGCTGCGTCGGCGCCGTGGGCAACAACGGCATCGGCGTGTCGGGCGTGGCGTGGAACGTCTCGATGATGGCGCTCAAGATCGCCGACTCGGCGGGCCGGCTCTCGACGCGTGCGATCGTCGCGGCCCACGACTACGCGACGCTCATGCGTCAGCGCGGCGTGAACCCGGCGGGCAACGACTCGATCAACAACGACTCGAACCTCGCGGCGTACCCGGCGTCGTTCAATCTTCCCGGCATCATCGCGGTGGCGTCGACCGACAACAACGACACGCTCTCGGATTTCAGCAACTACGGCGTGCGCACGGTGGATGTCGCGGCCCCGGGCCAGGACATCCTGATGGCCCAGCAGGACGGCGGTTACGCCTACAACGACGGCACCAGCTTCTCCGGCCCCATCGTGGCCGGCGTGGTCGCTCTGCTCAAGGCCGCCAAGCCCAACGCTTCGGCGGTGGAGATCCGCGAGGCGCTCATCAACGGCAGCGACCCGCTGCCTTCTCTGCAGGGCAAGATCCGTTCGGGCGGGCGCATCAACGCAACCCGGTCGCTGCAGATCATCGGCATCTCGGGACCGGTAGTGCGGGCCGTGTCGCCCGGCCCGGTCGCCGGCCAGATCAACCCCGCGACGGGGCAGGCTTTCAACACGGTGACGGTGCAGTTCAGCAAGGACATCGACGGCACGCTGCTCACCGCGGCGGGCGTTTCGCTGCGGGGTTCGGGCCCGGACGACACCTTCGGCAATGCCAACGACGTGATCATCCCGATTTCCGCCGTGACGCGCAGCCTGACGAACCCGCGGCAGGTCACCATCTCGCTCAACCTCGCGAGCCTCGCGGGCCAGCGTCTGCCGGTGGACACCTACCGGCTCGTGCTGAGCAATACGACGTTCCGCGACACCGACGGCAAGTACCTCAACGGCAACAGCACCGGCGGCACCGACGAGACCTACGACTTCCGGATCGTGGCGGTGTCGGGCGACTTTGAGACCAACGACACGCTGGCGGAGGCGACGCCGGTGGCATTCGATTCCAGCGGCCAGGCCAACTTCACGGGCGTGACGCTGGGCAACGGACTCTCGGGCAACCTGGACGTGGACCTGTTCCGCGTGGACCTTCCTCGCGGCGGGCTGATCTCGGCGGAGACGATAGCTGCGCGTCTGGCGCAGCCCTCGAACCTGGACTCGTATCTGCGGCTGTTCGACGCCAACGGGCTTGAACTCGCGGCCAACGACAACTCGGGCGGCAGAGACTCGTTCGTCAGCTTCTTCGTGCAGACCGGCGGCACGTACTACGTGGGCGTGTCGGGCTTCGGCAACGGCGCGTACGACCCCAGGCTCGCGGCCAGCGGCGCCTCGCAGTCCACCGGCACGTACAACCTGCGGATGACGGTGCAGATCTCCGCGGACGACGTGGTGACCATCCCGTCGACCGACCCCAACCTTCCCCGCCGCATCCCGGTGGATCCGGCTCAGACCCAGGGCGTGACGACCTCCACGCTGACGGTGACGGACTCGCGCGAGATCCTGGACGTCAACGTCAAGCTCGACATCAGCCACACGTTCGACGCGGACCTGGTGATCAGCCTCATCTCGCCGCTCAACCGCGAGGTGGTGCTCTTCAACCGCCGCGGCGGCAGCGGCGACAACCTGACCAACACGATCTTCGACGACGAAGGCAGCCTCGCCATCGCTGGGGGCGCGGCGCCCTTCACGGGCACCTTCCGCCCCGAGGCTTCGCTGGGCGGGTTCGACGGCACCAACGGCAACGGCACCTGGACGCTCAAGATCACCGACGCGGCGGGCCTCAACTCCGGCACGCTCAACTCCTGGTCGCTGCAGTTCACCTTCGGCAACGATATCTTCGGCGCCTTTGAGAGCAACGACACGCTCAACACCGCGGCGCAGGTCCCGAACTTCTCGGGCACCGGCAGCACGCAGCTCACGGCCTTCCTGGGCGACGGCGGGTTCGGTTCCTACGACCGCGACATCTTCAAGTTCACGGCCGACGGCGGCACGAGCCTCACGGCCACGGTGGCTCCCACCGCGGCCAACAACGCGCCCGGCACGTTCAACTCGGCGCTGCGGCTGTTCGACTCGGCCGGCGTCGAGATTAAGCTCTCCAACCCCACCGACTCGCTCACGTCGTCGATCAACAACTACATCTTCTCGAGCGGCGGGGTCTACTACATCGCCGTCAGCGACGCGAACAACACGACATACAACCCCACCCTGGTGGGCGACGCCTCCAGCCGCCCGGCGGTCACCACCGGCGGTTACGCCCTGACGTTCAGCCTCGCGGCGGGCGTGAGCGACGGAGCCCTGGTGCTGCGTGAGGACGTGGTCGACGCGGGCATCGATACCTCGGGCATCCTCAACGGTACCGACGCACAGGGCACGGTGGGCCTCGCGTTCAACGGGATCGACTTCCTGCCGAACCAGAACGCCAACCAGCGGTTCATCGGCGCGAACGCCGCGGGCGACTCGTTCGCCAACTTCCGCGACTCGGCGCAGCTGCCCTTCTCGATCGCGGACGAGAGCGACGCGTTCAACAGCCGCGTCACCAGCAAGTCGACGTTCAAGGGCCTGAAGATCGAGCGGTCGCTCTCGTTCGGGACCGGCGACGGCTTCGTGGCGGTGGATGTGTACCTCACCAATACCTCCTCGGCCCGCATCAGCTCTGTGGCGTGGATGGAGGGCATGAACCCCGACCCGGGCGTGTCGCTGGGCGATCAGCGGCAGGAGACCAAGAACGACGTGAGCGTGTCTCGCAAGGTCGTCTCCGCCCAGTACGTGAACAATCAGTTCGCACAGGGCCTCACGATGGCTCTTGCCGCGCCGGCGAGCGAGACTCGCGTCACCGCAACGACTTTGAGCCGCACCCAGGTCATCCGAGATCCGCTGCAGTTGTTGGCCCTGCCGGTGAACGATCCCAACGGCGAGAACGCGGACCGTCAACTGGTGCTTCTGTACAACATCGGCGACCTGGCCGCGGGCGCTTCGACGAGCTTCCGGTACTTCATCCTCTTCGGCAACACACCCGCCGCCGTGGACGCGCTGTACACCCAGATCAACTCCGGCACCGGCAACGGCCACCTGACGGCGAACCCCGCCGCTCCGGCCACCGAACTGCTGGCGACTGGCCCGGGCCCGGCGGTGACGGTTCCCACCCTGCCGTACCGCGAGTACTACTCCGAAGGGTTCTACGGCGACAACATCTTCACGTTCCTTCCGATCGGCAACGTCAACGACCAGCCCGCACGCGTGGTGGTCATCGCCCGCTACGAGCAGGGCACGCGCGACCAACTGGTGGGCGACTTCACCATCGCCGCCAACAGCCGCAGCGGCCTGACGCTCATCACACCTGATCTGTACCGCAACGGCACGGCCCTGGCGGGCCGCGTGAACCCGGGCGGCGGCGTTCCGGCGTACGCCCTGGAGATCCGGTCGGATCGCCCGGTGGCGTCCACCTTCAGCCATTACGACCTCAACCAGGTCGCCGGCGCCCACGTGGCGATCGGCGAGGCGTTCACCACCCGCGTGAGCACCTCCTGGACGTTCGGCGACGTGAACAAGGGCTCGGGCAACAACGACTTCATCACGTTCTACAACCCCAACGCCGAGACCCAGAAGGTCACCATCAAGTTCTACCCGGTCGGCGGCGGCACGGTCTACACGCAGGAGTTCCGCACGGTCCGCCTCGACGGCAGCGTTGCGGACGGCCTGGAGGGTTACCGGCGCGGCGGCGTGGCCGTCAACGACATCGCCTTCCTCCCCGAGGGCAAGTACGGCGTGACGGTCGAGTGCAACATCCCGATCGTGGCGGCTCTCTCGCACTTTGACACCGTGGCCCTGGAGGCTGCCGGTCAGGTCGGCGACGTGGGCATGGGCTCGCTCACCGGCGTCATCCCCGAGGGGCAGTTCGGCCTCAACGCCACCGCCGAGCAGATCGGCGTGCTCAACGCCAGCGCGGCGTCGGCCGACGTGACGTTCTCGTTCCTGTTCGACAATGGCAGCGCCTACCGCACGCTGCTGACTGTGCCGGCCGGTTCCAACAAGGCTCTGGACGTGCAGACGCTGCCCAACTTCCCCTCGGGCAAGCCCTACGCCGTGTACTACTCCTCGACCCAGCCGGTCTCGATCAGCTCGTTCAGCAACGCGTTCAACGACGGCGTCTCGAGCGCGTTCGCCGAGACGGCGTACACCACCTGGGGCTTCGGCGAAGGCTTCCGCCCCGGCGACAACGACAATCACCCCGGCGTCGTCGAGTATCTGCGGCTCTACAACCCCGCGAACACCGACACCACGGTGGAGATCACCATCAACTACGACGGAACGCCCGGCGGCGAGACCTTCCGCCGCACCCTGCCGGCGCGGCGTGTCTCCGAGTACACCGTCGATCAGTTCGTGACGGGCTCCCGTCGCCTCAGCAGCGCGTGGTACACGCTCTCGGTCAAGGGACCGGTCCCGATCGTGGCCTACATGGCGCACTACGACCGCGTCTTCCCGGGTGGCTTTGGCACGCTGGGCACCCCGCTGGGCCTCAGCGGCCCGGTGACCTGATCGTGGGTGAGTGATTGAATCAACCAACGACGCGGCCTTGCAGCCGCGTCGTTGTGTTTTTGGTTTTCAAGAGCATGGAGCGGACGGCGGGAACGTCCGGATAATGGAATCGGCATCGGGCGTCGGTGCGGGCGTGCTGCGGGCGGCTATGACCGCCAAAGTTCGATCCCCCGGAGTGGAGCATGGCCGTGAGCGACGAGGTTGGTCAGCGGGAGTCGCTTGCGATTGCCTGTCACGCCCCCTACGTTCCCGCGTGCCCGCTAAGGACCCAACCCCAGAATCTCTTTCCTTCGAGCAAGCGCTGGAGCGTCTGGAGTCGATCGTGGAGCGCATCGAAGGGGGCAAACTCGGGCTCGAGGCCTCGATCGGCGAGTACGAGCAGGGCGTGGCGCTCATCAAGCGGTGCAAGGAGATTCTGGCCCGCCAGGAACAGCGCGTTGAGGAGCTCAACAAGCAGGCCGCGGGGTTGGGGCAGGACGGCGACGAGTAATCCGCTTCCGCCCCGCCGAACGCCGATATTGAGACCGGCCGCTCCCGGCCCCGTTCGCGTTTTTTCAGCGCTTCCCCTGTTCAAGAGTCGTCGTCCGCTCCCATGATGCTCGCCGTCACCAGAATCGACCTGCTGCTGCTCTCCTTCGAGATTCTGAAGGTCGTGTGGGTGATGGCGTTCGGCGCGTGCCTGGGGTCGCTGACCAACGTGCTGGTCTACCGCATCCCGCTGGGGCTGGGCGTGGTGACGCCGCCTTCGCGGTGCACCAACTGCGAGACGCGGCTGACCTGGCGCGAGAATATCCCGATCTTCGGTTGGCTGATGCTCGGGGGACGGTGCCGGTTCTGCCGCTGCAAGGTGTCGCCCGAGTATCCGATCGTGGAGGCGGTGGTCGCCGCGCTCTTCGGGCTGACGTTCATCCTGCTCTACGCCGACGGTGGGCAGTTCCTGGGGCTCAACTTCTACCGTTGGCAGCCCGAGTGGGGCGCGGGGGGGTTCCCGGAGACCTGGCCGTTGTTCGTGATGATCGTCACCCTGTGGACGTGCCTGACGGCCAGCCTGCTCATCGACGCACGCACGTACCACATCCCCATGGCGCTCACGTGGGTGCCCGCGCTGGCCGCCCTGGCGGCTCACCCGATGCTGGCGTGGTGGCTTGGTCGCACCGGGGGCGGGCTGACGCGGCACGCGCCGGGGTGGGAATGGGCGATCGCCACGCCGGGGCCGCACGGCTGGGCCTGGGCGGGGGGAAGCATCGGTGCGGCGCTGGGGTTGGTCATTTCCAACGCCCTGATGGGGCTTGGGGTGGTGAAGCGGAGCTTCGCGGATTACGACGAGTGGGCGAAGGATGCGGAGGCCAAGCAGGCCGCGGAAGAGGCGGCATCGGGCCAAGAGGCTCAATCGCCGGATGCGCCGCACATGTGGATCCAGTATCCGCACGCGCGGCGGGAGATGCTGCGGGAGATTCTCTTCCTGGCTCCGTGCATCGGGCTGGGGCTGGGCGGGGCGGCGCTGGCGATCAAGATGGCAGGGCCTTGGACGACCACGCCGTTCGGCGATGCTGTGCCGGCGCACATGATGCCGCTGTGGCTGAACGTGCTCACGGGCGTGCTGATGGGCTATCTGATCGGCGGGGGCATGGTGTGGCTGTGGCGCATCGTGGGCTCGCTGGCGGTGGGGAAGGAAGCATTGGGGCTGGGTGATGTGCACCTGATGGCGGCGGTGGGGGCGTGCTTAGGCTGGGTGGACGCGGTGCTGGCGTTCTTCGCCGCGGCGTTCGTGGGCGTGGCGTGGACGTTTCTGGGCAAGCTGACATCGGGGACGCTGCAGCGGGCGATGCCGTTCGGGCCGTATCTGGCGGTGGGCACGGTGCTGGTGTGGTTCCTGAAGCCCGCTGTGGAAAAGCTGTTGGGACTGGTGCTGCACAACGGCGGGCCGATCCAACTGCCGTGAATCGCAGCGAATCGGAGCGATTCGCTGTTCGCGGGGCTTCCGATTTTTTTGCGAAATTGCAAAGAGTTTGGGCGGTTTTGCTGCACAATCACTGTTCAAGCCGATAAGATTTATCGCGCCGGGGCGGAGTTGCCCCGCGAGTCGCGAGAATACAACTGAAGGGGCACGGCATGTCACGGACGGGCGCTCTGCGTCGGATCGGTCTTGGTTTGGTGGCGGTCTTGGGTGCATCACTGCTTCTGGGCGGCTGCAACAGCCAGAAGAAGGAGATGGACGCTCTCAAGGCGGAAAACAACGAGTGGCGCGAGAAGTACGCGACGCTCGAGCAGGCCAACCGCGACAAGGACTCCCGCAACGCCGAACTTGAGCAGCGCTTGGCCGCGGCGAACACCAAGGCGCAGGAGCCCCCGACCGGCATGATGACCGACGGCGGCGGGAACGTGGGCGGCGGCGGGAAGGGCGCCAAGACCGGCGGCGGCGGTGACGGCGATTTCCACGAGGACAATCAGGGCAATATGCGGGCCCGCCTCTCGGGCGACGTGCTCTTTGCGCCCGGTCAGGCGACGCTCAAGGCCGACTCGAAGAAGTCTCTGGACCGCATCGCCACCACGATCAAGACCAAGTACAGCGGGCACAACGTCCGCGTCGAGGGGTACACCGACTCGGACCCGATCAAGAAGTCCAAGTTCCCCAGCAACGATGCGTTGAGCGAGGCGCGTGCGCAGGCGGTTGAGAAGTATCTTGCCTCCAAGGGCATCAGCGCGGGTCGCATCCAGGCGGTGGGTTACGGGTCTTCCAAGCCCAAGTCCACGAAGGCCGCGAGCCGTCGCGTTGAGATCGTCATCCTGAACTGACGCTCCGCCCGAACTGAATCCGAAGCACAAGTTGAAGCCGCCGGGATTATCCCCGGCGGTTTTTTTCTGCGCCCGGCGGCGGCGTGCGGTGAATCCGGGGCGCGGCGGCGTCCGAAGGAAGGACGTGCCGGGGCGGTAGAAACCGCCGGGCTGAACTAACAGACAACACTTGTGGAGATAAAGTCGATGAAACGCGACCTTGGTATCACTTTGGCCGCTGGTATCGTTCTTCTTTCGTCCGGTTTCGCTTCGGCTCAGTGCAGCGCGAGCAAGACGGAACACGCCTCGATGGGCATGATGAGCACGGCGGAGGCCGACATCGTTGACACGGCCGTCGCCGCGGGAGATTTCAAGACTCTTGTTGCCGCCGTGAAGGCCGCCGGGCTGGTCGAGACGCTCAAGGGCAAGGGACCGTTTACGGTCTTCGCGCCCACCGACGCGGCGTTCGCCAAGCTGCCCAAGGAGACGCTTGAGAGCCTCCTGAAGCCTGAGAACAAGGCCAAGCTGGCCTCGATCCTGACCTACCACGTGGTGAGCGGCGAGGTGCTCTCCAAGGACGTCAAGACGTCCCACGTCGCGACCGTGAACGGTCAGCGCGTGGACCTGGTGGCGAAGGACGGCAAGGTGACGATCGACGGCGCGAACGTTGCGAAGGCCGACATCAAGGCCACCAACGGCGTGATCCACGTGATCGACACGGTGATCCTGCCCTCGGACAAGGACATCGTGGACACCGCCGTCGCCGCGGGTTCGTTCAAGACGCTGGCGATGCTGCTGGACCGCGCCGGTCTGGTGGAAGCGCTCAAGGGCCCGGGCCCGTTCACGGTCTTCGCGCCCACCGATGAGGCGTTCGCGAAGCTGCCCAAGGAGACGTTGGACAACCTGCTCAAGAGCGAGAACAAGGACAAGTTGGCGGCGATCCTCAAGTACCACGTGGTGAGCGGCCGCGTCTTCTCCGACGCCGCGGCGAAGGGCGCTTCGGTGGCGACCCTGAACGGCGCGAAGGTGGAGACCAAGACCGACGGCGGCAAGGTCAAGGTGCAGGAGGCGACGGTGACCAGCGCGGACATCGACGCCTCCAACGGCGTGATCCACGTGATCGACACGGTCATTCTGCCCAAGTAACACGCGAAGGCATCAGCCACAAGCATCGGCGTCTGGCCATGGCGTGATGTCGCGATGAACTCCCTCTCTTGTAGACTGGTAGAGGTCTACTTCAATGATTCGCCGGACGGAACGCACCTCCGTCCGGCGTTTTTCTTTTTTGTTCAGCAACCGCCGGCGAATCGTTGCTCGAAGAACGCGATGTCCGCCTGGGTGACCTTGCCGTCGGCGTTGATGTCGGCCTCGGGATTGCGCTGCGCGTACAGGGCGAGGAAGCGGTCGCGGTCGGCCTGGGTGATCGCGCCGTCGTCCGTGAAGTCGGCGGGGCAGCGGCGGCGGCCGATGATGGCGAAGGCATCCACGGCGGCGAAAGTGCTGCCGGCGGCGTTGGGAGCGGGGTCGTTAGCGACGATGCGGACGGACACGCTGCCGGTCAGCGTGGAGGGGATGCGGAGGCGCTCAAAGGCCCAGCCGCGGCTGTCGATGGGATAGGCGGCCAGAGCGGCGGTGACGCCGTTGTCACCCATGGCCGAGATTCGAAGCTGCCCGGGCGAGCCGCTGCTCTTCCACCAGTGGGCCAGTTGCACCGTGGGGTAGGGGATGTTCGCGGGCAGGGCCACGGTGGGAGACGTGAGGATGGTCGTGCCGCCGAAGAGCGGGCCGGCGACGAAACAGCGGCGGGAGCCGTCGACATCGGTGGTGGGGGCGTTGAGTGCGGCGAGCGGGAGGTTGGTGAGACGGAACGCGCCCGAGGCGGTGATGAGCCCCGGCAACACGCCGTTGGAACCGGTCATCCAGCCGCCCGCGTCGGCGAACGAGGTCGAATAAAGCCGCCGTCCGGGCCACGCGGCCTCGGCGGTGAAGGAGAGGTAGTCCATCGCCTGGAATGTCTCTTCGTCTTCGCCGATGCCGACGCTTATATTGACATGCACGGATGCGCCGAAGGGGAGTGTGGCGGGGTACGGCACGGGTGTGGGGCGATCGGTGTTGAGTCGCAGGTACTGAGGCAAAGACGCCGTGTTGCCCCAGTACATGTAGTACGACAGGTGCGTGGGGGCCGGGCCGGTGGGCGGCGGGGTGACGGAGACGTTGATCGTGCCCGATTCCATGGGCCTCACGAACGCGGGCGTTGGGCTGGGCTGGCTGATCAGGCGCGTGGGCGGGGCGAACACTCCGCACTGGATGTTGCGTGAGGTGAACGCGGCGCAGATCGCCGCGTTGTGCGGGGTGCCGTCGTTGAGGTTGGCGTTCTCGTCGTCGAGCGTGAGGATTTCAAGCGCGGTGCGGGCGTGCAGGGCGTTGCTGGAGTAGAGCCACTCGCCCCCGGAGGTGATGAGGGCAAAGTCGACGAACATCTGGCGGGCGAACTCCAGCCCAAGGCTGGTGCGCAGATCCCAGAACATCCCGGCGAGCATGTCGCCGCAGGCGTAGGTCTGCTCGCCGGTGCACTGGTTGGTGCAGGCGCAGGGGTAGGAGAGCGTGTTGTTGCCGGCGCATCGTTCGATCCAGCCCGTGCCCAGGCAGGGCGTGTCGTGCACGAGCTCGCTGAGGGTGTCGCAGAAGCCCTCGGCGAAAGCGTTGGGGCTGCCGAAGCCGTTGCCGTTGATGATGCCCAGGCGGTCGAGGAAGAAGTGGCCGTACTCGTGGCTGATAATCGTGGAGAATGCGGTGCCGGGGCAGGCGCCCTCCTGGCGGCTGAAGGTGAGCTGCGGGGAGGCGCCGCCCTGGTAGTACGCCGTGCAGGGCGCTTCATTGACACGCACGGGGAGCATGAACTCCAGACCCGCGTACGTGGGGGCGCGATCGCGGATGAAATGGTGGGTGCCCGTGACGTGGTAATACGCGGTGGTCGCGGCGGTGGTGGCGTAGTCCGGGTCGGGATTGATGAACAGCGCCGTGTTTTCACCGTCGTTGAGCGTGGCCTGTGCGCAGCAGTTCAGGGGCCAGGCCGAGTTGCTGGAGACCTGGGCGTACTGGCCCAACTGGATGCACGCCTGCACAGTACTGGGCGTTGAGGCGGGTTCCAGGCTGAACGCGCCGCCGCGGGCGGTGTAGGCGCCGATCGCGCCGCCGGGGAGGATGCTGGCACGTAGCGATTCGGCGGGCACTTCCGCGATGGGTCCGGAAGCGGTGGTGCCGCCGATGACGTTCATTCGCACCGTGCCGCTGATGGAGTAGTCCGCCCGGTGCGGGCGGTCGGCGAGGAGTTCACCTGTCGCGGCGTCGATGACGAAGGTCGAACCGCCTTCGGGCGCGTCGGCTTCGATGCGCCAGGCGGTGCGGCCGATGCCGTTCTCGCCGCGCCAGGCAATGAGTTGCGGTTCGCTCCAGGTTGCATCGCTGAGGGTGGCGGAGAGCTTCACACGCCGGGAGTCCGCGGAGGCCCACGCCGTCGCGAGAGAGGGGACGAGTTTCTCCGGAATGGCCGGCGCGGAAAGACCCTCCTCGGGAGCGGCGGCGAGGGTTGACGTGACCAGAACGACCTGGGGGTGGGCGTTGGTGACGGTGATCCGCAGGCGGGCATCCTCCACCGGCAGCCCGTTCATTTCCTGTGAATAGACAAGAATCGTGAAGCGGCCGCGGGAGACTTCGTCGACGCGTTCGAGGACGAGTTCGGGAGCGCCGACGCCCAGGGCCTTGATGTGAGCGGCGATCCACGCCTCGGCGGCGAGTTCCGGGGTCTTGGCGATGGGGCCGAACGCGCGGCCGCCCAAGGCTGTCACGCGGTCGCCCTCGCGCACGACGCGAACGCCGGGGTAGCGGTTGAGGACGACGTTGAGGGCACGCTGTGAATCGGGCAGGAGCTTGGCCGCGGGCGCCACCGCCTGTCCGTGCGCCGTGCCGGCAAGGATCGCGAACGAGAGAATACAGCGAGCGATTGACCCACCCATGCGTGCTTCTCCGAGCCGAATTCCCACGACGAGGAGTTGCCCCGAGCAAGGTTATGGCTTATTCGAGGCGGGCGGCGCGCCGGAACGGACGTTGCGGGGCTTTCTTATCACCAACGAAAGGGCAGGCATGCAGACATCAGCCACGGGATCGGAGACGGGTTCGGATAACTTCGCGATCGCACCAGCTATCGGGCGAACGGCGACGTCACGGCGCGTGTATCCGGTCACGGTCGTGTTTCTCGTTCTGTTCGCGGTCGCGGTGTTCGCGGGCACGCTTCTGTCGCGCCAGTCCGCGGGGCGCGTGTGGTACGACCTGATCGCCACGCCGATCGTCGCCCTGTTTCTGTGCACGGTGGTCTACTACCTGGGACGTCGGTCGTGGAAGGCGGCGAACTTCGCGGCGTGCGTGCTGCTTGGGGTCGCGGGGGCGGAGCGGGTGTTGTGGAGCGGCATGGTGAACAACGTGCTCCTGCCGGCACGCGTGGCCGCGGCGGCGCCCATGGCTAGCGGGGCCCTGCTGGGATTGGCGGAGTTGGACGCTGCGACGTCCGTGTGGGCGGACCAGATGAAGCCGCTCAACGCGGAGTTGGACGCGGCGGTGCAGGAGTTCACAGAGACGGGCGGATTGGTGAAACCGGCGGCCGACGCTGCGGGCGTCGCTGCTCGTCTGGCGGCGGCGAGGCGCATTGTGTCCGCCGCGGAGACGTACGAAATGTTCGTGACGAGTGCCCCGCTCAAGATCCGTGCGGTCGCCCTGAGAGCGAATCCCAAAGCGACAGGCGTCGACCCGGTGGCGTCCACGCAGCACATGCGGGCGATCAGATACGACTCCATGCTCGGGCACGCCAGGGCGCAGGTGCAGACCGCCCGGGCGCTGGAGGCGGTCATCATGGTGCTGGAAGACTGCAAGGGAACGTGGACCGTGAGCGACGGGAATCAGTATGTGTTCGATACGCGCGAGACGACGGCGGCGTTCAACGCCGCGTTGGAGACGTTAGACCAGGCGACGCAGCGGGAATCGCAAGCGAGGGGCGTGTTGGCGGGCGTCCCCAAGAAATCGGGCGCATGAAAAACGACCACGCCCGGGCATGGTCGATTCGGTGTTCGGGCTACGAGAACAGCTCCGCGGAACGGCTTACTTGGAGACGAGCGTCTTGGCCAGGCCAAGGGCGGTGTTCTTCTTGTCGTCCCACTTCTTGTCGGCCTTGATCTTGGCGATGCGCTCGGTGCGGGTCATCACGCTGCGCTTGCCGGCGAGGTTGGCGGAGATCTTCAGTGAACGGTCCAGGCTCATGGCGGGTTCCTTGCTCTTGCTTTTCAAACTCGGCCCACGGGCCGGATCATTTGTACCTTTCCCAGTTGGGCTTGGCGAAGTTCGAGGAGCCACGATGCTCCTTCTGCCATACTTGTCCCAGCCGGGCGACGGCGGCCTCGGTGTTGGTCCGGGCCGTCATCTTCTTTTCGTATTCCGCCTTCGAAACTCCCTTCGCGGCGTAGAGCCGGTAAGGACTTTTCGACGGGTCAAGATTGTTGGCGTTGCCCCCCGCCCGATCAACCGGGATCGCAAAGGCTTCCAAGCCGTTCTGCGACAGGAATGCCACAGCGGCTTCGGCTTCCGTTCGGGTCATGATGGCCAGCGCGAGGTAGTTCATCTCCGGTTCGCGCGGGTCGCCGGCGAGCCCGCCTTTGGAGGTGATCGTGTTCCCGGGGGCGATCGTGCTGGCGGGGGACGGCTTGGGCGGTTCGATCTTGCTCGTCTGCCTGGTCCCTTCGGTCGGCTTCTGGGCTTGGGCGTTGCTGGCGGCAGGTGCGGGGTCGGGCGTGTACTCGGCGGGCTCGGTCACTGGCGGGGCGGGACGCACGGGTTCGTTCGACGCGGCCCGGTTGCGGGCCATCAGCGAGCCCGCGATCACCGCGACGAAGGCCAGGAGCACCATGACCGCCGACGCGTAATAGATCGCGTTCACGGGCACTTGGACCGTGTTGCGGCCGAGCACGCCGTAATACCAAGGGTCGCCAGACGGCGGATCGGGGTCGCGTGCCGGCGACTGCGGGGGCGAGGCCCCGGGCTTGAGCTCCAGGCGGATGGTGGGCTTGGGGGCGCTGGGCTCGGTGCGGGGCTCGACTTTGCGCGGGGACAGGCCCGGCCGCCAGCCAACGCCCGGATTCATCGACTGACGATCCTGCGCCTGCGAGGCGTCCGGCCGCTTGACCAGATCAAAGAGGGGTTGGATGTGTCGCCCACCGGCCATGAGTTTCAATGATATCGCGCACCGGCGGCAACGCCCGGTTTTCGGCATCCGGATCGGCGTGGTTTCGGCGCTGGGCGGGCGGGACGGACGGGGCCGTCCAACGGCGTACGGTTGCCGCCGATGAGTCAGTTGCTGGCCAAACTGCTCGATGCCAAGGCTTTGTCCGATTCCGGCAAGCACGCCGACGCCGCGCGGGCGTTGCAGGCCCTGGCCGCCAAGCACCCCGCCGAGCCCGACGTCGTGAGTCTTCTGGCGGTCACGCTGTACCAAATGCGTCAGTACGAGCGGGCGCTGTTCTACGCCAAGCGTGCGGCGGACCTGCGGCCGCAGGACGCGAGCTATCACACCAACCTGGCGCTCGTGCAGGACGCGACGGGCAAGCGGGAGGCCGCGGAGGCTTCCCTGCATCGGGCGATCGCAATCAACCCTGCGCACCCCGACGCGCGACTGAGCCTGGCGAACAGGGCGTTGGACGAACACCGCACGCGGGACGCCGCGGCGCACTGCGAGGCGGTGCTCAAGGTGGGGCTGCACCCGCAGGTGGCCATGACCTACTGCGGCGCGTTAATGGCGATGGGCGAGGTGGAAAAAGCCGTGGACTTCACGCGGATTGCGCTGGAGAAGTACCCGCGCGACGCGAGTTTGTGGGGCGGCCTGTGCGCCGGGTTGAACTACTTGTACGGCGCGAGCGTCGCGGAATGCTCCAACGCTCACCGGCGCTACGGAGAACTGCTGGCGGAGTATCGCCCGGCGGAGAAGTTCACCTATCGGGGCACGCGGGACGCGGGTCGGCGGCTGAAGGTCGGTTTCGTGAGCAATGATCTTCGCACGCACTCGGTCTCGTTCTTCATGGAGCCGTTCTTTGATCTCCATGACCGTTCGAAGTTCGAGGTGCATGCGTTCTCCACGTCTCGCCATCCGGATGCCACCTCAGAGCGGCTCAAGAAGATGGTCGCCCGATGGCACGAGTGCGGCGACCTGATCGACATCGAGATCGCGCGGCTCGTCGAGAAGCAAGGCATCGACATTCTCGTCGACCTGAGCGGCCACACGCTCAACAGCCAGCTGACGGCGATGTCGTACAAGGCCGCGCCGGTGCAGGCGACGTACTGCGGGTACCCCAACACCACGGGGCTCAAAGAGATTGACTACCGCATCGTGGACGGGTGGACCGACCCGCTGCGCGAGGCCCGCTCGGGGGCGGCGATGGAGCCGGACCATCCGGACTTTGACGAGCGGTGCACGGAGACCCTGGTCCGGATCGACCCGTGCTTCTTGTGCTACCAGCCGCCGCGGGATGCGCCGACGCCGTCGCGTGAAGCGGGTGGGGCCGGGCCGGTCTTCGGCTCGTTCAACGCGAACAAGAAAATCGGCGCGGGCGTGATCGCCCTGTGGTCGCGGGTGCTCAAGGGCGTTGAGGGATCGCGGCTCATCATGAAGACATTCGAACTCAAGGACCCCGACGCCAAGGCCCGAGTGTACCGCGAGTTCGGGGCGTGCGGCATCGCCCCGGAGCGGGTCGAGATCATGGAGCCCACCAAGGGCATCGCCGAGCACCTGGCCAAGTACGCGCTGGTGGACGTGGCGTTGGACTCGCTTCCGTACAACGGCACGACCACCACCTGCGAAGCGCTTTGGATGGGCGTGCCGGTCGTGGCGTTGGCGGGCGCGACGCACGCCGCCCGCGTGGGCGTGAGCCTGCTGAACGCCGTGGGCGTGCCGGAACTTATCGCTACGAGCGAAGACGCGTACGTGACCCTCGCGGCGGATCTGGCCCGCGACCCGGCGCGGCTGGCGCACTACCGGGCCACGCTGCGCGACCGCGTCGCGGTCTCGCCGCTGTGCGACCGGGTCGAGTTCTGCGCACGATTCAGCGACGCCTTGCGGGGCATGTGGACGCGCTGGTGCGCGCGGTGACGACCGGATGCGGCCGGCACGTACACTGGGGGCATGAACGCGGAATCACCAAGCGGCCACTGCTGCGCGCCCGGCGGCGGATGCTGTCCGCCCGATGGCGCGGGGTCGTTCTTCTCGAGGCGAGAGTTCATGCTCACGGGCGGTGCGCTGCTCGCGGCGATGGGCGGGGTCTTGCCCCGCGGCGCGATCGCCGGGCCCTTCGCGGTTGACGACGACCAGTTCCCGATTCCGGCCGACAAGAAGTGGGACGCCCGTTGGGTGCGTTCGCTCTTTGAGCCCGGCGGCCCCGCAGAGTACCGAAAATCCAAGAACGAACTCACGTTCATCGGCTTCCCGGTCGGCGGCATCTGCTGCGGGCAGGTGTACCTGTCAGGCGACGGTCGGCTCTGGCACTGGGACATTTTCAATCTCCCGCAAGCCCCGGAGTGGAGTTCCACGGCGGGCCCGCTTTACGCCAAGCCCGCGCGGCCGGCGCAACCGTTCGAGCAAGGGCTGAGCGTGCGCATCGACGGGGGCGATGCGCGTCCGTTGGACGCCACCGGCTTTGAAGAGATCGCGTTCAAGGGGCGGTGGCCGATCGCTGAGATCGAGTACACCGACCCTGGATGCCCTGTCGTGGCGAATCTCGAGGTGTTCTCCCCGTTCAGCCCGCTGGACGTCGAGGCGTCCGGCCTGCCCGCGACGCTGATGCGTGTGCGACTACGCAACACCTCGGCCAAAGCGGTGGAGGTGGAAGTTGCGGGCACTCTCGCCAACGCGGCGTGCATCCGCAGCGGGCAGCAGGGGCGGGGATGGCGCGTGAACCGCGTGGTACGCGGGGAGCGATACGCCGCGGTCGCGTGCGGCGTGGAAGCGGCGCCGGTTGCGGCACGCTCGACGGGGCGTGAAGATGTGGTCATCGAGGACTTTGAGAAAGGGACGTACAAGGGTTGGGCTGTGACGGGCACGGCCTTCGGCGCCACGCCCCGCAATGTGTCCGACATTGCCGAATACCAGGGCGACGTGAACGCGCAGGGCCGCTGGCTGGTGAACAGCCATGAGACCCGCACCGGCGATGACGTCGGCAAGGCCGACACGCACATCGGATCGATGCTTAGCGATCCGTTCGTCATCAGCCGCGACTGGCTGAGTTTCCGCATCGGCGGGGGCAACCACCCCGGCCAGACGTGCGTGAATCTCGTGATCGATGGTGCGCCGGTGCGCACCGCGACCGGTCGCAACGACAACCGCATGCGGCTGGAGAACTGGGATGTGCGGCAGTTCGCGGGGCGCGAGGCACGGCTGCAGATTCTCGACGGCTTCACCGGCGGGTGGGGGCAGATCGGGTGCGATGACTTCGTACTGACCGACCAGGCGCGGACGGAACCCGTGACGCTGGAAGAGCAGCCGGACTTCGGCACGATGGCGTTGGCGGTTCTGGGCGGTGAATCGGGCGACGAAGCGAGCCCGGGGGCTGCGGGCGATTCGGTGAGAGCGGAGTTCCCCGCCCAGCCGGTGGCCCGTGTGTCGCGCCGCGTGATGATCGAGCCCGGGGCGGAGGCCACGGTGACGTTCGTCTACGCGTGGCACTTCGCGATCCCGCCGCGAGAGCAGATGCGGTTCATCAAGGACATCAAGTCCCTGAAGCGTCACTACGCGGCGTACGCGGACGCGATGGCGGTGGTGGATCGGATCGCCCGCGACGAGGCGGAACTCGGTGGCCGCACGCGGCTCTGGCGCGACACGTGGTACGACTCGACGCTCCCGCACTGGTTCCTGGACCGGACGATGGCGAACACTTCGACGCTCGCGACGTCGACGTGCCACCTGTTCGACAGCGGCCGGTTCTACGCGTGGGAGGGCACGCACTGCTGCGCCGGCACCTGCGCGCACGTGTGGCATTACGCGCAGGCGGTGGGGCGGCTCTTCCCCGTTTTGGAGCGATCGCTCCGCGAGCGGGTGGATTTTGGCGCCGAGTTTGACGACGACACGGGGATCATCCACTACCGGGGCGAAGCGGCGCGGGAACTCGCGGTGGACGGGCAGGCCGGGGCGATCCTGCGGGCGTTACGCGAGCACCAGATGTCGCGTGATGACGCGATGCTGCGGCGGATCTGGCCGCGCGTGAAGAGAGCGACCCGCTGCCTGCTCGACCGCGATATCGACGGCGACGGGCTGCTCGACGGCGCGCAGTACAACACGCTGGACGCGACGTGGTGGGGCAAGATCTCGTGGCTCACGTCGATGTTCCTCGCCGCCGTGCGTGCGGCGGCGGAGATGGCGGAGGAGATGGGCGACGCGGCATTCGCGCGTGAGTGCCGCGGGCGCGCCGAACGCGGGTCACTGTCGATGGTGGACCAACTTTTCAACGGCGAGTACTTCATCCACATCACCGACCCGGCGCACCCGGAATCCAACAGCACGGGCACGGGTTGCCACATCGACCAGTTGCTCGGTCAGTTCTGGGCGCATCAGGTGGGGCTGCCTCGGATCGTGCCGATGAAGGAATCCATCTCCGCGCTGCGGTCGCTGTACACGTACAGCGTGGCGCCCGACATCGGGCCGTATCGCCGGCGATTCGATCCGCAGATCAAGGGGGGCCGGTGGTACGCCATGCCGGGCGAGGGCGGGCTGCTGATGTGCACGTGGCCCAAGGGCGGCAGTGCCGCGGCGACGGGCAAGGGCAGCGAGGCGTGGGCCGCGGGGTACTTCAACGAGTGCATGAGCGGCTTCGAGCACCAGGTCGCGGCGCACATGATCGGCGAGGGGCTGGTGCTGGAGGGGCTCGCAGTGACGCGGCTCATCCACGACCGCTACGACGCGTCACGCCGCAACCCGTGGAACGAGGTGGAGTGTTCCAACCACTACGCCCGCGCCATGGCGTCGTACGGCTCGTTTGTCGCGGCGTGCGGCTTTGAGCATCACGGCCCGCGCGGGCACATCGGCTTTGCGCCAAAGATCGCACCGGAGAAGTTCGCGTCCGCGTTCGTGGCGTGCGAAGGGTGGGGGCGGTATGCGCAGCAGCGGGGCCACGATTCGCTGGCGGCGTCGATCGAGTTGCGGTGGGGTTTGCTGCGGCTGCGGACAGTCTCGCTGGACGCGGGCGAAGCGATGAATCCGCGGAGCGTGATCGCGGCGGTGCAGGGCCGGTCGCTGGAAGCGGCGTTGGAAGCGCAGGGCACGCGGGTGGTCGTGCGGTTCAAGGATCAGGTGACCATCAACGCCGGCGAGACGCTGACGCTCGCTCTGAACGCGGATTCGAAGTGAATGACAAGAACGGGGAGCTTACCGGGCGCCCGCGCCGACACTGACCTTGACGGGCACGAAGGTCGGCTTCACGCGCTTCTCGAACTCGCTCCAGTACTTGTTCATGATGGTCCGCACGGCCCAGTTGTTGCCGTCGGCCAGGCCGCAGATGGTGGTGCCGGGCATGGAGCCCATGCTGGTGGCGATCTCGAGGGCGAGGTCGAGGTCTTTGGTGCGGGCGTTGCCTTCTTCGATGCGCTGCATGAGCTGGTAGAGCCAGCCGGAGCCCTCGCGGCAGGGGGTGCACTGGCCGCAGCTCTCGTGCTTGAAGAAGCGGGCGATGTTGCGGGCGACGGCGACCATATCGGTGTCTTCGTCGAAGACGGTCGGGCAGGCGGTGCCGAGGCCCAGGACGTTGTACTTGCGGCCGATGTCGAAGTCCATCTCGGCGTCCATCTGGTCGGGGCCGAGGATGCCCATGGAGATGCCGCCGGCGATCGCGCCCTTGAACTTCTTCCCGTTGCGCATGCCGTTGCAGAGCTTGGGGTGTTCGATGATGGTGCGGAGTTTGATGCCTAGTTCGAGCTCGAAGACGCCGGGGCGGTTGACGTGGCCGCTGACGCCCATGAGCTTGGTGCCGGTGGAGGGCGGGGAGTTGGGGAAGGTGGACTGGGAGCCCTGCTTGGCGAACCACTCTCCGCCGTGGGTGATGATGGAGGGGAGGTGGGCGAGGGTCTCGACGTTGTTGATGATGGTGGGCTTGCCGAAGAGGCCCTTGATAGCGGGGAACGGCGGCTTGATGCGGGGCCAGCCGCGCTTGCCTTCGAGGGCTTCCAAGAGGCCGGTTTCTTCGCCGCAGATGTAGGCGCCGGCGCCGCGGTGGACGTAGCAGTCGACCTTGAAGGGATCGTTCTTGCCGGTGTTGGAGCCGT
>JBGAMO010000268.1:0-3057 GCA_044222845.1 Phycisphaerales bacterium
GATTATGATCACATTTTGAAAGGGCCAGGGTGACTTCGCGATCGACTCGGCGGCCAGCCCGAACGTCGTCAGTTGGAGCTGTGCGAGGTAGATCTTGAATCCCCTGATCTGGCGATTGGCGTGAGTGGTCCATCGAACGGATGAGTTGGAAGTGACTGGTGTGCATCTGACTGCTCTTCGAGGCGGATCAAGTTGAGCCCACGAGAACTATGTCGGCCTGGAGTTCCCGTGACGGCTTGCCGCGGCCGGGTGACAGTCATCACTTCGAACCACGGTCCAGGTTGCCTCCAGTGGCCCTCAACGCCCGCCTGACGTGAGCGAGCGAGCTCGGCAACACCAAGGGTCTTCCGATCGATCCGGGCCGGCTGAAGGCTCTCCGTCGGGTGCTGGGAGTAACGGCGCCCACGCAGTTTACTTCCTGCTCCACGAGAGACCGAAAACCCTGGGCAAAAAGAAAAAGAGCCCCTGGGTGTTGGCCAGAGGCTCTCGAGAAGCAATAGGAGTCTTTCAACCGTGAGCGGAAGCTCAGCGGCTGCGACGGCGGGACACCATCGCCAGACCGCCGAGGCCCAGGAGGGCGACGGAGCCGGGGGTGGGGAGAACCTGCATGTTGAGGTTCGTCGCGCGATCGCTGAAGGACGTGCGGAACAGGTTGTTCGCACCGAAGACGAGGGTGACAACTGCACCGTCGTACGGCCCACTCGGGCTCAGGCTAAAGCCGCTGAAGTTCGCGGTGCTGTCGAAGGAACCGTCGGCGCCGCCGTTGTCGTGCGTGTTGACGTTGGTCAACGTGCCGCTGAACGACAGGAAGGGGCCGACCTGGCGCCACACGCCGGAGATGTCGCCGGTGATGGTGTCGCCGTCACGGTCGGTGGCGACGAAGTTGCCCAGAGCATCCACCAACGCGGGGTTACCGACGTGGGGAGTCAGGTCCAAGCACATTTGGAAATCCGCGGCATGCAAGCTGGGGTTGCCGGCGTAGAAGCCAGCTTCAAACTCGGCATCGCCGCCGCCGGGCCCGAAACGGGTCACCTGGCCAGCGGATTGCAGAGCTGCGGTGGATGCGGCCACGGCGCAGAAACGCCCGGTCTGAGCCGCGGTCGCGGTGAACGACCCAGCAAGGTCGTCATACGACAGCGTCATCAGAACATCGGCGTTTGCCGTAGCGGCAAACCCGCCCGCGACGGCCGCGAGCAATGCAGCGGAAACACGGAAACGATTGGTCATGTCTCTTTCCTCCTAAAGTCTCTCGCCTTGTCCGGAGAGACAAGGGCTTATGTCAAACATTCGTGCCGGGGTGTCTCACGTCCCGACAGCCCTAAGTGTGACGTACTTGAGGTCGAATGTCAATAGCAAAGTGTAATCTTGCTCAAAAAAGGTTGCGATTCGTCGGCACTCTGCGGCATGTACTTAAAATGTTCGGGTAATTAAATACCGAACACATTGCGATAAAAAAATGCGGCTCGAATTATTGGCATCCGGGTCGATTTTGCACCACCGCGATCGTCGCATCATCGTCCAACTGGCTCCGGCCCGCGAACGAGGCGACCGCATCCAAGCACGACCGCACCGCTTCCTCGGGAGTCTGTTCCGTTCGCAACGCCTCTGCCAAGCGGCCGCGCTTGAACTGCTGCCCCGCGGCATCGCGCTGCTCAACGATGCCGTCGCTGTAAAGAACCAGCTTCTCCCCTGGTCGGAGGGTCAGTCGCGTTTCGTTAAACGCGAAGTCGCGTTCGATCCCTAACGGAATTCCGCCGTCCAACGGAGCATCCACCGCGTGCCTCACACCGGTATCGGACTGGATCAACCAGTGGCCATGCCCGGCATCAACGAAGCGGACTCCGCCTTGACCATCGAAGATCCCGATCCAGAGCGAGACGAACCGACCGACCACGATCCGATCGAAAATGTATCGATTGACGGCGGTCACAGCTTCCGCCACGCAGACACCCTTGGTGAGCATCGCGTGGAGGTGGGCTTGGACCATGGCCATGTGCATGCCCGCCGCGGCGCCGCGTCCGGAAACGTCACCGATCACCACCGCAAACTCACCGCCCGAAACGGGGATGACATCGAACAAGTCGCCGGCGACGAAAAGTCCGGGTTGTGTTCGCGCGGCGTAACTGATCACGCCCAGGTCTTTCTTGAGCGCGGGCATCAGGAGTTCCTGAACCGCGCGGGCCGCCTCGAGCTCGGCGCTAAGCATTCGCTCGCGACGCTCCAGTTCCACCCGCTTGATGTTGGAGAGCGCGAGCGAATAGGCACAGGCTACCGCCTCGCAGAACGCCAACGCATCGCTCTGGACCTGATTCTCCTTGCCCCGGGCATCAAGGTACAGGAATCCGACGGTGGTGCCGCCGATCGTGACCGGGATGCACACGGCCGAGTGGATCCGCATATCGGACATGCTCTGGCTGGGCACGTACGGCACGGCGGCGGTCAGGAACGCGGGTTGGCCGCCCAGAGCCTCCTTGAGCAAGGAACGCGACAGATCGAACTCCTGCGGGGTTTCTGAGCCTTTGGGTGTGGGGCCGTAGGCGATGACCTCCACCTCGGACCCATCGCTCACTCGCCTCAACGCAGCGCCGCGCGAATAGCCGCTGCCGGTGAGCAACAGGTCCAGCGCGGTCTTGGCGAGGGCCTCCTCGTCGGTCTCGTCCACCAGTCGGGACATCGATTCCAAGACCAACCGGAGCCGTCGATCGGCTCGCCAGGTGCTGGCCTGGGCTGGGGCGCGTTCGATCCGCTGGCCGGAGACAGTGAGGTCATCAAACGTCGTCGTGTGCTTGGCGGTGCTGCTGGGCAGACCCGTGGAATGGCCTGGAATTCCCGAGATTCTGAAAGTCCAGGGCCCGACGCGGAGCAGGTCTCCGCCCGCCAGAGCCGCGGGGCGATGTTTGGCCAACCGCACGCCGTTGAGGTAGGTCCCCCACTTGCTCTCCAAGTCGGCCACGAACCAGGCGCCGTTGCGGTACGTGATGCTGGCGTGCTGGCGGCTGACGTTCTCGTGCAGAAGGCAGACATCCGAGCCCTTGAGGCGTCCGATCGTGCACGGTC
>JBGAMO010000269.1:0-3038 GCA_044222845.1 Phycisphaerales bacterium
GTTGGCGGGATACTCGGAATTTTATTTGCACCGGATAAAGGAGAAAATACCAGGAAGAAAATTGTTGATGGTGGCAAAAAAATCAGCGATTCTGTAAAAGACACGATCGGGCTCCTTTCATGGGTGCTTCGGGGAGAGTTGGGGTGTTGCGGGGTTGGCCGCTTCGGGTGCGGCGCGGTTCAGCGCGAGGCGGCGGTGCGGGCCTTGGCTTCCGCGACTTGCTTGATGCGGTTCATGCCGTGGGCCCAGCCCTCGGGCATGCCTTCGCGGAGTTCCTGGGGGAGCAGGCCCATGGCGCGGTGGATGAGGGAGAGGCGGGTGCCGCCGGCCTCGGCCTTCAGGCGGTACTGCACGTGGTTGATGGCGGGGAAGGACATGGGCATGGGGCCGGTGAGTTCGAGGAGCGTGGGCGCCTTGATGACCTGCACGTGGCCCCAGAGGTGGCCGTACTGGTGTCCGCCGGTTTCGCCGAGGTCGCGGTACCAGCGGCCGCCGGGCCAGGGTTCCAGCTTCATGGGGAAGGGCTTGCCGTCGGGCATCACGCTGCCGGGGCCGAGTTCCTCGAGCACGGCCGCGAAGGCGACTTCGGGAGACGCGGCGATGAAGATGTCCTTGCGGATGTCGAGGGTTTGGACGGCTTCGTTGGTGGTGGGGGCTGTGGCGGTGGTGGACATGGGGTTCCTTTCTCAGGTTGGGGAGGGGGGACGGAGAGCGGGCTTTGATTCGCGTTGCATTCGTTCGGCGCGTTCCTTGATGCGTTGGAGCTGGCGATCCCAGAAGCGCTCGTAGGTCTTGACCCAGTCGTAGACGGGCCGGAGTTGTTCGCCGTTGAGGCTGTACATGCGTCGCTTGCCTTTCCGCACGACGGTGACGAGGCCGACCTTGCGGAGCACGCCCAGGTGCTTGGAGACCTGGGGTTGGGGCCAGCCGAGTTCCTCGATGAGCCAGGAGACGTCGCGCTCGGCACCGCCGCGTCTGCCGGACGATGCGTCGCGTTCGCCGGCGAGGACGCCGAGGAGTTCGCGTCGGCGCGGCTCGGCGATGGCGGTGAAGGCGTCGGTGGTGGTGGGCGAGCGGGCCATGAGTGAATATATTCCTATACAGGCATATGTCAAGTCCGGTTGCGGGGGTGGCGGAGACAATTTGCGTTTACGGTCTTGAGTTGGGGCAAGCCCCGGTGCGATGCCCGGGGGAAGGCCGGGCGGACGCGGTGAGGTGGCGGCCGGGAGCGCGGGGTGTTTCGGATATCATCGTGTCATGAACACCGCAACACGTTCGGCGTCGCGTCCGGCTGCTTTGGTCAATCGGCTGGTTCCGTTCGTGCATGTCGCGGATGTGGAGGCGTCGCTGGCGTTCTACGCGTTGTTGGGGTTTGAGACGCAGAGCATCATGAAGGACGGGCGCGGCAACGCGTTCTGGGCGATGGCCAAGAGCGGGTCGGCGGAGATCATGCTTGCACGCGCGAGCGGGCCGATTGATGCCGGGCAGCAGGCGGTGCTGTTCTACATGTACAGCACGGATGTGGCGGGATTGCGGAGGCACCTGCTCGGCGGCGGGCTGCGCGACGGCGGGGCGTATCTGGGGGTGAAGGGGCCTCATGACGGGCCGCGAACGGTGTTTGAGGTGGCCCGGCGCGACTACATGCCGGCCGGGGAGATGCGGGTGACGGATCCGGACGGGTACGTTGTGCTGGTGGGACAGTTGGGATGAGCGGTTGAGCGGCCGAACCGGCGGAGGGCGCGGGAACCAGGAATCCAATGACTTCAACACCCGACTGGCGGCGCGAACTGGAGTTGGTCAATGAACTCATGCGGGAGGTGAGCCGACAGTCGGACCCGCAGGAGTTGGTGCGCATTTACGCCCAGGGGGTTCATCGACTGCGGGGGTCGGACCGGTTGATCTCGTTGAGCCGGCGCGGGCTGGAAGCGCCGTGGTATCGGGTGACGCGTGATTCGCGGAACGCAGAGCAGATCGATCCGTGGCGGGAGCGAGACCGGCTGCCGCTGCTGCGGGAGGGCTTTCTGGGGGAGCTGCTGTACTCGGAAAAGCCGCTGGTGATCATGGACCTGAAGGTGCCGGCATCGGACCCGACGCACAGTTATTTTGAGGGGATGGCGGCGCTGTACACGCTCCCGCACTGGGACAACGGCGTGGCGCTGAACATGACGCTGCGGATGTTCGCGGATGCGTCGCGTCTTGACGTGACGCAGTACCCCAACATGCTGTGGCAGTCGAACCTGTTCGGGCGGACGACGGCGAACCTGGTGCTGCGCAGGGAGCTCCGCGAGGCGTACGACGCGCTGGACCGGGAGATCAGGATCGTGGGGGATATCCAGCGTTCGCTGCTGCCGACGAACCTGCCGACGATTCAAGGGCTGGAACTGGCGGCGAGCTACCAGACCTCTCGGCAGGCGGGGGGTGATTACTACGACCTGTTCCCGCTGCGCGATGGGGCGTGGGGGATCTTCATCGCGGATGTGAGCGGGCACGGGACGCCCGCGGCGGTGCTCATGGCGGTGACGCACGCGCTGGCGCACACGTACCCGGGCCAGGCGGCGCCGCCGGGGGCGGTGATGGCGCACCTCAACGGGCTGCTCTCGAAGTTCTACACGTGGGGGAACGGGTCGTTCGTGACGGCGTTCTACGGCGTGTATCACCCCGGGGACCGGACCCTGACGTATGCGCGGGCGGGGCACAACCCGCCGCGGCTGCAGAGCAAGGGGCTGGTGACGGCGCTGGATGGCGTCGGCGATGTGCCACTGGGTGTGCTGCCGGAGGCTGTTTTTGAAGAGGCGACGGTGCGGCTGAACGCGGGTGACACGATTCTGTTCTATACCGACGGGATCACCGAGGCGATGAACGATGCCAACGAGCAGTTCGGGGAGGAGCGCCTGGACGGGCTGGTGGCGTCGCAGCGCGAGAGCGCGGCGGCGCTGATTGAGAGCGTGCTCGCGGAGGTGCGTGCGTTCGAGGGCGTGCGGATGGCGGCGGACGATCGGACACTGTTGGCGGTGTTCGTGCGGTGAGGGAGTGGGTGG
>JBGAMO010000088.1:0-19894 GCA_044222845.1 Phycisphaerales bacterium
TGGTGATCGGACTCTGCGGGTCAAACGCGACGACGGCGCAGCGCCCGGTGGCCCGACCGTCCTTGGCCCGCCGCGTGAACTCCGCGGCCATCTGTGCGACCAGGGTGGACTTGCCCGCGCCCGGAGAACCGGTGACACCCACGACGCGGCGGGGGCGGCGGCGCTTGGCGTTGGACCGTAGCGGGCGGCCCGCGTGCAGCAGAGAAATGTCGCGGGCCAACTGCGAGGAGGCGGTGCCGTTCGTGACCGCCTGGGCGCGGTCCTTCACCGCGTCGTGCACGGCCTTGACGATGTCGAGCAGGCCCACGCCGGTCGTGAAGCAGCGGGCGATGCCGGCCTCGGCGAGTTTGGGGAGGTCTTCCTGCGGAAGAATGCCGCCCATGTAGACGGGCAGGTCATGACGGCCGAGCTTCGCAAGCTCCGTGACAAGCTTGGGACCCAGCACCAGGTGCGAGTTGCTCATCATCGACGCGCAGACGACGTCGCAATCCTCATCTCGGGCCGAAATAGCCAGGCTGCGGGGAGTCTGCCACAGGCCGGAGTAAATGACGTGAACGCCCGAGTCGCGCAGGGCCCGCGCGATGACTTTGACGCCGCGGTCGTGACCATCCAGGCCCATCTTTCCCAACAGCACGCGGGGGCGGTGCGGCAGGTCGGCGCAGCGGTCGATCTTCTCAAACTCGGTGGTGGGGACGTGTAGCGCGGTCGTCATGGATGGCTCGGTGGTGATGCGGGAATGTGCATTGTACTCGTGGCGGGGGCGTGTTCCCCGGCTTCCGCCAGGCCTGCGGGCCCCGGAATTTCAGGGAACGTCGCGTCCGGGTGGTCGGGTCTGGTCGATGGGGCCCAGGATGTTCCAGACCCGCAGCCACGCGGCCCCCAACGCCGCGGAGGAGAGGTTGACGAGCACTTCGGTCGCGCTCACGGTCAGAGCGATGGGTGCGAAGGCGGCGCGGGACACACCGGGGACGGCCAGAAGGCCCGCCAGGCCGGTGGTGACGCCCTCGCGTGCGCCCAGGGCGCCCGAAGGGCTCAGAACCCCGATAAGGTAAAAGGTACTGGCGGCCAATACGGCGGTGTCCAGAGGGAGAGATTCGCCCAGGCATTGGGCGGCGACCGTGAAGCGGGCCGCCTGCACCAGCAAGTCGGCGACGCGCAGAACCATCGCGAGGGCGAACGAGGCCGGGGAGGCGAGCATGTCGAGGCCCACATGCAGGCGACGGAACCTGGCCGAGCCGAGAAGTTTGGAGATCCAGTCCGATCCCAGACCGTCGGCGAAGGCGCGGAGGCGTTCCAGGCCGCTCTCGTGGGCGAAGATCCGGGCAACGCCGAGCGTCAGGGCGTAGGTGATCGCCATGCCGCCGAACGCCGCGAGGAAGAAGAGCGCATCGGCTTTCTGCCTCCAGACCGCCGCGGCCACCGTGGGGAGCAACGACGCGGCGAGCACCCCGGCGACGGCGACCATCCAGGCTCCGATGGTGAGGAGCGGCAGTTTGTCGCGCCGGTTGTGGATGAACAGCCGCGCGACGATGCTCAGCTTGAACGGCAGGTAGCTCAGCAGTCCGGCGATGGAGTTGACGGATTGGGTGTCGATGAAGCCCAGCCGTCGCACCGGCAAAAGCGTTGCCCAGAACATCGCACCGTTGAGGAGCAGGCTGGCGGCCGAAAGGCCGAAGAGCAGAACGACCTGTCCGGCGGGGGCGCGGCTCAGGGCGGTGAGGCGTGCCTGGTTCTCCGGAGTGAAGGCCAAGCGAACACACCAACCCAGAAGCGCCAGGCTGACAAGAAAGCCGATCATCTGGAGGATGATGCGGGCACGCGATGCGCCGGGTGTTGAATCTTCCGCTGATGGAGGCATGGAGGGGGGCGGAGGGATTCGACGCGTCCGCGGCGGCGGCTCCTCGAAGAGATCATCCGGATCGTGAGTGGGGAAAGTCATTGAAGCAACGCGTGGCTCGGCGTCATTGTTGGAGCGCCGACGCCCCGGACTTTGACGAGCAGAACGCCAATTTGAGGCCACGTACGAACCACATCGGTGTGGCTCTTGAGCCATTGAGTGAGAGACTCCTGCGTCAAGGCGGGATCGATGTATCCGCTGCGCTGGAAGCGGGAGAGTTCCGAAAAATCAACGAGAAGGTGTGTGACACTCGGCGCCGGGCCACCGCCGAACGCGTCCGAGATCGGCCAGTGATCCCATACCGTGTTGTACGTGACCGGGCGAGTGAAGTAGAGCGGGGTGGTGTTTCCCACGAGTCCCAGGGTGGCGTTGGCGGGAAGGGCCAGATTGCAATAGTGTTCGGGAATCGCCTCGGCCAGCCACGACTCGCGTTCGGTGGCAGTCGCAGCCGCGAGTTGAGCCCGGAAGAGCTCGCCGTTCCTGAATGAGGGGCCCAGGGCCAGGAACTGGTTGGGTGCGCCGAGGACATCATCGCGTTTCGCCGGGTGCTGTCCCAGGAAGATCATCACCCCCGCGGCGGTCTGCAGCAGCGCCAACGCCACGGTCGCCCAGGAAGCAACACGCCTTGAGTGGCGGAGTGAGAGTGCGATCAACCCGCAAACAGGCGGGAGCAGCGGAATCAGGAATCGGGATTGGATGTGCGTGAATGCCAGCCAGCAGCAGAGTTGCGCGGCGATGATGACGGCCCACAGCGACGCGGGCCGGCGCGTCTCGGATTTGAGCAGCGACCAAACGAGTAACGCCGCGCCGACAGGGAACAACGCGAACCACTGCGGGTGCAGGAGCCCTCGCATGCGCGTGCCGGCCGGGTCGGTCGGATCGGGCAAGAAAAGAAGCGCAAAGCGCTGGCTCAGTCCGCCATGAAAGTGGTGGGCGTGCGAGTAGCGGGTGACTTGATCGGCCGTCCAGTAGCCTGTGCCGCCGGCAGCGTTGGGGAATAGGCTCGCGGCGAAGGGAAAGACCGGGTTGCCGCACGCGGTGTAATTACGCACGAGCCATGGAGCCAGGACAATCGCCCCGGCCAGCGAGGCCACAACTCCGCAGAGCACCCATCGGCGAGGCGCGGTTGTTGTGAGGAGCACAAACGCGACCGGAACGCCGCAGAGAAAGAGGGCCGTCGGTTTGACGCAGCATGCCCCGCCCACTAAGGCCCCAGCGAGGATCCAACGTTGGATCGGGGAGTCGTCATCCAACGCGGCGAGCAACGCCGCGGCAAAGAGCGCTGTCATCGCCATTTCGTTGTACGCTAGCGAACCAACGACCGTGGTCCACGGCGTGGCGAGAAACGTCGCCGCGACCAACGGCGCGGCCGCATGGGCGGCATTGCTCAGTCGGCGAGCGAGCGACGCAACCAGTCCCGCGGCCACGAGCGTGAAACCCGCATGCAGGAGTTGGCAACTGATCAACCGCCAGCCATCGCCCCCGGCGAGCCCATGGGCTGCGATGCTCAGCGGCGTCGCCTTCGATGGTGCCTTGGGGATCTCCGCGGCGGCGGTCATCGCACCTAGATGCGTGAACGCCGACTCCATGTACCCCGGTAGGAACGAATAGACGTTGTGTTGGAGCGGCGCGATTCGCCCAGAAACGAGCCACTCCTGCGGGAGTTGAAGGTGGTAGGAAAGGGCGTCAAAACCCCCGAACTCGCTGTCCCACAGGTATCCGGGCGGATTGCACGCCGCGACCAATAGGAGGGCGGTGGGGGGAATGCAAAGCAGCCACAGTCGGCCGACTTTGAGGGGGAATTCGATTGGAACAGAGCGACGCCAACGGCTGAGCGAGTTGGCCGCGAGAGCCAGGCCGATGGCGATGGGAAGCCAGGCGATCGCCGTGGCCCATGGGCCCGCCCATGCACCGCAAATGCCCAGCGAATGCGAAAGGGTCAACTGCAGCGTCAGTCCCAGCCCCAATCGCACCGGCGAGGAGGAACTCACTTTGCGGAAGAACTCCCCCAGCCCCGCGCCGGCGGCGAGGTACACCGCGACCGGCCAACCCCCGCGCAAGAGCCACTCGAAGGCCGAGGTCACCGCGAGCCCCGGAGAATCGGTACCGACGGCCGCGAGCGCCGCTATGCAAACGAGCAGGAGCCCGGCAACGACGATGATCGAAACTCCTGAGCGCTGGGGTGATTCTGTGGGGGGTGGCATCTTGAGGGCTCAGCGGGCCGGAGTTGTAGCGCGTCGGTGGGAAGCCGGTCCGGCGGGCTTGCAGACGCGAGGCAGGGCCACGGCGGCTGCGCGGGCGGGCAACTGCCGCACCTTCGCCCCCTTACCCTCCCCCATGGTTCAATCACGCGGGAGTGCCCGCACGTCAGGGCTCATTCTGGCATTCGCGGTCGGTGGCGTATTCGCCGCGACTGTGGGGGTCATAGCGTGGCGGGGGCTCTCCGTGCCCAAGGCCCCGACCGTCAAGCAGGCGGTGCCCCGTGCGCCCGACGTCAAAGAGATTCCCTCCGGCGCCGGAGGCCTGCGGCAGTTGGGCGGCGGCAAGGGCATGCAGGTGCAGATGGTGGATCGCAAGGATCCCGGGCGAGTGGCGGGGGTTCTGGAGGCTGAGAGTTCCACGCCTCTGGAGGGAAAGCGGTACCGGATGGACAAGCCCCGGGTGTGGATGTATTTGCGTGACGGGCGGACGATGTATCTGCAAGGGGCCAAAGGCGAGGCGCTGATCCCGGATCTGGGCAGCCGGCCCGAGGACGGGTTGCTCGAAGGCGACGTGATCGTGAAGATGTTCGCGGCGATGCCGGGCAATCAGAAGCCGGATCCGTTGGTGACGCCGCCGATGCTGACGCTGACCACCCCGCGGCTCACATTCGACGGTCGCGCGGGCGAACTTCGCTTCCCGGATGATGTGCGGATCGACGGCGACCGAATTGAGTTTGGTGGGTCCAACGCGTTGGTGGTGATGAACGAAGGGGCCGAACGGCTGGAACTGCTGCGTGTGGAGCACACAACCTCCCTGATCATCAAGCCGGGCGGAAAGCCCACGCCCGCCGCACCCCCGCCGACCGCAGCCGATCCGACGACGCCGGCGCCGCCGCCCGCCAATCCTGCTTCCCCAGCGCCCGCGGCACCTGAGAAGTCTCAAACACTCTACGCCGCATGGTGCGAAGGTTCGGTGAAAGTCGAGCAAGGTGATCGCGTCTTGACCGGCGATCGGCTGGACGGGTGGATGCGGCTCATCGGCAACGCCCTGCCCCAGAACGCGATCGCGGGCGCTCCGGCCCGCGCACGGCACGCGGAGCCGGTGATGCTCGCGACGGCGTACCTGCCGAATCAACCCGCTCGGACTGCGCAGCCGTCAAGCGAGAAGGCGGGTGAGCCAGATTCAAACATACCGATCTCGCTCACATGGACAGGGCCGTTGGAAGTCCGCCCGCTCAAGGAAGCGGCCCCGGAACTGCAGTTCAACGACGTTTTCATGCGTTGCACGGGCCCGACGGCCACATCGGTCAACGTGCGCGACGCGAAAGCCAACATCTCCGCGACCGGTGCGCTGGTGGAGTACGGCGCGACCAAGCGTGACGCCGCGATCGCCGGCAACGCCACGGGCGATGCCGTGCTGGAGAAACCCGAAGTCGGCCGGGCGGTGGGCGCAAGGTTCGAGGCGTCGGTCGCAACGGGCATCGCGACCGCGCGCGGCGCGGGGTCGCTGACGTCGGCGGTCAAGGAACAACCCGGGCGCATCGCCCCCGCAGCCAAACCCCGCGCGATCACCTGGGGCTCCGAAGCCCAGTTCACCTTCGGGCTCAAGCAAGGCACGATGAGTTCGCGCCTGGACCGGGCGATGCTGCACGGAGGCGTCACGGCGGGCGACGGGGCCAAGGGCCGACTCGCCGGCGAGTCGCTCACTGCCGAGTTTGAGAAGATCGACGAGGACCGCTCGTTCCTGAAGCGCGTCGCGATTCTCGGCAAGGCCAACGCGATCGACGGGAACGGTGGATCGCTCGCGGCGGACTTGGTTGACGTCGGATTGATCCGCCGTGAGGGAGACTCGACAGAATCCGACCCGGCTTCGATCGACGCCTCCGGCGATGTGCGCGTGACCCAACGCGATGGGACGCTGCGTGCCAGGTCGCTCAAGGCGGCACTGACCCGGCGTCCTGATGGCGACGTGATCGCGACGACGGCGTCCGCCAGGGGCGATGTGCGGTACGACCGCGCCGATGGTGTCATGGCGACGGCCGACGAACTCGCGGCGCTGCCGCAGGCTCAACAGGTCACGCTGCTCGGCGAGACGGCGACCGTCGGCCAGCGCGGCACGATCATCTCTGGCGGGCGGATCGAGTTGGACGGTGCGAAGCGCACGCTCGCCGTGCCCGGAAAGGGAGAACTCACCCACACCCCCGCGGCGAAGGCCGGCGAGACGCCCACGACGGCCAAAATCGCCTGGCAGCAGGGGATGAGCTTTGACGATGCCTCCGGCCTGGCGCTCTGCGACGGCGCGGCGGCAGCCGAGATCACCAAAGGCGTGATTGCCCGTGACGCCATCAAGGCCGAGCACGTGCGGGTGCAGTTGACGCCCGCGCCGCCCGAGGCGGCGCGCGGAAACCCGACCGGCGAAAAGGCTCCGGAACGAGCCCTCCTTTCAGTGGTGGCTACCGCCAAGGACGAGACCGCGCCCGCGAACGTCGAGATCCGGCGCTACGCCGCGGGCGCTGCCGGTGCGCAAGGGCCGCTGGAGCGGCTGATGTACCTGGAAGGCCGAGAAATTCTCGCAGACAACGCGGCGGGAACGCTCAATGTCCCGACGGCTGGCAAGCTTCTCTCGCTCGATAAGCGGGTGGCGGCGCAGCACAACGCGGCCCAGCCTCCGACCAAGGGGACCGCGCTCTTCATCTGGAAGGAGTCTTTCTCGCTCGACCGTCGCTCCGGTCAGGCCGTGATGAAGCAGGGCGTCAAGCTTGTTCAGGAACGCATCGAGGACCCCTCCCGCATCGAGCTCGAATGCGCGGAACTGACCGCGCAGGTCGCCGAATCAACCACCGCTTCTACGCTCGACGCGCCATTCGCGGGCGAGTTGAAGATGGCGACAGCGAAGGGCTCGGCGTGGATGCGGTATCAACAGAAGGAAATCACCGGCGACGTGCTCACCTACGACGCGGTGGCCCGGACTGTCGATGCGCAAGGAAACAACGGCAACTTCATCACGGCCTTCGATCCGGCCAGCGCGGCGCCCATCACGGCCACCCGCGTGCTGTGGGATCTGACCGGAGGCAAGTTCCAGTTGTTCGGTATCCAGCAGCCGATCGTGACGCCGCGTTAACGATGAAGCACGTTCAGCCGGCCCGATTTTCGCACCGTGACGGCGGTGTTCTTGAACGCGGGCGTGCGGCTGTGCTCATCCACCGCGCGGGGCACGAGCGCATTGGCCTCGGGGTAGTACATCGCGGCGTTGCCCTCGCGGATGTCCGCCTCGCGTGCCAGAATGTCCGTCATTTCGCCCGAAGTACTCCGAACAGTGACTCGGTCGTCGACTGAAAGTCCCAAACGCTTCATGTCGGCGGGGTTCAACAGGATGACGTCGCGTCTCTCCTGACCCCGGTAGATGTCCTCTTCGTCGTACACGACGGTGTTAAACTGACCTTCACTGCGAATCGTCATCAGACGTAGTTGGCCCGCGCCCCCGCCCTTGAGCGGCGGAACCGCCACCGCATAAAACTTGGCTTTTCCGTTGGCCGTCGGGAAGGCGGGCGTGTGGATAAGCCGTCCCGCAACCGGAAACTCCTGCTTCGTGCGGTCGACGTCCTTGATCTGGCCGTATCCCGGGATGGTGTCGGCGATGAATGAGCGAATCGCGGTGTGATCCTCCAGGCCCGCGAAGTTGGCGGGGTGCGAATCACCAAGCACGCGCCGGGCGATGTTCGAGATCACAGTGACTTCGGCGAGTGGTCCGTCATGCCGACGCTTGCCCCCCTCCGACAATCGAACGAAGTTGAACATCGATTCCTGAGTCGTGCTCTGCGGCTCCTCGTCGCGTGCGAGCACGGGCAGGATGAGCGATTGCTTGCCGCGCCCGTGGATGTGGCCGGTGTTGAGCGTGGTGCTCAGGAAGATGGTCATCCCGATCTGCGAGAGCGCGGACCGTGCGTACGTGGCATCCGGGCAACTGCCAAAGAGATTGCCTCCCAGGTGCACCGCTGCCGCGACGCGACCCTCGCTCGCCCGCTGAACGCACCCCAGGGTGTCCAGGCCCTGCTCATGAGGAACGGTGACGTTGAACCGTTCTTCGATGGCCTTGACGATCGAGCCCTTGAGTCTCGGCACCGCGCCCATGGAGCCGATGCCCTGAACGTTGCTGTGGCCGCGGAGCGGGAGCAGCCCCGCGCCGGGCCGGCCCATCATGCCGCGGATCATCGCGAGGTTGGCGATCGCCCTGACGTTGTCCACGCCGTGTTCGTGATGCGTGATGCCCATGGTCCAGGTGAAAATTGTGCCGCGGGAGGCCGCGTACAAGGCGGCAACCCGTTCGATCTGGGCCCGCGATACCCCGCCGAGTGTTTCGAGCGATTCCCATGAAGCGCCGACGATCGCGTCGCGGCAGGTCTCCCAGTGGTCGGTGTGGTGCTCGATGAACTGCCGGTCCGTCACTCCCGCTTCGATCGTCGCCTTCGCAAGGCCGGTGAGCACGGCGATGTCGCCGCCGATGTGCGGCGTCAGATACTCGTCGGCGATTTTCGAACCGAAGAGAAGGCTGATCGGATCGCTCGGGACCTTGAAGTTCACAAGGCCCAGTTCGCGGAGAGGGTTGATGACGACGACTTTGCCGCCGCGGCGTTTGAGATCGACCAGCGTTCGCATGAATCGCGGGTGATTGCTCGCCGGATTGCCCCCGATGATGAAGACCAGATCGGCGTGTTCGAGGTCCTCGAGGCTGAGCATGGTGGTGCCCGACCCGGTGATGCCCGCCAGCGCCGCGCCGCTGGCCTGGTGGCAGAAGAATGAGCAGTTGTTGACGTTGTTGGTGCCGTACAGACGGGCGAAGAGCTGCAGAAGGAATCCCGCTTCGTTGGACGAACGGCCGCTGAAGTAGAAGAATGTGTCGTCGGGCGTGGCCTGCTTCAGGGACGCGGCCGCGAGATCGAAGGCCTCTTCCCAGGGGATGGCGCGATACGAACGATCGCCCGGCGCGGCGAAAAGAGGCTGCGTGATGCGTCCGGCGGTTTCGAGTTCACGTGGTGAGAAGCGGCCCAACTGGTCGAAGGAGAACTCGTCAAAGAACCGTTCGCGGATCCGCCCCTGCATGTCCGCGGCCATGGCCTGTACGCTCTTCTTACAGACTTCCGGAAAACGACCAGCCTCGTTGACCATGCCGCCGTTCTGGCCGCCCATGCCCAGGGCGCACGTCTTGCACGCGTTCTTGCTCCGCAGCGACTTCCACATGCGCAGGAAGCCGCCGGAGGCGTGGGCCTTCTTGAGCGTGTACAGGATGGCGGGCCAACCGCCGCCGGATGTGGGCTTGCGCATTCGGGGGCCATGGTACGGGCCGTGTGGCGAGAACGAACGCTGCCAGTCGGTCGCGTGGGTTGGAGCGGGGACCTTCGGGAATAGGCCCCTGTTGCACACCGCGTGCGCCGATGGGCAGCAACTCGCCTGAAGACTGGTGCCTTCCGGGCAATTTATGACCGCCCGACAGGCGTGGTCTCTCGCGAGAGTCCGAAGCGGTGGATTTTGTTGTAAACGGTGACCCGGTCGATCTGGAGCACGTGAGCCGCCTGGGAGATGTTCCAGTTCGCGCGTTCCAGCACGCCGCGGATGTGCCTCTTCTCGATCTCCTCCAGTGATTCATCGGTCCCCTGATCGGTCGCGGGTGCGCGAGTCGTCGGAGCGGGCAGGTCCTCGGGCCGAATCTCGGGTGGCTTGCCCACGACCATCGCCCGCTCGATGGCGTTGCACAACTCTCGCACATTGCCCGGCCATGAATGCTCGGTCAGCACCCGCATCGCCTCATCGCTGATTCGGGTGATCCTGCGGTCCATCTGGCGGGAGAATCGCTCCACGAAATGGTGGGCCAGGAGCGGGATGTCCTCCTTGCGAGCCCGCAGCGGCGGCGCTTCGATGGAGAAGACGTGAATTCGGTAGAACAGGTCCTCGCGGAACCGTCCATCGCGGACGGCTGTTTCGAGCGATTCGTTGGTCGCGCATATCACGCGGAAATCAACGTGCACGGTCTCCTGACCGCCCACGCGGGTAAAGCACTTTTCTTCCAGGACCCGCAGGAGTTCCACCTGCATCTTCTCCGGGATTGAGCCGATCTCGTCGAGGAAGAGCGTGCCGCCGTCGGCCATTTCGATCTTGCCGCGGCGGCGCTGTGTGGCATTGGTGAACGCGCCCTTCTCGTGCCCGAACAACTCGCTCTCCAGCAGTGTTTCAGGGATGGCCCCGCAGTTGACGGGGATGATCGGCCGGTACCGCCGCGGGCTGTTGGCGTGGATCGCCCGTGCGATCAACTCTTTGCCCGTGCCGCTCTCCCCCGTGATCAGCACCGTCGCTTCGGTGGGCGCGACGTGCCGGATCAGATCCATCACCTGGCGGATCGCCGGGCTCTTGCCGACGATGGCGTCGACGCAGACCATCTCGTCGATAGTGCCGCGAAGCCGGGCGTTCTCGTGCGCGAGCCGGCGTTTTTCCACCGCCCGCTGCAGCAGATGGCTGAGTTCCGAGGGGTCGATCGGCTTGGTCACATAATCGAACGCGCCTTCCTTGAGGGCCCGCACGGCGCTCTCGATCGAGGCGTACGCGGTGATGATGATGACCTCCAGCTCTGCGTCGACGGCTCTCAGGGCCTTCTGCAGGTCAAGTCCATCCATGCCGGGCATCTTGATATCAACCACCGCGGCGTCGAAGCGACGCCTGCTGACCAGCGCCAGGGCCGCGTCCGCGTTCTCCGCCGGAACCGCGTCGAAGCCGTCCTTCGCGAGCCAGCGGCTCAGCGAGTCTCGCACGGAGAACTCGTCGTCTACCACGAGCACCGACGGGCGTTGGGGTGTCATGGGCCGATCTCCTTGGCGATGGTCTCGGCGGCGGCCACGACCTTTGGCTCCACCTCCGTGCTGGGCTTGCGCGGAAGAATGATGATGAATGTCGTGCCCGTGTCCGGCCGCGACTGCACCGAGATGTCCCCGCCATGCCCGTGAACGACGCCGTAGACCACCGAGAGTCCTAGCCCGACGCCGCTGCCTTCCCCTTTGGTGGTGACGAACGGTTTGAAGATGTGAGGAATGAGTTCGGGCGGGATGCCGCCGCCGGTGTCGCTGATACGGATCTCGACGTGCTCGGCATCCCCGCCAAGGTGAACGCCCAGCACCGCCGGCCGATCGCGTTCGCCCTGCATCGCCTCGATCGCGTTCATGAGCAGCGCGAGCACCGCCTGCAGGATCTGGTTCTGATCAGCGATGATGGTGGCGTCCCCGTCGAGCAGGGTGGTTTCCAACTCAACCCGGTTCATCTCCAGGTGATGTCTGAGGAGCTTCAGGCCGTGGTCGATGATCTGATTGATGTCCGTCGCCTTCGGTCGCACGCTCCGACCCCGGGCGAACAGCAACAGGTTCTTGACAATGTCACCGCAGCGCACGCACTCCTTGTCCACCAGCGCCAGGTACCCCTCGAGTTCCTCGCGGATGCGCGGCTCGATGGGCTGTTCCGCGATCTCGCGCCGCACCAAGCGTGCATACGCGAGAATGCCGCTCAACGGGTTGTTGAGCTCGTGGGCCACCGTCGCCGAGAGTTTGCCGAGGGAGGCCATCGTCTCGACCTGGTTCATCTGCTGCTGGGCCTGCTTCAGGGCCAGCGCCTTCTCCTCGACCTTCTGTTCCAGCGTGCGGGACCAGCGGTCCAGTTCGTCCCTGGCGCCGCGAAGGTCCGCGACCATGCCATTGAATGCACCCGCCAGAGACGCCAGCTCGGTGCGACCGGGGACGTCGATGCGTGTGTTCAGGTCTCCGGCGGCGATCCGGCGAGTCCCTTCCCGCAGCCTCGCGACCGGTTCGTGGACCAGGCGGCGGATGAAGAGCGCGGCGATCAGCCCGCTCGCGAGAATCAGCAGGGCGGTTGTCCAGACCAGTTGCAGACGTGCCCGGGCGATGGCCTCGTCGAACGGCGCCATCGTCATCTGCACGTCGAGCACACCCAGGACCGGCTGACGGTTGGGCGGCGAGTGGCACGCGGTCGCGGAACAGGAAGGTTCGTTGTTGATGACCGTGAGCGACCGTTGCGCCTCGTGCCCGCCCCGCTGAAGGGCGATGTTGTTGAACCGCAGAACGTTGGCGCCCGTGACTTCGCCGTTGGTGTGACAGGTGGCGCACGCTTCGGCGGAGATCGGTACCACCCGGCCCCGCTCGGCCGGGTCGGCGGAGAGCGCGATCCGACCATCCTTCGCGTACACCCTGATGCCGGTGAACCCGTGCGACGCCCCCAGTTGTTCGATGCGGGACTGCACCTCGTCCATGCGGTTGAGCAGCATCCCGTCGTGCGTGGCGCTGCGGATGAGCGAGGTCGACCGCTCGAGATCGGCCCGCACGAACCGGGAGATCTCGTCGCGTGCGCCCCAGTAGCCCAGCAACGCGTGGAACGAGAGCACCAGCGCAACGGTGGCGCCGAGCGGCACGAAGAGTCGCAGTTCGAGAGAGCTTGCCAGCGATCGCAGCCTGGAGACCATAAGTTGGTCCGCCCAATAAAAGGATCGACTTATCCATATCGTTTGCTCGCGGCCGTTGAGAATCCACACGACTGTTGAGATATTCATCAGCGCCCGCCGGGCCGGTTCGGGTCGCGTGCGGCGAATCCGCACCGGGAACGGCCATCCGGCAGTCGCAGCGCGTGGCTCGCCGGTTGCACTCGGTGACGTAGCTTCACGACCGTGGGTGCGCCCCATCGCACAATCCGGTCAGAGGGATATGCCATGAAGCGGTCATTGCCGGTGCTCTCGCCAATGCCGGCCGCACGCACGTGTGTGTGGGTCGACGCAGGCGTGCTCAACTATCGCCTCTGCGACCACGGTTTCGCGTGCGAGAACTGCCCGCTCGACGCGGCCATCCGCAGTGATCCCCGCTTGGTGCTGCGACAGGGGCCGCAGGAGCCGGACGCCGCGCCGATACTCTGGTCGTTCCCGAACGATCGCCTCTACGCCGATGAGCACGTTTGGGTGCAGGTGGTGAGCGCCGGCCATGTGCGCACGGGAGTTGACGCCGGTCTGGCCCGCCTCATGCCTCCCATCCGTGAGGTCCGACCCGCATCCCACGATGGTCCGCTCCGCCGGGGTCTGCCGTTGTGCACCGTGTCGTTTGACGGGGGCGAGCTCGAACTGCCCTCGCCCGTCGGAGGTCATGTGTGCTCTTGGAGCGAACGTCTGGACACAACGCCCTCAGTGCTCCTGACCGATCCGTACGCCGCCGGGTGGATCGCCGAGATCGTCCTTGACGATGATCGCCAACTCGCTGACCTTCGCCACGCCTCCGAGGCCTGCGAGCATGCCAGGCTCGCGATGCGTCGGTTCGGGCGTCAGGCCGCCTTCGGGCTGCTCTCGTTGCAGACCCCCGAGGACTCCTGGATGGACCCCGCGTTGATTGAAGCGACGCGCCGCGCGATCGGAACGAGTTCGTACCTCGCCATGGTCCGTGGAGTTCTTCTACAGGCCGGGTGTTGAGATTTACAACAGAGTGTGGTGTTCCTCAGCACGGGCGCAGCCCGGTGGGACGTTCACAGCCCCACGCGGCCGCATCTATGCTCGTTTGGGAGGCGTGCCGCGGGCTGTTTGGGCCGTTCGGTGTTGGTCCGCCGATTGCATGAGGCAGAGCGAAAGGTGTCATCCGTAAACGCAAGGGGATCTACACATGGCACGCGTCAAAACAAACATGAACACGCTGATGCGGGGGTATGCGGGGCCTGTCGCCTTCGGACTCGCGGCCATCATCTGCATGCCCGTGCTGGGGATCGCGGCGTTCCTCCTTCGGGGCGTCTTTGTCGCGGGCTTCGCGGCGGCCCTGGTGGTGGCGGCCTCGATCGGTCTGTGGCACGCCATCGAGCCCAAGCTCAGTCCCGGGTGCCGCCTGATCGTCCGAGAGATCGTGCTGGGCGTCGCGATCATCGCGGGCATCCCGCTGCTGGCAATCACGGTTGTGCTGGCGGGCGGCGCCACGCTCGCGGTGCTCCCGGTCGCCCTCGTGACGCTGGCGATCCTGGGCGTCTGGCAGATCTTGGGCGTGAGCCGCCACGTCTTCCGAACCCACTGAACGAAGCAGCCGCGGCGATACGCCGCGTACGGATCTACCGGAGGCCTTGCGATGAACGCTTCCCAACCACACAACGCGACGCATGAGACCGGTGCGTGCCAGTGCGCGAGCCGCCGCGAGTTCGTGCGTCGCGCCGCCGTGCTGACCGCCCTGACGGTCGGCGGCGTCGCTCTCGGGAGCGAAGGGACCGGGGCCTCCAAGAGGCTGAACGACGACCGCATGGCGGTGCTCGTCGACCTCAAGCGGTGCGTCGGATGCAGGCGGTGCGAATGGGCGTGCGCGGGCGCCAACGGCAACCCGCACGGCCCGATCGAAGAGTGCGATGACCAATCCGTCTTCTCCACCCGCCGCAACCCTGGAACGGACCGCTTCTGCGTCGTCAACCGGTCGGTCGGTCACGGAGCCGATGCCAAGCCGGTGTACGCGAAAATGCAGTGCATGCACTGCGAACATCCCCCGTGCGTCTCTGCGTGCCTGGTCGGTGCGATGCGCAAGGACCCCTCGGGCCCGGTGACGTACGACGCCTCCAAGTGCATCGGCTGCCGGTACTGCCTGGTCGCCTGCCCCTTCGAGCGGCTGACGTACGAGTACGACAGCCGGTTCACCCCCCGGGTGCGCAAGTGCGAGTTCTGCCGCCACCGCACGCAGCGAGGCCAGGTCCCCGCGTGCGTGGAGGTCTGCCCGGTCGAAGCACTGCAGTACGGCCGGCGCGACGATCTGCTGAACCTCGCGCACCGGCGGATCGCCGATCACGTCGGCGAGTACGTTGATCACGTGTACGGCGAAACCGAGGGCGGGGGCACCTCGTGGCTCTACCTGTCGCCGCGTCCCTTCGAGGAACTGGCGGAGGTCGGGCTCCCGGCCCTCTCGTCCCACAGCCCCGCGGAACGTTCGGAACACATCCAGCACACCATCTTCAAGTGGTTCGCTGCTCCCATCGGAGTCGCCACCCTGCTGGCGACACTGAACTGGTTCACCCGCAAAGGAAGCCACTCGTGAGCGCCGCGATTCCCATCACCTTCTTCCGCGACACCCCGGTCTCCCGCGCCGAGTCGCGCCCCCGTTACTTCACCCCCGGCGTCTGGGTCGTCGCGGCCTTCGCCGCGATCGGCGCCGCCGCCTGGATCTACCGCATGCTCTTCGGCCTCGGAGCCGCGACCAACCTCAGCAACGCCTACCCCTGGGGCATCTGGATCGGCATCGATGTCGCCACCGGTGTGGCCCTCGCCGCGGGCGGATTCACCACCGCGTTCCTGGCGCACATCCTGCACCGCGAGCAGTACCACCCGCTGGTCCGGCCCGCGCTGCTCACCGCCATGCTCGGCTACACCTTCGTCGCCCTGGGCGTGATGACCGACCTGGGCCGCTTCTGGGCGATGTGGCACGTGATGCTCCCGACCATGTGGCAGCCCAACTCGGTGCTGTTCGAGGTCGCCATCTGCGTGATGTGCTACCTCTCCGTCCTGTACATCGAGTTCCTGCCCGCCGTGTGCGAGCGGTTCGTGGGACGCGTCAACCTGCCCGGCCGCGCCCGCGTGCTCAACCGGCACATCGATCGGGCCCTGCGATTCGCCGAGGCGACGCTCGGCCGCTTCATGACGATCTTCATCATCCTGGGGATCATGCTCTCGTGCATGCACCAATCTTCGCTTGGGACCCTGATGGTGATCACCGAAGGCAAACTCAACGCGTTCTGGCACACCCCCGCGCTGCCCGGCCTCTTCCTGCTCTCGGCCTTCGCGGTCGGTTACCCCATGGTGATCTTCGAGTCGATCATCGCCCACCGGTCGTTCGGGCTCCGCGGAGAGAGCGATCTGCTTAGCAGGCTCGCACGCTTCATCCCCTTCACGCTGGGCGTGTACTTTGCCGCCAAGGTCACAGACCTGGCGGTCCGCGGCCAACTCCCGCACCTGCTCGACCGCGGTCCCTACTCGCGTCTGCTCCTGTCGGAAGTTCTCATCGGCGTCGTCTTCCCGTTCATCATCTTCGCCTCCCGCTCGCTCCGCTCGCGAATCGCCTGGCTCTTCCTCGGCTCGGCCTGCGTCATCGCGGGCGTGGTGCTGAACCGGCTCAACGTCTTTCTCTTCGCGTACTCGCCGCTCGATCGGTCGGCTGTGTATTCGCCCAGCCTGAGCGAAGTCGCCGTCACGATCGGCGCCGTCGCGATGACAGTGCTCATCTACCGCGCCGTCGCCATCAACTTACCCGTGATCGAGCAACTCGAGCCTTCCCACACCCCGCACCACGCTTCCGTTCCCTCCGAAGGTGCGGTCGCCATCCAGACTCCCGCGGCCTCGATGCCTCCGACAGCGCACGTCGATTGGTGCGGGCCCTCCGTGGCCGCGACCGCGACCACACAGACCTGGAGCTACACGTGAACGCCCTGCTCACAACACTGGCCCTGGCCGCCTGCTCGTTCAGCGGGCTTGCCGCATCGCCCCCGACTCCCACGCCCCAGGCCGGCAAGATCCTCGGCCCCGATGTCGTGATCCTTGACCAGGTCGTCGGGTGCTACGGGGCGGTCCGCTTCGATCACCGCCTGCACACGCAGATGTCGACTATCCAGGGTGAATGCAAGAACTGCCACCACGAGCTTCAGGCGGGCTCCCAGCAGACGTCCGAGCCCGTGATCCGTCCTTGCCGTTCCTGCCACGAACCGATGAGCACCGTCGTGACGGACGAGAAGCCGGGCCTGCGCGGTGCGTACCACCGCCAATGCCTCAGTTGCCACAAGGATTGGTCGCACGAAAACGCCTGCGGCTACTGCCACACATCGTCCGCGATGGTGCGTGGCTCGGCGGTCGGCACGAAGGCGCCCCACGCTGTGAACCCGCCGCGGTCGTTCGCGCAGGCCGTGTACACCTACCAGACAGGCCACGCGCCGGTCCCGGTGGTGACCTTCCACCACGCCGACCACGCCGAGAAGTTCGGACTCCAGTGCGTCGATTGCCATGGCGGCTCTTCGTGCAGCCAGTGCCACGGCTCAAAGATCGAGCGCCCGGTCGTCAACCGCGAAGAGAGTTGCTTCAAATGCCACACGCAATCCCGTTGCGTGACCTGCCACGATCGCCAGGAACGCCCGGCGTTCGATCACAGCGTCCGCACACGTTGGTGGCTCAGGGCCGGCCACGCCGCCCTCGCGTGCAACGCCTGCCACGTGGCCGGCGAGATGCCGCGGCGGCCCACCTCCGGCTCGTGCAAACAGTGCCACGCCCAGCGCTGGGGAGACAATGAGTTCGATCACGCCCGCACCGGTGTCGCGCTCCGCGGCGACCATGAGTACTTCGATTGCCTCGAATGCCACCGAGGGGGCGACCAGGCGATGCTCGCCAGCTGCTCATCCTGCCACACCGAGCGGTACGTCGCGGGGGAACGGCGGGTCGGTCGGTATCTGGGCGAACTTCCGACCGGATTCCCTCAGTCACCTCCCAGCGAACTCCATGCTCCGGACTGACGCGGATTGGCAGCGCTCCCAAAGTGTCAGGTGAGGTCAAGCAGCGAGTCTGCCGTTCGGGGCTTCAGCCGCGGAATTGAGCGACGAAGCGATGCGGTGAATAAGAGCGCGGTTCTCAGGATCCGAACCGTGAATCCGGATCTGGTCGTTCTGATCAAAGCAGAAAACCAACACCGGATCGCCGGACTCGTCAGTAGCGAGCGAAACGCGAGTGACGCGGTCGAGGTTGATCCATCGCTGCTCGCCGTTGGGGGACGTGATTTTGGTCATTCGGTTGAACATAGTGATAACCCTCGTGCGTTCACCATCGGCCTGATGCGCACGACGCTTGAACGGTCGTCCGCAGACGGAGGCGTTACTGCCCTTGTCGGGCGGAGGTGATGCTGGAGGGCGGCGATCGACGCGTTTCACGGCAATCCAAAACGAACAAGAGCGGCCCGGCCCATCGGGCCGTCACCGCTCTCCTCGCGTTCTTCGTTCAGTTTCTAGAATGGGCAGAGCCGGACTTGAACCGGCAACCCCCGCATTTTCAATGCGGTGCTCTACCAATTGAGCTACCTACCCGGCCATTCAACGTCGTTTCCGACGGGGCCTTAGGGTAGCAGCCCTCCACACCGGGTTCAACATCTTGCTTCCAAGGAGTCACCGCTGCCGGTTTGGGGGAAGGCCATGTCCTATCGGCCGTACTCACAGTAACGCCATCGAGCAAGCAGGTGCGCGATGGCCGTGAACCGGTGGCGGTCGTCCGCCGCAAATGGCGAACGTTGGATCAGAGCTCCACAACCTGCATGTCCGCCTCGACCATCGCTGTGGCGGGGGGCAGGCAGACGCCTGTGGCGAACACAGCAAGAGCGGGCACCGCGGCCATCTGCGTGCGGACGCCCTCGGCCGTGAACTCCTCGGCGTACGGAACGGCGATCTGAGCGCCCGCCGCGACCTGGCCCCGCGTGGTCTCGATGACCACCGGGATTTCCTTATCGATCGGAGCGGCTTTGCCCGCGAGAACCGCCAACAGATCCAGGGCGATCTGGCCCTCGCTCTTGGCCATCTCCATGACCGGAATGGCCTGCTCAAAGGCCTGCAGCACGCCCCGAGCGTTCTCGTACGTGCCGGACTTCTCCGCGAACGTCGCTCCCGGAAGGACAACCTCGGCGCGATCGGTCAGCGGGCCCTGCAGTGTGTCGATCACGGCAACAAACTTGCCGGAGACCGCCGTCACCAGGTCGCCGCCCAGGGCGCCGGTGGGGGAGTTGCCGGTAACGATCACCGCGCCCACGTCGCTGGCGCCCGAGCCAAGGCCCAGGCGCTTGAGGAACTGGTCGTAGTTGAGGACATTGCCCTCGCCCGCGATCGCCGCGAGCACGCGGCGGACGCCACGTGCGTTGGGGGCCTTCTCCGCGTACATCTTGAACGCGTTCTTGTCGGTCTCTTTGGCGCCGATGGGGAAGATCTTGTCCTGGCCGACAATCGGCACCGGGCCCACGCCGAAGACCGCGTTGGTGTCCAGCCGCTTGGCCAGATTGCCCAGTACGAAGGCTTCCTCGCAGGTGAGGAACGGGCTCACCATGATGGCCACATGCTTGCCCGCCGTGAGAGCGGTTTTCACGCCCTTGATCAGGTCGTCATAGGCCTTGGTGTAGTCGCACTCAACGGTGGCGCCGTGCTGCTTGCGGAGCGGAGAGCGCAGGCGATTGTCGGAGTGTACGAACTTGCACCCGTACCGAACTTCGTCCGTGATCCAGAACTTGTTGATCGCCGGGTTGTCGCGCGGCTTGATCCGGTACACGCGCCCTTCGTTGTGGTGGATATAGATGTTGTCGCCGCTGGCGGTCAGGGGATCAATCGCGGGCGTTTCCTTGAGGAACCACACGCGCTGCGAGAACAGGAAGTCCTTGTCCAGCAGAGCGCCCACGGGGCACAGATCGATCACGTTGGCGGAAAGTTCATTGGCCAGCGGCACACCGGGGAAGACGTCGATCTCTTCCTTGTTGCCGCGGCCCTGCACCATGAGTTCCGAGGTGCCGCTGATCTCACGCGTGAAGCGGACGCAGCGCGTGCACATGATGCACCGATCAGAGTAGAGCAGAACGTGGGGGCCCACGTCCTTCTTCGGGTTCTTGACCTTGGTCTCCTCGAAGCGGGAGACGCCGCGCCCGTACTGGAACGAATAGTCCTGCAGAAAACACTCGCCGGACTGATCGCACACCGGACAATCCAGCGGGTGGTTGATCAGCAGGTACTCCATGACCGCCTTCTG
>JBGAMO010000270.1:0-3007 GCA_044222845.1 Phycisphaerales bacterium
CAAGCCGAGATGTTCCTACCGCCACGCCGCGCCGGGCACGCCGCCCCAAGCCCCGCCGCCGGTTCCCGCCCGAGGTGCTGACCGACCAGGAGGTTCGGGCGCTCCTGGACGCCTGCGGGGCGTACCACCCGGTCGGGCTGCGGAACCGCGCCCTGATCGCCCTCATGTACCGGGCCGGGCTGCGGGTCAGCGAGGCCCTGGCCCTGTGCCCCAAAGACGTGGACCTGACTACCGGCACGCTCCGGGTCCTCCACGGCAAGGGCGACCGCTCGCGCACGGTGGGCCTGGACGCCGGCGCCTGCGCCGTGGTCGCCCGCTGGCTCGAGGAGCGAACCCGGGCGAGCGTGGGCCAAGCGTCGCCGCTCCTGTGCACCGCCTCGGGCGGCCCGGTCTGCACCGGCTACGTCCGGCGGCTGCTGCGCCGCCTGGGCGACCGCGCCGGGATCGCCAAGCGTGTGCACGCGCACGGCCTGCGGCACACGTTTGCCTCACAGCTTCGCGCCGAAGGCGTGGACGTGGCAATCATCTCGCGGCAGTTAGGCCACCGCTCGCTGCTCACCACGATCACATACCTGAACCATCTGAACCCGGTGGCGGTTGTCGAGGCCGTCCGATCGCGTAGCTGGTGAGGCACGAGGGGTATACCCATTTCGCTGGTCGATCATTGTGTCGGCGAGCGGCACACGGTACTCTCTGCTCCATAGGACTTGCTGGAGAGACATGCATGCGCATCGTGATTGTGCTGGTTGGCGCGCTGGGCGCGGCGGTTTCCGCGCGCGGTGACATCATCGCGGCGGGGGCGGGCGGAAAGTATGCTCGGATCGACCCCGACACGGGCATGGTGACCCAAACGGGATCAACAGGTACAACTGATCTGATCAACGGCATGGCCAAGAACGCGGCGGGTCAGGTGATGGTCGCCCTGTCCCTCTCGATACGACTCTGGTGGATGGACCCACAGACGGGAGCGGTAACCCAATCCATCTACAACGGTCAGTCCGGCGATTTTCGCAGCCTGGCGTTTGAAACCGGCTCGAACACGAACATCTACTTGGCGTCGAACAACAACACTCCGTTCAGCAAACTGTATGTTTGGGACCTGAGCCAGCCGAACGGCAACAGTTCGAACCGCCGGCTGATCGGTGATACGCACGTCGGGCTTCAGGGCTTGGAGTTCGGCGCCGACGGCGTGCTTTACGGCTGGACCGTGACCGGCGGGTTGGTGCGGGTCAACACGACTACCGCGCAGGTGACCGATGTCAATGGATTGGCGAATGATGGCACCCCGAACATCCAGACGCTCGCCATCGGATTTGACGGTCAGATGTACGGTGGCGGCGACGCGCTCTACCGAATCGACACGCTGACGGGCGCGTACACGCAGATCGGTCCCAAGTGGGGATCGTCGCTGGACATGCGTGGGATGGCGTTCGTGCCGTCGCCCGGCATGTGCACCGTGATATTCACTGGCGGCCTCCTCGGCGGGGGGGTGCGCCGGCGCAGGTCCTGACCAGCAGTGGTGGAAACGGTGAGGGGGAAGGTGTGGTAATGACCCCGGCCGCTACGAGTCAGGCGCCGCCCTTGGCATCGCCCGATTCAGGGCTACCGCACTCAGGGCATTGAGTGAGCTTGGCAGCGGAAAGGTCGTACCCGCACCGCTGGCAGTGCCCCTCGGGGTACGTGCCCCGCGCGATGAGCCGCGCGAAACGAGTTCCGCGCAGGACAAAGACGGCACCCACCCCGCCGTACAGGAGCCAGTAGAGGTACGCACGCACGTAGGTGCCCGTCATTTCCGGCGGTGCCGGGGCGGCTTGTACGACCTTGAATGTCTCCACCGCGAGCGAAACCACGGCGGTAGCGACAAGGTAGAGGCCGATCGCACGCACGAGAACCAGGCCGAAGAGGAACGGGTTCATGGGCAGCGAGTTTACCGGATCGAGGCGGGCCGCATCGCTCCCGTGGCGGTGGTCGAGGCGGTGAGGGGGAAGGTGTGGTGACCGGGGGATTGACTGCGGCCGTCGCGGATTCGAGTTCGGTCCACCGCGACAGAAGCGGCCTTCTTGTGGTCATTTTTGTGGCTTGGAAACGGCACGGTGGCGGTCTTCGGTCTTCCATTGCCAGTTTTTTGCTCGATCCCAGCCGGGGGTGGGCCTAGGCATCCTGACGGTACTGCTCCAGCCAAGTCGAGGCAGGAGCGAAGAGGGGATCAATGTCCTCCCCCTCTAGTCCGTCAGTGAGTGCGGACTGTTTTTCGACCGCCTCAGTCAGCCACCTTTCGGCCCGGGCCGCACGTTGGTCTGGAGTTCGACGTGAGTAGTGTTTTCCCTCTGCAATCATGCGAGCAATGAAGTGCTTCGTCGCCGCAGCCACGTTGTTCTTGCTTTCGAGCCAGGCTCTCACGTTCGCCGCCGAACCAGTGCGCTCAAGGGCGCTGAACAGGTCGCCGCTGTGAACGGTCTGATCTTTCACGTGCGCCAGAAGATCGTTTTCTGCGAGGACGGATAAATCGCGCTCGGGCAAGAACTCGCCGATGACAGGGTGCGAGTAGAGATGGGGAAGTGCCATGCCGCCCCCTTCGTCTTGGAATGCGGCGAGTGTGAGTCGGCGCAGGCTTTGACTCGGGCCGGTCGCAAATCCCGTTGCTCCTAATCCGACGCACGCGACACCGAAGGCGTCGGCGAAGTTCACAAACACAAATTCGTGCCCACATGCCACGAACGCCCGTGTCAAGTGTGCGTACGCACGCGAGACAGCCTCGGGTGGCCGAAGTGGGTGGTGCGATTGGAGTTGGGCGACCACGATGTATGCTCCAACTACACCTACACGGGATGACACCTGATCCACGATGGTGTCGAGGAATCCGCCCGTTTCAAACGCGGCATCGTTCAATACACCCTCGGAGAGGGCGACACTGGCGACAATCGGTTGCCCAACGTCGATGTCCTGCGCCGCCTCCAGCCCCGCGTCGATCCACTCCCCTTGGGCCTGCGCTTCGTCCTCACGCTCG
>JBGAMO010000089.1:0-19714 GCA_044222845.1 Phycisphaerales bacterium
GTGTTCTGGGAGTACCCCGAGAACTCCACGCCTATTGGGTGGCAGGATAATCAGCCGATCGTGGTGATCCGCACCGCAACGGGCACCATCCGGCTCACGCCGGACTCGCAGATCACTCCGAACTTCGCGTGGCGCCTGTTCAAGGCGCCCCTGGCGGGCGGCGGTGGATGGACGCGAACGACCACGGGCACACCCAGCCTCGCGAGCGTGCGTCAGATCGAGATTCACCATGACACGTGGGACTACGGCTTCAGGATCTGGTTCGATGGCGTGCGGTTCATGAACCTGGACCCCAACGGGCTGCCGCCTGCGGGGCCGCCACCGCCGGCCGGCGTGGACCCGGATGTGATCCATTCCAAAGTGCTTCTGTACGTGTTCGATCCGATCATGGAGAACTTCGGCGGGTTGCGGATGCACGAGGTGTACGGGTGGCAGGACCCGGTCGCGCTGACCGATCAGGTGCGGCAGGATTTTCTGACGTCCAGCCACGGGCGGGCGGTGTTTGACATCGTGGAGACGGTGTTGGCCGACGAGTACCCGATCTTTCAGGATGGCTTTCAGCACAACGACGAAACGTTCGCGTCGGACTGGGACAACCGGATCTTCCACAACAGCACGTTTGACTACGTCCGGTTCTGCAACGAGCGGGGCATCGGGGATCGGGTGGACGCGGGCGAGATCGATGAGTTATGGCTGTACGCGCCGCCGATCGGGGGCATGTGGGAATCGTGCATGGCCGGCCGGGGTGCGTACTGGATCAACGGGCCGACGTACCCGGAGGCGGGGCGAGAGAAGGCGTTCGTGATCATGGGATGGAACTTTGAGCGAGGCGTCGGTGAGGCGATCCATTCGTTCGGTCATCGGGCCGAGGGCACCATGGTGCATTCATACGGATCGTGGGAGCCCAACCGCGGCAATACCTGGAGCCGCTTTGCTCTGCTTGACAGGGATGCGCCCGGATTGGGCGGCGTCGGGAACGTGCACTTCCCCGTCAACGGCGAATCCGATTACGACTACGCCAACGAGCGGCTCGTGAGCAGCAACGCGGATGCGTGGCTCACTTACCCCAATCTCAACGAGAACACGAGGGTGTTCAACTTCCGGGAGTGGTCGCCGCTCAGCGCGGATTCGCAGCGGGAGTACCTCAACTGGTGGTACTCGCACATGCCGCACGTGTCCGGGCGTGCGCCGGACTACTTTCTCGGCAACTGGTGGCGGTACCTGCTGGATGTTGATCAGTTCAAGAACTGGAACGGGAATCTGTATCTCACGATCGGGCAACCGACGGTGAGAATCACTTCGCCGGGTGCGGGCGAGGTCGTTGCGGGGCCGGTGACGGTGCGCGCATCGGCCGAGGTGGATGGGGCCCTTGGGCGGGTCGACTTATATGTGGATGGTCGGTACGCGGCGAGCGACTTCATCGCGCCGTACACATTTGCGTGGTCGCCGTGCGATGCGCCTGGCGTTCACGCGCTGGCGGCGAAGGCGTACGAACTGCAGAACGGAACGGAGGGCGTCTCGGCGGCCGTGGCGGTGGAGGTCGCATGCCCGCCGTGTCCGGCGGACTTCAATGAGGACGGCGGAGTGGATGGGGGCGATGTCGAGGCGTTCTTCGCGGCGTGGGAGGCCGGTGGAACAGATGCCGACGTGAATCAGGATGGCGGCGTCGATGGCGGTGATGTGGCTGTTTTCTTCGTGGCGTGGGAAGCCGGGGGCTGCGCGTGAACGGCTGATGGGGCATGCGGCCCATCGCGACGCCAATCTCGACGTGCTTGACGCCACGGGCCTGGTGTTCTCCCGAGTACTCACCGGGGCTCCGTGTGTGGCTATTATCGGCCACAGGAGAGTCCCCATGAATGTCATCGCCGCACGCAGGGTTGGATCTGTTCCGAGCCTCAAGGGCGTTTTGTTGGGAGTTGTGATCGCGACGATCAGTTCCGTGCTGGTGGCGTGCGCGCCGCCGAAGGCGGAACTGAACGCGTACACGATGGCGTTTGAACAGGTGCGTGCCTCGACGGAGGAAATGATCCTGCGCGGCAAGAACGACGCCGACACGGTGTCGCGCTTGCCGGGCACGGGCAAGTCGGTGGCGCAGCGGGTGGCGGACCTGCGGGCGAATCAGGAAGCGCTGGACGCCCGGATGGACGCTTTGGACGCCGTGGCGGCGTACAACCGGGCGCTGGTGGCTCTGACGACGCGGGGCGACCCGGCGGAACTGAGCGCCAGCCTCACGACGTTCAAGGACGCCGCGGCGAAGCTGGTCCCCGCGATCGCGAAGTTCGCCGGGCCCGCGGGCGGAGCGATCGACGCGCTGAGCTTCGCGGTCACGGCGGTCGAGGACGCGATCCGGGCGAAGAGGTTCAAGGACGCGGTGATCAGCGGCGAGCCTTTGCTGCCGGGGATCTTCGGGATTCTGAACCAGGACGCGCACAGCCTGGTTCTGGCGCACAAGGCGCTGCTCAACAAGGATTACAACGACTCGTTCGCGCAGTTCAAGATCGCGTGCATTGTCGCGAGGCAGTCGCTGAACCGGGTAGCGTCCAACCCCACGATCGACGATCTGTTCGCGCAGATCAACGTGCAGCGGGCGCGGGTCGCGGTGGACCCGTTCGCGTCGGGCGCGCCGGACCCCTCGGCGACACTCAAGCCGATCAGCCACGCCCCGGCGGGCGACGCGGCGGCGTTCGACAAGGAGAGCGTGGAAGTCGCGATGGCGGTCACGCAGGTGCAGGAGATCACGAGGTTGGCGACGCACCTGGAGGAGTTGCAGTTCACGTTCGTGCAACTGGACGACATGGTGAAGGCGTACGAGCAGCAGACGGACGCGGTGAACAAGGCGTTCAAAGTGCTCGGCAACGCGGTGCGGAATCCCCAGATCGATACACAGTACCTCGCGGAGTCGCTGGTGTCGGCGTCCCGCGCGTACAAGAAAGCCAGGCTGGCGTTCGAGGAGTCACGATAAATGGCCGTTACCACCAACAGCAGTTCGGCGGATTTCTTTCTTGAAGCCCTGGGCGTCCTCCAGCGAGAGATGGCGAACGAGGAGGACGATATCGGCCGCATCAACGCGCTGCGCCGGGAGATCGACGCGTTGAATGATCGCATGGCCGACGCGGCGTTCGCGGACATCCGCAACCGCACGGACAATCTCAGGCTGTTGATCGCCCGGTTGCAGAGCGTTACGCAGACCGCCGCGGGAGGGGCGAACGCGAACGACTGGGTCAAAAAGGTCAACGGCATCATCAGCGTGGCGCAGAATGTGCTGGACGCGACGGGGCTCGGCGCGGCTCTCGGGGGCGGGACCCGGGGTTTGCGGGCCGCGGCGGTGATCAGGGGCAAGTCGGTGCCCAAGTTCAAGGCCGGGAAGGCCCTGAGAAGCGCCGGCAAACCCAAGGCGGGCGGCAAGCCCAAGGCCGCCAAGAAGTCCAAGGCCCGGCGAAGACCATAACCGAGGTGGAGCGAGGAGCGGTCGGTGCGAGCCGATGACCTCGCGGCGACCACGCATGTCCCTTGACGCCGCGTTTCTCGCATGAACGTGTGTATGAACCCGGCGGCCCCCAAGCGACTGTTGTTTGTCACCGCGGGCAGCCACGGAGACATCAATCCGTTCATATCGCTGGCCATCGCCGCGACGGCGCGTGGTCATGAGGTGCGCGTGGCCGCGAACCCGTACTTTCGCGCACAGATCGAGGAAGCGGGCGTTGGCTTTGAGCCTCTGGGTGAGTTCATCGACCTGCGCACGCTGGACCGCGAGCTGCCGGACATCATGCACCCCCGGCGCAGCACCAAGGTGCTGCTCGAGGCGCTGCTGCTGCCCATGGCCGCGACGGCGTATCACCGTGTGCGGGAACTGGCGGGCACGTTTGAGCCCCATGCGGTGGTTCATCATTTCATCTGCTTCGGTGCCGCGTGGGCGTGCGAACAGCTCGACATCCCCGCGGCGAACACTGTGCTGGCGCCGCTCAACTGGATGTCGCGGACGGACGTGCTCAGCCCGATGTCATGGATGCCGCTCCATCCGCCCGGGTGGCTGACGTCGCTGATGTTCGGGATGGTTCCGTTGATGGATTGGTCGATGGATCGGCGGTTTAACGCTGTGCGTCGCGAGTTAGGATTGCCCAAAACCAGGAGCGTGATGTTCGGCGGGATGCGGGGCGGGAAGGTGAATCTGGGCCTTTGGTCGCCGCACCTGCGCGGGCCGACGAGCAATGATCCGCCCGGCGGGCACATCTGCGGGTACGCGTGGCACGATCGGCACGGGGAGGTTGAGGGGGGCGTGCAGAGACTCAGGGAGTTCATTGATTCCGGTGAGCCGCCGGTTCTCTTCTGCCTGGGCACCGCGGCGGTGCACGTGGCGGGTGATTTCTACGAGCACGCGGCGGAGGCGTGCCGGCTGTTGGGCAGGCGCGGGGTGCTGCTGGTGGGGCCGGGGCGGAGCGGGCCGGCGAAGATGCCGCCCGGGGTGGAGGCGTTCGAGTACGCGCCGTTCTCGTGGGTGATGCCCAGGTGCGCGGCGAACGTGCATCACGGAGGGATCGGCAGCACGGGGCAGGCGCTGCGGGCCGGAAGGCCGACCGTGGTCATTCCGCACGCCCACGACCAGTTCGATAACGCGGCGCGGGTGAAGCGGCTGGGCGTGTCGGAAACGGTGGCGAGGCCCAGGGTGACGGGACGTTCGCTCGCGGCGGCGCTGGCGCGTGTGCTGGAACGCCGCGAGACGGTTGATCGGGCGGCTTCGCTGGGAGCGTTGATCTCGAAAGAGGATGGCGCGGCGGAGGCGATCGCGCATGTTGAGCGATTGCTGCTGCGGACTTGAACGGGCGTGCGTGAGTCACCACGGGACGCTCGCGGGCAGCGGCGTGACGCCGGTGTTCGCGGGGTTGGCGCGGTACAGTCGCCCCTGATGTCTGCCGACTCACAGCGTGTTCCGCGAGACCTGCCCCGCACGATCGGCTTTTTGCCAGCGGCGGGCGTGATGATCGGCGTCACCATCGGCAGCGGCATCTACCGGACTCCCGCGGACATTGCGCGGCACGTGGACACCTCCTGGCAGATGATCGCGGCGTGGGTGGTGGGGGGATTGCTCTCGCTGTTCGGCGCGCTGACGTACGCGGAACTGGCGGCGATGCACCCGCGGTCGGGCGGGCTGTACAACTTCCTGTACCAGGGCCTGGGGCCGCGGGTGTCGTTCATCTTCGGGTGGACTTACATGCTGATCACCAAGCCGCTCGCGGCGGCGGGGATCTGCATCGTGTTCGCGGAGTACATCAAGGCGCTGGCCGGGGACGGGTATGTCGCGTGGATGAACGGGCACGTGCCGCTGGCGGGGACGCTGGGGACCGTGCTGGGCGAAACGTGGTATCACACGCTGGTGGTGTGCCTGACGCTCACGGTGCTCACGTGGATCAACTACCTGGGCATGAGGCTGGGCAGTTATGTGAATCTCTTCCTGACGATCATCAAGATCGGGTGCCTGCTGGCGATCGTGGTGCTGGCGTTCACGCTCAAGCCCTCCGCTCCGCCGACGATCGGGGCGGCGAGCGTGTTCGGGGTGGCATCGCTGGCGCCGGTGCTGTCGGCGGTGCTGTGGACGTACGACGGGTGGTCGGACATCGGGTCGATCGCGGGGGAAGTGAGGAATCCGCAGAAGAACCTGCCGCGGATCTATCTGTTGGGCACGCTGGGGCTGGTGGGGATCTACGTGCTTGTGAACCTGGCGTACGCGTATGTGCTGCCGATCTCGGGGATGAGGGAATCCAAGGCGGTGGCGAGCGACGTGATGACGCTGGTGGTGGGGCCGCGCGGTGGAGCGGTGGTGACGGCGTTCGTTCTGCTGTCGACGCTGGGGGCGACGCACGCGTCGATCCTGACCGGGGCGCGGGTGACGTTCGCCCAGGCGCAGGACGGGCTGTTGTTCAGGTTCCTGGGCAGGGTGTCGCCCAGGTACGAGACTCCCGGCGTGTCGCTGTGGGTGCAGTTGCTGATGTCGTGCCTGTGCGCGGTCTTCTTCAAGCAGTTTGACAACCTCGCGGGCGGGTTCGTCTTCACGATGTGGATCTTCTACGGGCTGGGCGGGGTGGCGATGATGCGGCTGCGTCGGACCGCCCCGGACACGCCCCGGTCGTACCGGTGCTGGGGTTACCCGGTGGTGCCGCTGCTGTTCATCGCGAGCGCCGCGGGGATGACGGTGCTACAGATCGTGGACTCATTCAACGCCAAGGCGGCACCCGGACAGGTGCCGCCCTGGATACAGACATGTGTGTTCCTGGGTGTGCTCGCGGCGGGGTGGCCGATGTTCGACCTGTGGCGGTGGTTCACCGCCCGCAAGAACGCCTGACCGACGCGAGAGACGATCAACCGATCTGCACGGGGCCGACTATGACGGAGTTGTTGTCGGGCGTCGCGTCGTTGAGGCTGGAGGCCGGGGTCACGATCGCCACCAGCGTGTAGTTGCCCGCGGCCAGACCGGCGGGGAGCCGCAGGGTGACCTTGCCGAGCGACGAGATCTTTCCGGACTTGATCTCGATCTTCTTGGTGACGGTTCCGATCACGGTGTCCTGACCTTGCTCGGTGCGGAGCACGAAGGTGACGGTGGCCTGGCCCTTGGCCTTCACATTGCCGGTGTTGGTGACGAACGCCTCGGCGCGGGCGCCGCGGCCGGAGGTCAGCGAACCGGTCATCGAGGCCCGGGAGGCCGAGAGGTCGACGGTGGGGGGAGCGATCCGGATGGTGTCTTCCAGGTGCACGTCGTTGTTGTGCTCGTCGCTCTCGTGCAGGGAGTCGCTGTCATCGAAGGAGAGGACCAAGGTGTACTCGCCGGGGTTGACTCCCGCGGGGATCGAGATCTTGAGTTCACGCGAACGGGATTTGCCCGGCGTGAGGCTGGAGAGGTTCTCCCGCTTGAGATCGCTGACGGGGATGTCCTGGGAGCTGTCATCCACGCCGACGGGGCGGAGGTACGCACGCACGTGCGCGGAACTTCTGGACTCGAACTGCTGGTTGCCGGCGTTGTGGATGGAGTAGCCGAGGGTGGACTTGGTCGCCGTGCCGGCGACGATATTCGAGGAGATCTTCGACGAACGGATGCTGCCGGAAAGGTCCACGGCGGCCACGTCGAACGATGCGTTGACGGGTGCGGAGATGTTGTTGGTTTCGTTGGACTCAGCGACGAGATTGCCGGGGTCGGCGACGGCGTAGATGCGGCGCGTGCCCGCTGTCACGGTGCCGGGCACGCGGAACTCGACGTCTTCCGTTTCGGTCTCGCCCGCGCTGAGCGAGGAGAAGTTGCGACGGCCGAGCAAGGTGTCGACCGTGGGGTCGGCGACATCGCCGGTCATGACGTACACCGCGACGCCGACGCCGCGGAGACGGGCGCTGCCCGTGTTGGTCATGTTGACCAGAACGTGCTGTTCGGAGTTTGGAACGAACAGTGCGGAGGGCGTGTTCATGGTGACGGTGAGGTCCGAGCCCGAGCCGCTGCCGCCGCCGGAACCGCCGCCGTTGTCGTCGCTGCCGCCGGAACCACCGCCGGAGCCGCCGCCGTTGTCATCGCTACCGCCGGAGCCACCGCCGTTGTCGTCACTGCCGCCCGAGCCGCCACCGTTGTCATCGCTGCCACCGGAGCCGCCTCCGCCGTGATCGTCGGTGCCGCCGGACCCGCCGCCCGAGCCGCCGAGCGTGACGGAGACCGCCGCGGAGACGTTGTTGGTCTCGTCGCTTTCCTGGTGCTGGTTGTCGCCGTCGACGCGGGCGAACAACTGGTAGGTGCCCGCCGTGAGGTTGCTGGGGAGGACGAACTCGATGTCCTCGGTCTCCCGCTCACCGGCGGAGAGAGCCGAGATGGTCCGTGCGCCCAGCAGCGTGTCGCTCGCGGGATCAAAGGTGCCGTCGGTCGAGGCGTACAGAGCGAGCCCGGCGCGGCTTGTGAGCCCGGTCGTGCCGGAGTTGGTCACCGCGATCACCACGCGGTTCTCGGTGCCGGCGCCAAGCGTTGCGCCCGCTGCCGGCGAGATGATCTCGGCCGAAAGGTCCGCCGCGAGCACGCGCCGGGTTTCGAGAGCCTCGATGGAACCGTGGGAGATGAGACCGAGGAGTGATTCGCGAAGTGACTTCATACGTAAGCTCCAGAATCGGCGGGGATGCCGTGCATGATCATGCGGAAGGAGCAACAGGCCTTTGTCAGAAATACTCTTATTTGGGCAATACCAAGGGAATCCATCGGTGACGCCCTATATCGGGTAGCATGCCTGACTGCCAACTGACTTGGCGGCCGCGTTCTGTCAGGTATTCGTTCGCATCAAACGCCGAACCGTCGGCGAATCCCCACCTGGCCCAGAATCGAGATTGATCCAAATCGGTGCCCGTGACCACGCGGTTCGAGACCGCTCCGCCCGGAGAAAAGCCGCGGGAAGGATCCAGATCGCTGCGGCCGCAGAGGACCTCGCCCCGGTTGCCGACTCCGTTGGCGTGGGTCGTGTCGCCGAGGAATCGCTTCGCAGCGTCACCGTCGATCTTGCCGCGGTTTGCTTCAAGCAAGGCCGCCCATCGCAGGCGACGCGGCTCATGGCCGCCCTGGTACCCGCCGCAGTCGAACTCGCAGATGGCTGGGTCTTCGGGGAAGTTGGCGCCGAAGTAGAAGCCGTCTGTGGTGGTGGAAAGGGGCGTAGCCTTGAGACCCAGTTCGAGCTTGCCGATTTCGCCGGTCTTTGAATCGGCGAGGAGCCAGGCGTTGGCGTAGCCGCCGTTGTTGCCATCGCGCATGATCGCCGCGAACTCGGCGATGCTGGAGGCGTGCTGGGTGGCACGGCGCATGCGGACGAACTCAGGGATGCCGGACTCGACGAATCCCTTGAAGCCGCCGATCGTGGTCTCGCAGACCGCCAGGCCCGCGTCGTTGATGGCGAAGTCGGTGCCGCTGTGCACGAAGCCGGGCATGGCGTCCATGGCGAAGCGGTGACCGGTAGTGGGGGTGATGTCGATGATGATGTTGAAGCGGGTGCCGGTGAGGTAGCCCCACCAGAAGTTCTGGCCCATGACGATGCGGCCGTTCGTGGTGGCCGAGCCGGTGGCGACGAAGGCGGAGCAGGCTTCGGGCGCGCGGCTGGGCTGCGCGATGCCGGTCGTGCGTTCACGGTGCATCGGCAGCCAGTACGAGGCCATTTCGATGTGGGCGTTGAGCGCGAGGATGTCGCGCCAGTCGTAGCTGTAGCCGCGGGCCTGTACACCCCTGGCGATGGCTTCGATCTCGGCACGCAGGTCCGGGGGCACTTTGGGCCAGCAGATGCGCTGCGTGGCGTCCTTGAGGAACGCCCAATCCTCGCGGAAGCTCTCGTCGTGCTCGAGATCAAGTTGGACGGCGCGGATCGCGTCGTCGATGCGCTCGGCGAGCAGGTACCCGTGGGAGTAGCCGATGTCGTCGGGAGAGCCCTTCGCGTGCAGGATCGTCCAGCCGTCCGCTTGCTCGAGCCACGCGCCGGTGGTGGCGGTGATGGCCGGGGATGGGAGTGTCGGGGCGGGTGTCGACCGCCGCGGGGTGGAACAGGCGGCGAGCGAGAGAGCGACGACGATTGCGAACACGCGCATCGGGGCGGAGGATATGGGTGGCCGGGGTCGCAGTGGTTGTCAGACGCCGTCCACGAACAGGACGCTCAGGCCGCGGGCCAGGTGCAACTCTCGGCCGGTGAGGGCAGCTTTCTGATCCGCCAGCGGCGCGAAATGAGCGTTGGCGGGGCTGCCATCGTGGGATGCGAGCAGGGCGAGGCATTCGCGGCCTTGGGGATCGGTGTATGCCAGGGCGGGGGGAATGCCGCCTCGGATGCACAAAGAAGCGCAGGCCAGGTGGACCTTGCCCTCGCCGGGGCGCATCGCTCCCACGTAGCACTTGGGGTCGACGATGGTGCCGCGGAGAGTGGCGGAGGGGCCGGGCTCGGTGGGAATCGGGGAACCGTCACTGGTGCGAGCGATGCTGGCGGCGCCGTCCTGGAGTTCAACGGCGATGAGGTCGGATCGGAGCAGGCGTGTGCCGGTGACTCGCACGCGGGCGCCGTGCAATGTTCTCGCTGCTTCTACGAGATCGCGCGGCGCTGAATCGTCGAGCGGGCCGCAGTAGGCTCCGCCGGACATGGCCGCACATTTGCCGGGGTTCACGAGAAGGACGGCTTGCTTCCCCTGCGGAGACTCGACGAGCAGCACCGGGTAGGGGCGAGTGAGGAGTGTTCCTTCGAGCGTCGCGGGCTCAGATTCCCATGCCGACTGTGCGGGCGATCGCTGCGCGAGCGAACCGATGGCCGCCGCGGCAAGACCGCCGGTGAGCAGCGCGATGGCAGCGATCCGGGTGAACGCGGCGATCGGGCCGGGGGCCTTGGGGAAGTACCCGACATAGAAGGGATCGGCGGCCATGCGGGTTGGATGCCGGTCGAACGTCGGGGTGTTGCGGGCCGTGCGCAAAAAAGCGCCCCGCCAGAGCGGGGCGTGGAGCGTTCAATTTGCCGAAGAGCGGTGCGGATGGGATCAGCAGGAACCGGCTTCCCAACGGACGAAGAAGTATTCGACATCGCCGCCGTCGACACCGCCGTCTTCGTTGACGTCGGCGAGCGATTGACCCGCGGCCCAGGAGATGAAGAACGCCTCAACGTCCGAGCCGTCGATGCCGCCGTCCTCGTTGTAGTCGGCGACGCAACGGCCGCCCTCGCAGATGTCGGCGGTGCCGTTGTTGTTGTTGTCGACACAAGTGGTGAACGGGCCCTTCCAGCCTGACTGCGGGATGCCGGCGCAGATCGCCTGGGTGGTCACGAAGCAGAAGCCGGGGGTGCAGCACGCTCCGTCGGGCTGGGGGCAGTTCGCGTTGGCGCAACTGGTGATGTTGGCCTGCCAGGTGCCGCCGAGTGAGTTGCACTGGGCGTGGGTCGCCGTGACGCAGCTTCCGTTGGGCAGGCAGCATGCACGCACCGGGCAGGCGGTGTCGCAGGTGGAGCCCACGCCGCCGAACAGTCCGCCCTGTTGGGTGCAGGCGGCTTCGGTGATTCCCGAGGCGCAAGAACCGTTGGGGAGGCAGCAGGCGCCCAGGGGGCAGGTGGTGCCGACGCACTGAACGCCGTTGCCGAGGTAGGTGCCTCCCGCGCCGGTGCAGGTGGCGGGAGAGAGAACGGTGCAGAAGCCGTTTGCGAAGCAGCAGGCGCCGGAAGGCGCCGGGCAGTTGGCGGTGGAGCAGTCGGTGAACTCGCCGCGCCAGATGCCGCCCGCGCCGACGCAGACCTCGTTGGTGGCGGGCTCGCAGTGGCCGTCGGGGTAGCAGCAGGCGCCGACGCCGGGCTGGCAGGTGACGCTCGACCAGGTGGCGCGGATGATGACGTCACCGGTGGGGCGGCAGAGGGAGAGGACTTGATTGAACGGCTTCCAGCCGGCCGAGCACCCGAGGGGACAGTTGATCGCATAAAGCCAGTTGGCCGAGGGCTGTGCGAGGCCGGAGGTATCGGTGCACAAGAACGCGTTGCAGCATTGGGGCGCCGTGGTGCAGGCGTCGGGAGGCTGGGCGTTGTGATGGGCGATGATGAACCCCACCGAGAACTTGTGGGTGCCGTCGTCGTTGATGATGATCTGGTCGGGATCGCCCGCATCGATGGAGAACTGCAGGTTCACGCCGTTGGTGCCGGGCCCCATGCGGACGTAGGGAAGGACGACATCGTCCGAAGTTTCAGACGCGACCAGTGCGCCGGTGGCGGGCGTGCCCGACCAGACCTGCACCGTCCACGAGGTTGTGGTCGAGACGGTCGCGTTCGCGGTGGCCCAAAGTACCTCGGCGAGGTCCAGTTTGATCGGGAACGCGCTGGCCGTCAGGGTATAAGTGGCGGCGAATCCCTCGCCCTGCACCATGCCGCCCTGCGCGTTGAAGGTGCCGCCGGAGAAACTGGCGTCGGTGTGAGTGACGACCTGGCTGCATGCTCGGGGTGAATATGGCGAAGTCTGAACGAGGCCGCCGCGGGTGACGCGCATGGTCGTGATGTTCGCCAAGTCCACCGGGATCTCAATCCGGCCCGGGCTGGGGGGCTGGTCGGTGCTCTGCGCAAAGACGCTGCCGCCGGCGAGCAGGGCGGTCACCGCAAGGACTCGAGAAACGACTCGACGCATGAAGACTCTCCTGCCCTGAGCGGGCTTCGCGAACGCATCACCAGCGCCGGACACCTCGCGCCGTGGGATTCAGTGTTGATTGAGTTCTAGAGAACACAGACACCAACTCTGGACGAAGGACGGTACGCGGCGGGTCGGCAAGTGTTCCGGCGCGGTCGTATCGGCCGGTGCGTCCGCCGCTCGTTTGCGCCGCCGTTCGCGTAGATTATCGGTTGAAAGCGAGCGTGTGTTGCCCGCGTCTGCACTTGGCCATCGCCGGTGGAACTTGGGCTTCGCACGGCATTGGTTATGGGTCGCGCGGGCGGTGTCGGTTCACCACGTTTCGGGTGTGCGAATCCGGTCTGCGATTACGGTTCGTCTGGGACCGGTATGCCAAAGAACGCCCGGGTATTGGCGTTGATCTGCGCGTGAAACGCTTCCCAGGGTTCGTTGCGGATCGCGGCGAGGCGTTCGGCGGTGACGCGGGCCATCCACGGTTCACACGGGCGGGTGCCGCGGTGGGGATCGGGCGAGAGGAAGGGTGCGTCGGTCTCGGCCATGATGCGGTCGCGCGGTACGAGGCGTGCTGCTTCACCCACCTCGCGGGCGTTGCGGTACGTGACGACGCCGGTGAAGGACACGTGAGCGCCGAAGTCGAGCACCTTGCGGATGTCGGCCACGGTGCCGGTGAAGCAGTGGAAGACGAAGCGGGCGGGTTCCAGCGAAGTTTGCTTGAGGATCGGTAGCAGATCGTCGAAGGCTTCGCGGCAGTGGATCACGATCGGCTTGTCGACTCCCGCCTTTCTGCGTTCCTGAATGAAGGCGAGTTGCTCGGCGAGAACCTCGTGCTGGAGCGGTTTGGGCGGGTCGGTGTAGTGGTTGTCCAGCCCCAACTCGCCCCACGCGACGCACTTCTCGTGGGCGGCGACGCGGCCCAGAAGTGCCCAATCGAATGGGCCTTCGCTTGCATAGAGGGGGTGGACTCCGGCGCTGCACCAGACGTTGGCGTGGCGGTTGGCGACGGCCAGAGCTTCGGCGGCGTCGGGCGGGGTGGTCGAGATGGTGATGCAACCAGTGACGCCGTGGGACCTGGCTTTCTCAAGCACCGCCGCGACGCCGCCGGGATAGCGGTCCGGGGCGAAGTCGGGGAAGGTGAGGTGGCAGTGCGTGTCGATCATGGGAGGGGCGGGGTGTTCTGTAGGCGGCTTGGATGTGCCGCGGGAGATCATTGGATGGCGAGCAGCGGCGTCCCGGGGGCGATGTATCGGGTGCGGAGGGATTCGGCGAAGGCGGCGAGGAGGCCTTGGCCGGGGTGGACGGCGATGACCCGTCCCTGGAGTTCTGTAGGGGCGCCGATGACCGCAGCGGCGACACGATCGTGCCCGCCGAGGGCTTCGTAGAGGCGGGTCAGGTGCTCCTGGGCTCGGTGAAGCATCTCGGGTACGAGGAGAGCCGCGGGGTCCAAGATGAACCGCCAGGCGGGGTGGGAGCGCAAGAACGTGGCGATGGAGGGGGCGTCGGAGACTGCTCCGCCGGCGAGAGGCCAGATGACCGGTTCCAGCGTGTGCCTGGCGGCGGCGAATTGGGCCCACTGGGCGCACTGTTCGAACGCGCGCCGGGGCTCGGGGAGCCAGGCGGGAGCGTCGTCTTTCGGCTCGAATCGGAGGATGAGGCGGCGGCAGTTGTCGGCGGCTTTGGCAACGGCGTCAAGGCGAGCGGCCGTAGCGGTCGCCGGTTCGATCACGGCAACCGCGCCGAAGACATCGCCGGACGGCGAGATTATTCTGTGCACGGTTGGGGCGTCGTCGGCCGATTCATACTGCGCGGCGACGCCGATGGTGATGACATTTGTTTCGGTCACGCCGGATTCTTCGCCGCCCGGACAGCCCGGGATGGTAATAATGGACCGCCGATTCGCATGGACGCGGACGGCGCACGATCAACCGGCAGGGCCGGCAGACACGGAGGTCGGTGATGGATGGGCAGCAGACCCTTCTTGACATGAACGCGCTGTGCGAAGCGCCGCCGCGGCTCACGCGGCAACAACTCGTCGACAGCATCCTGGAACTCAACCCGACGGCGACCAGCGGGTTCCTGATGGGGTTCACCGACGACTCGCTGCAACGCTACCTGGAGCATTTGTCGCTCGGGCACGGCCCCAGGGGCAAAGGCACGAGCTGGCTGCGCGAGACCGGGCGGCCCGGGATTGTGGGCCGCGAGAATCTCTGGTAAGCGATCCCCGATCAATCAGCAGTGGCCGGCCGACCAAGCGGAGAAAAACGTTTCGACATCGGCGCCGTCGACGCCGCCGTCGGCGTTCACGTCGGCCCGGTTGTCGCCCGCGCTCCATGCGGTGTAGAACGCTTCGACGTCGGAACCGTCGATGCCGCCGTCCTGATTGAAATCGGCGAAGCAGATCGGGTCGCACTCATCGGGGACGCCGTTGTTGTTGTTGTCGAGGCTGGTGCCGCGGCGGATGTCGCAGGGGTCCGACTTGCCGTTGGCGTTGCAGTCGGTGAAGGACGGCGTGCTTTCCACGATCCTGAGGATCTTCCCGGCGGATCCCTGGCGGTCGATGATGTACATCTCACCCAGGGCGTCTTCGCCGAACGAGATGATGTTGCCCATGGTGGTGGTGCCGGGGGGATCCAACTGGGTGGTGCGCTCGGTGAACTCGGTGTTGGCGCCGCCGGTGCGGCGGAAGGACCAGGTCTGGGTGGAGCAGTAGTCGCCGAAGAAGTAGGTGCCGCGGAGCCATGGGATGGCGCACCCGCGGTAGACGTACCCGCCGGTGATGGAGCAGGTGACCCCGTCGTGGTCGTAGGTGTAGATGGGGAGTGTCAGTCCCGCGGCGTTGCAGGTGCAGCCCGAGAGCCCCGTGCAGCGTGTGCCTTCCATGCAACGCCAGCCGTAGTTGACACCGGCGAGCCCGTTGGCCGTCTTGTTGATTTCCTCTCGGATGCCCTGACCGACGTCGGCGATCCACAACTCGCCGGTGTCTCGGTCGAAGGAATCGCGCCAGGGGTTGCGCAGTCCATAGGCCCAGATCTCGGCGTCGCCGTTGGTTCCGTTGAACGGGTTGCCGGCGGGGATGCGGTAGGGCTTGCCGTTGGCCGGATCCGCATCGTCGGCGTTGCCGGGGACATTGTCCGGGCCGTCGACGTCGATGCGGAGCATCTTGCCCAGGAGGTTGTTGGTGACGTCTTGCGCGTTGCCGGTGCCGGGGGTGTGGCCCGGGGGATCGATCGAGAGCGGCGCCGCCGTTGAGTTGGTGTCGTTGGCGTTGCCGCCGTCGCCGGTGGCGATGTAGAGATTGCCGTCGGGGCCGAAGGCGATCCAACCGCCGTTGTGGTTCGCGTCGGGCTGGGGAATGGTCAGCAGAATGACCTGCGATTCCTGATCTCCGGTGAGCGAGGCGGGGTTGCCCCCGGTAGCGCGGTATCGGGCGACGACGGACGAGCCCGCGCTGACGCCCGTTTGAGCGTTGCGCGTGAAGTAGACGTAGAAATACCCGTTCTGCATGAAGTTGGGGTGGAAGGCCAGGCCCAGGACGCCCTGCTCATTGCCGGTGCTGATGCCGGAATAGGTGTTGGGCGCGGTCCGAACGCCCGCGACGGGCATGTAGACGCCGGTGATCGCGTTCGTGTTGAGGTCGATGATCCGGATCTGGCCGGCGTTCACAGGACTCGACGTGGTCCGCTGCTCCAGCACGAACAGGCGGTTGAAATCTCCCACCGGCGAGGTGACAAAGACCGGGCGCACAAGCCCGGAAACGATGACCTGGGTGGACAGGGATTGCGCCTGGGAAAAGGAAGCGAACGCAATGGCGGCGAGCGTGGCCGGTATTTTCATGAATGATCTCTCTCGGGTGAAGAGGGATGGTATTGGTGCTATCGGCAGGACATCGGCGGTTCTGATAACGCCCTTGCGGACGCTCTTGAGAAAGTGACAAATGAGAGCGGTGAAAGGGTGATGACGGACCTCCCACGGAAACGGTCGCGGCCGGCCGCGGATAGCCCATACGCGGGGGGAAGGTCGACAGATGCGTCCGCGCGAAGTCCGGGGGCGACCTTGGTGCTTCGGGAGCCCAACTTCACGGCGCATCGGCCCGCTCTACGCTTCCCGCATGCGATACCGCCCCATCGGCAAAACAGACGTCAAAGTCTCGGAAATCGGGTTTGGGTGCTGGACTATGGGTGGGCCCAACTGGTCCACGAGCAACGGGCAGCCCATCGGCTGGGCGGATGTGGACGAGAACGACGTGCTGGCCGGCATCAAGACCGGCGTTGACGCGGGCGTGAACCACTGGGACAACGCCGACATCTACGGCAACGGCCGCGCGGAGCGGATGCTGGCGACGTGCCTTACGAAGCTGGGCGTTTCGCGCAAGACGCAGGTGATCGCGACCAAGGTGGGGCACGCCAAGGGCACGGCTCCCCACGCGTACGACCCCCTGCACATCCGTCGGCAGTGCGAACAGAGCCTGCGCAATCTGGGCACGGATTACATCGATATCTACTACTTCCACCACGGCACGTTCATCGGTTCCGGCTACGGCGGCCAGCAGCACGACTACCTGCACGAGGCCGCGGCGGTGATGCACGCGCTCGTCAAGGAAGGCAAAGTGAGGGCGATCGGCCAGTCGGCGTACAGCGACGACGACTTTGAGCGTGCCGTGCCGGTGGTGAAGCCCCACGTGCTGCAGAACAAGGCGAACCTGAGGTACGACGACTTCATCCGGGCAGGAAGCCGCTGCCAGGCCCTGATGGAAAAGCATGGCTGCTCGTTTGTCGCGTTCGGGCCGCTGGACCAGGGCATCCTGCTCGACAAGTTCGACCCGGCGAACCCGCCCAAGTTCGAAGAAGGCGATTATCGCAACAACCGCAAGGATTTCGGAACGCAGACGCTTTCGGGCGTGCGGGCCAAGATCGCCAAGGTGCGTGAGCGGTTCGGGTCCAAGGCGGCGGCCGGCACTCCGGAGGACGTGGCGTTCCTTTCGTCGGTCGCGTCACGCTGGGTGCTGAGCCATGCGCATGTCTGTTCGACCATTCCCGGTTTCCGCAATCAGCGGCAGGCGGCCTGCAACGTGGTGGCGGGCATCGATGCGCCGATGAGCGAAGCGGACGCGGCGTGGCTGGGAACGCTGTTCAAATCCTGAGCGGGGTCAGCAACGTGCGGACGCGTTTGAAAGTGTGCTGCATTTCGAGTCGCGAGGAGGCCGCTCTGGCGGTGCGGTTGGGTGCGCACGCCCTGGGGCTGGTGTCGAGCATGCCCAGCGGTCCGGGCGTGATCGCCGACGAGGCGATCACTCAGATCGCTCGCACGGTGCCGCCGGGGGTCGCCACTTTTCTGCTCACCAGCGCGACCGATGCGGGCACGATCATCGCGCAGGTGGCGCATTCGGGCGTGGGTGTGGTGCAACTGGTGGATGAGGTGCAAGCCGGGACGTACGGGGCGATCCGCCGGGAACTGCCCAACGTGCGGATCGTGCAGGTCATTCACGTGGTGGACGACAGCAGCGTCGGTCAGGCGATCGACGCCGCCTCGGGGGTGGACGCCGTGCTGCTGGATTCCGGGCGTCCCAAGCCTCCCGCGGGGGGCGTGAAGGAACTGGGGGGCACGGGGCGGGTGCACGACTGGTCGCTCTCGAACCGCATCGTCGAAGAGATGCGCTCACGGGGGAAACCGGTGTGGCTCGCCGGCGGGCTGCACGCGGAGAATGTTCTGGATGCGGTGGAGCGGGTGCGGCCGTTCGGCGTTGACGTGTGCAGCGGGGTGAGGCGGGATGGAGCGCTCAACGAGGATCGGCTCGCGGCCCTGGTGCGAATGTTGGGGGCGGCTCGGGCTTGAAGCGTCTTACCGTTTCCCGCGGACCGATCGCGGCGTACGCTGCGCGCATGGCTGCAACAAGAGCACTATGGGATCGGGGTGGCGGCGCGCGCGTCCGCGAGCGTTGGGGATTCATGGCGGCGGCGTTGATCGCCGCGACGGCGATGGTGTTGTCATTCGGCGCGTGCGGGTCCAACCGTCCGCCGGCGCGGGAGTCGCTGGTAATCCGCCAGCGCGAGTACGAGCGGCAGGTGCTTGAGCAGCGGGATCTGTTCCGCGCGACGGTGCTCGCGCGTCTCGAGGACAAGGCGGCGAAGGCCGCGGCGGCCGGAAGGCCGGTGTCCGAGCCGGTGACGTTCGACATGCTGCTGCTGTCTTCCGGCGGGCAGAACGGGGCGTTCGGGGTGGGGTTTCTGCAGGGGTGGGCGAAATCCGGCCAGCCTTCATGCAGCCGTCCGGAGTTCGATTTCGTGACGGGTGTGAGTACCGGCGCGATGATCTCTCCGTTCGCGCTGGTGGGCACCGAGGACAGCATCCGCCGGATCGAGCAGTTGTACCAGGAGGTTGACGACAACTTCGCCGCGTTGCGAGACCTGCTCTTCTTCCTCCCTTGGCGAGAGTCGTTCTTCGACAACGACAAACTCAGGGAGCGGTTGGACGCGGAGATCGACCCGCAACTGATCGAGATGGTGGCCAAGGCCGACACCGAGCACCGCATGCTTCTGGTGGGAACGACCGACGTGGACCTGGGCCGCATGGTGATGTGGAACCTGGGCGCGATGGCGCACGATCCGGCCAATATCGGGCGCATCCGCAAGGTGATGCTGGCGTCGGCCGCGATCCCCGCGGCGTTCCCGCCCGTGCTCATCGACAACGCCCTGCACGTGGACGGGGGCACCACACAGCAGGCGTTCGTCGGTCTGGACAGGGAAGAGATCGTCTCGATGGCCAGGGAGTTTGCGTCTCGTGTGCCGGGGAGGTCGCCCCCGCGGCTTCGGCTGTGGGTGCTCGTCAACGGCAAGATTGATCAGGACCCGCAGTTTGTCAAGAACCAGTGGGTCACTCTGGCCGGCCGGAGCGTGGGAACCCTGATGTCGTACTCGATGCGGACGACGCTGCGGCACCTGGAGTTCGGCTGCGAGTTGATCACCCGCGATCTGGGCGTGCCGATGGAGTTTCATTACGTCGCCGTGCCCGCCGCGTTCGAGACGCCGGAGACCAGTTCGCTCTTCGACAAGGAAACGATGGCGAGGCTGATGGAGAAGGGGCGCGAGATGGGCATGGACCCTGCAAGCTGGCGTTCTTCGGTCGGCCCGGTGGAGGTTGCGAACGCCGAACCGGGAGAAGCGCCGGTGCCGGCGAAGCCCGCCGATCGCCCGGCGGCGGATGTGCCTCCGATGGTGCCGCCGCGGCGGTGATCCGGGACGATGAAGCACGAAAAAACCCCGGCTATTGCCGGGGTTTTTTGAGACACAACTAGGTGCGTTACGAACCGAAGGACCACGCGATCAGCGGCGGCGACGGCCGGCGGCGAGCAGACCTCCCAGGCCTAGGACGGCGGCGGCGCCGGGGGCGGGGATGAAGCCGCGGATCTCACCACCACCGGCGAAGGAGGTGTGGATGTTGAGATAGGCGGTGTTGTTGCGCATGCTGTTGATGAGGAAGGATTCGGCCGCGGCGACCGAACCGCCGCGGGCGGTGAGGAACGAGGGGTTGTAGCTGGAAGCGAGCGTGAGGTTCAGGGTGTTGTCGTAGGTGCCGGAAGTGACGCCGCTGGGGA
>JBGAMO010000090.1:0-14997 GCA_044222845.1 Phycisphaerales bacterium
GGTAGACCTCCTTGAGCAGCGCTTCGAGACCGATGGTCTTGTCGCGTTCCTCCGGGCTCTTTCCCAACTGCAGAAAGCGCTCGTACGCGCGTGTCTGCACCTCGCACAGGTCGCCCAGTTGCAGGGCGTCGCCGCGCTTGGAGAAATCTCGAATGGTCTTGGTTGTGCCGACGTTGGACGTAGCCATCGATGCCATCGAAGTCCTCGCGATGGGGGTGCAGAAACCGCTCAGTTTGAACTACGTAGCCTGGTCACGCTTCGCAGAATCTCAAACAGTGCCGAATCAAATGGTCGAAATGTGTGGATACAAACGGCTGGTTCCCTCGCGCCACGACTTGGTGTGGCGCACAGTGCCGAACCCGACAGTGTATCATCCACCGCGCTCGCTAAGCAAGGTGGATGCCACAAAAATCTTGAAAATTCGCGAGCCCGCCGCGAAAACGACGGGCCCGCGATTCTTCAATACCGTGTAAAAACCAAAATTTGGAGTCCGGGGACTCGGACGATCAACGAATCGGCTCAGGCGAGCTCGACGGTCGCGCCGACTCCCTCGAGCGACTTCTTGATCTTCTCGGCTTCGGCCTTGTCGAGGCCCTGCTTGACAGCCTTGCCCGGGGCATCGACGAAGGCCTTCGCCTCGGCCAGACCCAGACCGGTCGCCTCGCGGACGACCTTGATGACCTGGATCTTCTTGTCGCCCGCGGCCTTGAGAATGACGTCGAAAGAGGTCTTCTCTTCGGCCTTGGGGGCGGCGGCCGCGCCAGCGGCGGCCATCATCACCGCGCCACCGGCGGCGGCTTCGATGCCGTAGGCATCCTTCATGTACTTGCCGAGCTCGACCGCGTCCTTGAGGGTGAGGCCCGCGAGCTTGTCGCCCAGATCCTTGATGTGAGTCGCAACTTCCGACATGTTCAAATTCCTTCTTCACTATCGCGCCGGGCCCGTGGGCCAGACGCACGCCTCACCCCAGAGGGGCCGAAACACTTCGGCCTTTAACCCGCCAAGGCGGGCCAGTGGAGTGTCGATGTCAAAAACTCGCTGGGGTTCAGGCGACCTTCGCGATCGCTTCGCCCTTTTCCAACTTCTCTTCGATCGCCTTGATGATGCCGGCGACCTTGGAACCGGGGCCCTTGACCTGGCCCATGATCTTGCGGGCCGGGCTGACGATGAGGGTGACGACCCGGCCGATGGCCTCTTCGCGGGTGGGGAACTTGCTCAGTTCGAGCACGCCCGCCTTGCCCTTGAACACGGTGCCGTCGAGGATGGCGCCCTTGAGTTCAACGCCGGGCATCTTCTCGACGATCGCGACGACCTCGCGGGCCACTTCAACGACGCTGTTGCCGCCGTACGCCAGGGCGTTGCCGCCCGTGAGCATATCGGAGAGGCCGGCGAGGCTGGTGCCCTCGAATGACTTGCGTGCCAAGGCGTTCTGCACCACGGTGACGCGGATGTTCTTCTTCGCCAGGGTGTGGCGCATCTTGGTGGTATCCACGGCCTTGACGCCGCGGATGCTGATCACCATCGCGTCCGGCCACTGGTCCGTTCCCTTGGCGATGCGGGTCTTGTACTCCCGCATGATCATGGTTTTGACAACTTTAGACATGGGTCGCTCTCAATCGTGGATCGGCTCTCCAGAGCCTCATCCGCATTCGGTCATTCGGCGCACGCCGCTCTGGAGAGCGGGGCCGCCGACTCACTCCGGCGCGGCCGCCGCGACGTACTTCACCTTGATGCCGGGGGTCATGGCCCCGCTGATCGTGATGCTCTTGATGTAATGGCCCTTGACGGTCGCGGGACGGATCTTTTCGATCGTGTGGATGAAGTGGGCCAGGTTCTCGGTCAACGACGCCTCGGGGAAGGACATCTTGCCGATGATGGCGTGGATGTTGCCGGCGGTGTCGGTGCGGTACTCGACCTTGCCCGCGGCGTATTCCTTCACGGCCCCGGCGATGTCGGGGGTGACGGTGCCGGCCTTGGGGCTGGGCATCAGTCCCTTGGGGCCCAGGACCTTACCGAGCTTGGACACGACGCGCATCATGTCCGGGCTGGCGACGGCCACGTCGAAATCCATCCAACCCTTCTCGATCTCGGCGACGAGTTCCTCGCCGCCGGCCTTGACGGCGCCGGCCTCGAGAGCCTTGGGGGCCACGTCGCTCTGGCAGAACGCCACGACCCGCTTGCTCTTGCCGATGCCCTGGGGCAGGCTGATCGCGCCGCGGAGGTTCTGGTCGCTCTGCTTGGTGTCGAGATTCAGGTGCATCACCACGTTGACCGTCTGGTCGAACTTGGGGCCCTTGAACTTCTTCAACGAGGCCACCGCCTGGGGGGCTTCGAGAGCCTCCTTGACCCGGAGGCTTTCGTTGTGCTTGTCGCGCTTCGTCATTCTGACCGGCATCGCTCGTATTCCTGTTGGGGCCCGCGGGGGCGGGCTGCGTTCATGTGTGTCCGGTGACCCGCTTATCCGACGATCGTCACGCCCATCGACCGCGCGGTGCCTTCGACGACGCGCATCGCGGTCTCGATGCTGTGACTGTTGAGGTCCTGCATCTTCGCTTCGGCGATCTTCTTCACCTGTTCCTTGGTGATCTTGCCGACCTTGTCCTTGTTCGGGACGCCGGAGCCCTTCTCGACTCCCGCGGCTTCCTTGATGAGGACGGACGCCGGGCTGCTCTTGATCTCGAGATCGAAGGAGCGGTCGTTGTACACCGTGACGATGCACCCGACGATCTTGCCCTTGACGTTCTGCGTCGCGGCGTTGAACTTCTGGATGAACTGTCCGGGGTTCACGCCCTTGCTGCCCAGAACGGGGCCGAGCGGTGGCGCGGGGGTCGCTTGACCACCGGGCGCCATGATCTTGAATACGTTGGTAACTTCTTTCTTGGCCATCCTATATCAACCTCCCACCGGCCTCCGATAACTCGGACGCCCGTCCCGGCGAAGGACGAGCAAGGCTCGGTAGTACTTTCGGCTTGGGATGTCACCCGTGCCCGTCAGAGCGCGGCGTGTCCACAAGGGTCGAGAGTGTAGGCACCCACCCTCCGGCCGGCCACTCTGACTCACCACCACGATTTGTCCGCCGATCGCCCACCGGACCACCCGTCCGTGGCGGCGACTCCCATGATCGGGGAAACTTCCGCGTCGACGTGGGCCGGTGAACCTCGGATACTTCCCCCGACAGGTCCGACCCGAATCAACGCTTGGGCGTGCCGTCGGGAGTCGCGCGGGTCGGCGGAGAGGCTCGCCCGCGGTAAAACAGACGCGGAGCGCGAACGGCACGCCCGGTTCTTCGGCGCGGTCCTCGGAGCGCCGATGAATGCGGAATACGTCGCGATCCGCGATGCGCCGACCCCGAGGAACAGGAGAATGGTCATGAAATCTCTCATCGCATACGGCGCGGCGCTTTGCCTGTGCCAGCTCGCCGCGGGAGGCATGCACGGCCCCATGTACCCGCCGACCAACGGCGTCGACTTCACGTTCACGGGGACCGCGGATGAGTACGGCGGACAGACGAACACCTATACCGGCATGAGCATGGAAGGCGTGATCGCCCGATGGTGGGGCGACGCCGGCGCACCCATCGTCAACTCCCTGCGGGGCTCGGCGATCGACGTTGTCTCGCTGAACATCAACGCCAGCGCCTTCGACCAGGGTGTTGCGGTGTTCCTGGGCACTTCCCCGTTCACGTTCCTGTACGGAACGAACTTCGTCACGACGACAGTTCCTACCCGGCTGACGATCCGCACGTTCGACATGTTGGGGAGCCCCGTCCCGATGGTGACCGGCATGAGCCTGTCGATCGCCGGCGAGGTTGTAGCGCAGGTCGACTCGAAGGACTTCAGGGCCAACCTGCTGTTCGAGGCCCGCAACCCGGTGACCGGGGTGTGGACGCCCACTCGCGTGCTGTACAATTCCTTCAGCACCCAAGGTCAAGGAACCTATGTCTCGTTCAACGGCGGTTTCTACGAATCGCAGCCTACGCCCTGCCCCGCGGACTACAACCAGGACGGGGGCGTCGACGGCACCGATGTCCAGGTGTTCTTCGCCGACTGGGAAGCCGGCATGCCCGCGGCGGACGTGAACGAGGATGGCGGAGTGGACGGCTCTGACGTCCAGGACTTCTTTGTCGCCTGGGAGAACGGAGGTTGCTGAATCTCATCTCCTGAGGAATCCGACTGATTCAACGCGTTCGTTGCAGCCACAGACAGCGCCGGGGCCTGATCGGGCCCCGGCGCGTTATTGCTCACAACTCGGCCAACCGTCGCCCCGTCTCGGCGTCGAGCAAGTCACGCATGATTTCGCCCATGTCGCCCGAGATCAGGTTCCGCAGTTGATACTCCCCGGGTAAGCGCTCGTCGGCCACGATCCCTTCCTTCCAGCGATACGTACGGATCTTCTCGCTGCGATCGCCGCTGCCGATCTGGTTGCGACGCGCCGCGGATCGCTCGGCGTGCTTCTTGCGTTGCTCCAGGTCCAGCAACTTGGTGAGAAGCAGCCGCCGGGCCGCTACGCGGTTCTGCTGCTGGCTCTTGCTCTCCTGCATGCGGATGAGGATGCCGGTGGGTTTGTGGTGCAACTGCACCGCGGTCGCCACCTTGTTGACGTTCTGCCCCCCCGGGCCCTGGCTGGTCGTTACGTTCTCTTCGACGTCGTTGGCCCAATCGATCTTGATGTCGATCTCTTCGGGCTCGGGCAACACGGCCACCGTCGCGGTGCTGGTGTGGATGCGCCCCTGCGCCTCGGTCGCAGGCACGCGTTTGACGCTGTGCACGCCGGCCTCGAACGCCATTTCGCTCCACACGCCTTCGCCCCGGATGTTGATGACGGCGCTGCGGACACCCCCCGTGGAGGGTTCGGCGGTCAGTTCGAGGGTTTCGATCGTCCAGCCGCGGCGTGCGGAGTACTTCTCGTACATCTCCAGCAGGTCGCGGCACCAGAGAGCGGCCTCATCGCCGCCGGTCCCGGCGCGTAGCTCCATCATCACCGACCCGATCTTGCGGTCCTCGGCGGTCACTAAACGCGAGAGCACCGCGTCGAGAGTCTCCTCCATCCGTCGTTCAACATTGGGGAGTTCCTCGCGTGCGAGTTCGATCAGGTCCTTGTCGTCTCCCGCTCGGATGACGCCGCGGAGGTCTTCTGATTCCTTTCGAAGGGCGCTGAGGCGCCGGTACCCCTCCACCACCGGCATGAGGGCAGATCGCTGGACCGAGTACTCGCGCACCTTTCGGTGATCAGTGAGCACCGCGGCGTCCTCGAGTTGCTCGGCCAGGCGCTTCTCGAGTTCGTCCATGTCGGCCAGGCGTTGGAAGACCCTCGCCGGGATCTGGCGGGAGCCTATGGAGACTGTGGGTTCATCAACCGGCATGCGGTGCAAGAGTATCGGGGTTGAGTGCGTACTTTCGCGCGCCGAATTGAGGCGACCATGGTCCGCCCGCGATCACGATCAACGCCGCCCCACGGGAATCCGATGCTTACTACCATCGAACCGATAACTCCGAGCACCCCGAAACGCATCCACCCGGAGCACGCATTGCAACCAGTGATCGAACTCAGAGGCGTCGCCAAGGCCTTCGGGCCAAAGCGGGCAGTCAACAATCTCGACCTCACCATCCCCGCGGGCAGCGTGTACGGCTTCATCGGCCCCAACGGCGCCGGCAAGACCACCACGATCCGCATGATCATGTCGATCATTTTCCCGGATTCGGGGACGCTCTCCGTGCTCGGCAAGGCCTCCGCCGTTGAAAGCAAGGACCGGATCGGGTATCTGCCGGAAGAACGCGGCGTGTACCGCAAGATGCGGGTGGGCGCGTTCCTCAACTACATGGGCAGGCTCAAGGGGCTGGATTCGGCGGGGCTCGAGCGTCGCGTCCGCCAGTGGCTCGAGCGTGTCTCGCTGCTGGATTGCTACCGCAAGAAGTGCGAAGAACTCAGCAAGGGCATGCAGCAGAAGGTGCAGTTCATCGCGTCCGTGCTCCACGAGCCCGACCTGGTCATCCTCGACGAACCGTTCAGCGGCCTGGACCCGGTCAACCGCCGCCTGCTCCGCGGCCTGATCGACGAGCAGAGGGCCAAGGGCCGCACGATCATCTTTTCTACGCACGCGATGTTCGAGGCGGAGCAGCTCTGCACGCACCTGTTCATGATCCACCAGGGCAACAAGGTGCTCGACATGCCGATGGCCGAGGTGTGGCGGACGTACGACCCCCGGGCCGTGATCGTCGAGCCGATGGACGCGAACGGTGCGTCGGACGATCGGCCGTGGGGCAACTTCCCGGGCGTCTGCGGTGTCACGCCGACCGCCAACGGCGTTGAACTGCACCTGGCGAACGACGCGGACCCCGGCGCCGTGATGGCAGAGGCCGCTCGCCGCACGCCCGCCCGCAGGCTGGAGCTCAAGCGGGCGAACCTCGAGGACATTTTCATCAACCTGGTGGGCGGCGACGCCGCGGCCCTCAACATCGAGAACGAACGAAGCGCCGGGAGCGGGGGTGACGCATGAAGAAGACACTACGAATTGCCGGCCGCGAGTTCGCGGCCACCGTGTTCACTAAGGCGTTCCTGCTCGGGCTGGTGCTGCCGCCGGTGATGATGCTGTGCGTCTTTGCGCTGCTCCCGATCCTGATGAACGCGGCGTCGCCCAAGGTCAAGGGTCACGTCTCGGTGATCGATCGGACCGGCGTGGTGGCTCCCAAGATTCTCGAGGCCTTCACCCCCGAGAAGCTCGCGGCTCGCATGGCCGAAAAGGCCAAGAAAGTCATGGAAGAGCTGCCCGCGCCGCAGGCCGCGAAGGACATGGCCAAGACCAACTCGGGGATGATCGCCAAAGCGGCCGAGGCCAAGGCCCCGTCTCTGACGGTGCAGTCGCTGCCCGGCACGAGCGACCCGGAGAAAGTCAAGGACGAGATCCGCCGCACGGGCGACAAGGCCAAGAACGCCGAGGGCGACGACCCTTGTCTCGCGCTGGCAGTCATCCCCACCGAATCGCTCAAGGCGGACAAGGATGGTGTGTTCGGTTCGTTCGAGTTCTTCGTCGCCCCCAAGCTCGATGTTGAAGTGCAGAGCGACATCCAACGCCAGATCGGGCGGGCGATCGTTGACGCACGCATCGAGACCAACGGCATGGACGTGGGCAAGGTGCGTGCGATCACCGATGCACCGAAAGTCGAGGCCAAGAGCGTCACATCCAGCGGCGACAAGAACATCAACGACGCCGTCAAGATCCTGGTCCCCGGGGCGTTCATGTTCCTGCTGTGGATCGCGACCTTCGCGTGCGGGCAGCAGTTGCTCACGTCGACCATCGAAGAAAAGTCAAGCCGCGTGATGGAGGTGCTCCTCAGCGCGGTCTCACCGATGGAACTGCTCACCGGCAAGATCCTGGGGCAGATGGCAGTGGGCCTCATGATGATGTTCCTGTACAGCGGCGCGGGCCTGGCCGCGCTGGTCTTCAAGAACATGGGTGACATCGTGGCCCTCACGAACCTGCTCTATCTGTTCGTGTATTTCGTCATCGCATTCTTCATGATCGCCAGCCTGATGGCCGCCATCGGCAGCGCCGTCTCTGACATCCGCGAGGCCCAGTCGCTGCTGGGGCCGATCATGATCGTGCTGGTCATCCCCATGATGCTGTGGCTGCCGATCCTGCGCAACCCCAACAGCATGTTCTCGCAGGTGGTGAGCTTCCTGCCACCCATCTCGCCGTTCGTCATGGTGCTGCGTATCTCGGGCAGCGAGCCGGTACCGGCGTGGCAGATCCCCGCGACCATCGTCCTGGGCTTCGTGTACGTGGGCGTCGCGCTGTGGGCGGCCTCCAAGGTCTTCCGCATCGGCGTGCTGATGTACGGCAAGCCCCCGAACTTCCGGACGTTACTCCGCTGGGTTCGTATGGCTTGAGCCATGGCGAGCTGAAGGAATCAGCGCCGACCGATCTCGCGGCGACAAGGTGTCCCAGACCTTGACGGTTCCATCGCCGCTGGCGGTCAAGATCTGCGTGCCGTCCGTGCTGAATGACACAGCGCTCACGTACTTCGTGTGGCCCCGGAGTTCGGCGAGGGGCTCCCAGGTTCCCGTGTGCCAAAGAAGCACGACCGTGTCCTCTCCCGCGCTGGCGAGTCGAGAACCGTCGGGGCTGAAATCCAGCGAGAAGATAGGGCCTTCATGCCTGGAGAGCGTCCGTACCAACTTGCCCTCGGGCACAGACCACAGAGAGATCTTGGGCCCCTCTGAGCTCGTCGCGAGCAGCGATCCGTCGGGAGAAAGTGCGACCGCGGAGACTGAGTGCTCGCCGGTCGAGATTTCGCACAGTTGGCCGCGTCCGGAGTGAATGTCGCAGATCTTCACATCTCCGGGACCGGACTCGATGGCCATGAGATCACCCCGGGGCGACACGGCGCGAACCTGTCCACCCTGCAACCTGCTCCAACGGGTTGAGGAGGCGGCCACCGACCACGGATCATCGCGCAATGTGCGGATCACCTGCGATTCCGGCTCACGCCGCGTGACGCCACCGATCACGTCTTGGACACTCCAGGTGGAGACGGAGTTCCCTTGCTCCTGAACAAAGAGGCGCGTCCCATCCCGGGTGAACCCAAGCATGACCGGCGGGTAGATCTGCGCATACGACCGGTCGAGCACCGCCACGGGTGCGCCCGTCGACGAATTCCAAACCCGAACGGCGTCCGCCCATGAGGCAGACGCGATGAGGGAGGAGTCGGGGCTGAATGCCGCGAAGTAGACGAAGCTGGCATGGCCTCTCAGTGTCCGCACGCACGGTTCCGCGAGAGTGACCACGAATGCCCCGCCGCGATCGTCGGCGCAGAGAAGTGACTCTCCCCTGGCCCCCCACCGCACAGCGACGGCGATCGGGTCAACCGGGATCACCGCGTGGCAGACTCCCGCGGTATCCCACACGCGAATGGTGTTGTCCGCGGCGGCGGTCGCGATCAACGTTCCGTCGGGTGAAATCGCCGCGGCGGTCACATAGCGGGTGTGCCCCGTCAGAACGGCGATCCGCTGATCCGACGCGTCATAGATCTCAACAGCCCGCTTGTCCAGAGTGCCGTCCGGATCGCGCAGCGTGATTCTTGCGTTGCGGTCCAGCGAGTTCATCAAGTCGAACGCCAGGTCGCGGGTCATGGCGCCGTCCGGACTTTCGGCCCTGCGTGTTTCCGCATCCAAGACGCACAACTCGACCCGCCCGTCGGAACGAAAAAGACCGAACCTGCGCGTCCCCATCGGAGCGGGCGGACGGGCCCACAATGTCGTTCCCGAATCGGTATCGATGATGCGGAATCCCTGTCTGGAATCCTCGATCCACATGGTGCAACCGTCGAAAGAGAGCCCCATTTTGGGCTCATCCCACACGGTGCCCGCCGACAGTTCGGCGACAGGCCGATCCGCCTCATACACCACCACCGAAACGGAGCCGTCCGAAGCGGCCCGCAACGCGGCCCGACGCGAACCATTGCCGCTGAAAATAGGTTGGCTCAAAAACCCGTCCGAGGCGCTCAACACTCGCGTTGATCCCGAATCGACGTCGACGATCTCCACTCGACCATCGCGGCACACCGCAATCGATGCGCCGCTGGCACCACCGATGGCGGCGGTCGCGACCGAGTCGCCCGGAATTACCCGGGTGGTCCTGTCCAACCGGCTGCGATAGTGGTGCCACTCCCACCCGCGCATCTCGGCGGGCACTTCATCCAGGAGCCGGCGGGATCGCACGGGATCAGGCGCGGCGCTCGCGTCGGCCGCGGCCAGCGCCAAGCGGTAAGACTCCGCTCGCGCCTGCGCCTCGCTGCGTCGGGCCGCGGCCTCACTCGCGATCGCCCGGCTCTCGTTGCGGATCGAGCCCACCAGGGCGACGGCTGTGCTGACAGCGCCGATCAGCAGCCCCGCCGCCGCGACTCCCACGCCCCATGCCAAACCGGGGTTGCGGCTCGCGAACTTGTGCAACTGGTACATCATTGTCAGCGGACGGGCGGACACGGGCTCGTCGCGAAGGAAGCGGCGAATGTCCGAGGCCAGTTCAGACGCCGATTGATAGCGGCGGTGTCGATCGCGCTCCAAGGCCTTGGCGACGATTGACTCCACGTCTCCGCGCAAGTTCGGGTTCAGCGTCGACAACCGCGTGGGCGGCTCGAACGCTACGATCCGTGCTGCATCCGGGAGCGTTCGCGAACGCACGTCGTGCGGCAGCCGGCCACTGAGCAGTTCGTACAGAAGCACCCCCAACGCGTATACGTCGGATCGGGTGTCGATAGTCGCGGGCTCGCCGTGCAACTGTTCCGGGCTCATGTAACAGATCGTCCCGATGATCTGCCCCGCCTCGGTGTGCATACTGACTGAGTGATCCTCCGACGCCATCACCCGGGCGATTCCAAAGTCCAGAATCTTCACCGAGTATTCGAGGTTTGCGTCCGCTGGTCGACACTCCGCGAGAACGTTCTGCGGCTTGAGGTCTCGGTGCACAACGCCACACTGGTGCGCGGCGTGAACGGCGTCGCACGTGGCCGCGATCAGGCCGAGCCGCTCGCGCATGGCGAGTTTCTGCTCGTCCGCGAAGCGCGTCAGTGGCACGCCATCGACAAACTCCATCGCGAAGTACGGCGCGTCACTCCCGGCGACCACGGCCATCCCCGCGCCATAGACATGTGCGATGCCGGGGTGCTGCAGCCTGCCCAGCGTCTCGATCTCCCTGAGAAACCGACCCCGGCCCGAGGCCATGCCCCGCCGCATCACCTTGACAGCGACGCGTCTGCGCGGCTGATCCTGCTCGGCCTCGTAGACGGTCCCCATGCCTCCCTCGCCGATCCGGCGAATCACCCGGTACGGGCCGATGAACTCCGGCACTTCTTCGCGCGTGACCGGGTCATCCGCTCCCAGGAGCAAACCGTCGAGCGGTGGAGGCGTGGCGACCCGCTCTGCAGCAGCAACCTGATCCTGCGCGAGCATGCCGCGAACAACAGCTTCCAACTCCGGATCGTCGCCGACCGCGAGCCTGAGGCGGCGCGTGCGTTCGCCCGACTCCAGGTCGCAGACTTCCATGAAGGCCCGGTGGGCCAGGTTGTACTTCTTCGGGTCCATGTGTGGAATGACGAACGTCAAGAACCTCCGGCCTGCAGTTCGCGTGCGATCCAGGCCTGGACCGCCCGCCATCGCCGCTCGATAGTCCGCTTGGGGAACCCCAGCACCACCGACATCTCATCGATCGAAAGCCCCCCGAAATAGCGTAGTTCCACCATTTCCGCATGTTCGGGGTTCAACCGTTCGAGTTTCTGGAGAGTGTCGTCCAGAGCAACCATGTCAACCGTCGACCCCGCCCAGGTGATTGCGTCCGACAGATCCACCCGGACGCCGTCCGGGGTTCGCTTGGCGGCGCGCCTGTCTCTCGCGTGCGTGGCGAGCACCCGGCGCATGGCCCGAGAAGCGATCGCGAAGAAATGAGCTCGTCCTTCCCACGTCAGCCCCTCGCTGGCGAGCAGTGAAGCACACGCCTCGTTGACGAGTGCGGTGGGTTGCAACGTGTGATCCGCCCTCTCCCGCCGCATGTACGCCCGGGCCAACCGCCGAAGTTCTTCGTATACCACGGGAATGAGCAACTCGGCCCCGGACGGGTGACCCGCCGCGGCTCGCTCGAGTATCCGCGTAACACTCTGCGGCTCCATACGTGCTGAATCAAGGCCAAACGGGGTCCCACAAACACCGAACATGGTAGGGTCCCCGCAATTGTCGCCGGAATTGTGGCGGACACCTCCGAGTCTTTGAGCATCTCCACATAGCGGACGCGGTCCGCGCATCCCCACTCGCCCCATAGACCCGGAGCCACCCATGAGACATTTACAACGATTCGCTATCTGCGCTGTTCTCGGCGGAATCGCCCTCAGTCCATGCCTGGCCGGCCCGGTCGGTTCATCGGTGACTTACCAAGGAGAGCTCTCGCAACAAGGTGCGGCCTTCACTGGGAGCGCGGACTTCCAGTTCCGCCTGTTCGATGCCGCGAGTTCGGGGGCGCAGGTCGGCGCGATGCTCACATCGTCGGCGGTCGACGTCGAACAGGGACGGTTCGCCGTCGACTTGGATTTCGGCGCCGCCGCGTTTGACGGTCAGGCCCGGTGGCTGGAGATCAACATCCGGCCCGCGGGCGGCGGTGCGTACACGACGCTGACTCCCCGCCAGCGCATCGCGCCTGCTCCCTATGCGCTCAACGCGACGACCCTTAGCGGCCAATCCTCAGCGTACTTCCAAGACGCCTCCAATCTCGTGAGCGGACAGATCGCAAGCCCACGACTTTCGGGCACGTACGCCGGCACGCTGAACCTCACCAACTTGAACAACACCTACGCCGGAAACGGCGCCGCCCTTATCGGCCTGGTCGCGTCCAACATCAGCGCCGGCACGCTCGCGGACGCCCGCCTCTCGGGCAATATTCCGCGGCTCGACGCGGCCAACACGTTCACGAACACCCTCACGGTCACCGGCGCGGCGTTGCCCCTTCGCCTGCGGGGCGGGGATTTCGGCAACTCGCTGCTGGAGTTCAACGCCACGGGCGTCGGAGCCGGGTGGTACGGCCGAATCCAGGCACGCAACGACCACGCGACGCTCGCGGGCCCCGACACCTTGCTCCTGAACCCCGATGGCGGATTCGTCGGGATCGGCAGCTCGTCCGCTCGCGGGCCCCTGGAAGTAGCGGGCGAAACATACCTCTCGGGCGCGGCACCGCACGCCCTGCGCTTCCTGAACGGATCCGCAGCCACCCTGACCATCGGCGTCGCGGGCGGGGGCGGACAGTACAGCAGCAGCGCGGCCGGAAACGACGCCGTCATTCGGAACGAGGCTGCGGGCGGGCGAATTCACTTGCAGAATGGCGGGGCGGGCGCCGCCATGACGATCGACGCATCAAACCGCGTCGGAATCGGCACCAACTCGCCGACCCAGAAACTGGAGGTGGTGGGCACCGCGGCCTATCGCACGGCTCGCTTCGCCAACCCCAACACCACCCAGGCCGACGCGGCGGGAATCGAGATCTTCAGCGCGTCGTCCAACAAGGCCATGAACCTGGTGATGGGCGCCGACGGCATCTTCTACATCGCACAGGCCTCGCAAGCCGACGGCGGATTTGGCACTTCCTTGCGATTTAACTCCGCTACCGGACTGCTGAGCGCTAAGCAATACGAGATCCGCGGCGGCGCCGACATCGCCGAGCCGTTTGATGTGGTTTCCCCCGATGAAGACACACGGCCCGGCATGATCGTCTGCATCGATCCGGAACATCCGGGCAAGCTGCGGCTGGCCGCGAGCGAATATGACCCCACCGTCGCCGGCATCATCAGCGGCGCGGGCGGCGTCGCGGCGGGCCTGCGGCTCAAGCACGAGGGAACGCTCGCCGACGGAGATCGACCGGTAGCCCTCTCGGGCAGAGTCTACTGCTGGGTAGATGCGGACGCATCGGGCCCCATCCGCCCGGGAGACCTCCTCACTACCTCGGCCACGCGTGGCCACGCGATGCGTGCCTGCGACCCCAGGCGGATGCCAGGATCTGTACTCGGGAAGGCGATGACGCCGCTGGGTCACGGCAAAGGATTGGTGCTGGTTTTGGTCTCGCTCCAATAGCGTGCTCCCGCCCTCGCACTCGCACCTCGTCCACCGCTCGGAATGATCGAAGCCGTTTGCGGTCCTGATTCGCACCTCCGCAGGAACACACCCATGTTCATACTTGATCAATCGCTCACCCACCCGCGGGCTTTGCTCGGGACGGTACTGCTGAGCGCCGCGTCACTGGCGCCGCTGACCGCAGCCCAAACCGACCGCACCCCCGAGCAGGAAGCGATGATTCTCGCATCGATGGGGCCGGTCGGAACGGCCCGTTTCCACGGCGCCCAGGGGTTCCTGGACTACGCGAACCCGATCCCCCCCTCCGCGCAGTCCCCGGCGCCGCTGTTCGCTTTCACCTCGGATGGTCCCGAACCGCGCAGTTCGCTATTGGACTACCAATCACGCGGCCAACGCATCAGCCTCGACTGGGAACTGGTCAACGCCTTGGACGAGGGCGAACGGGTCACTCTGCCGCTGTTCGATGGCGATGAGATTGAGATCGCCTTCACGAGGGCCGAGTTCCGCGGCCCGACGCGTTACTCGCTGCTCGGTCAGATCGCAGGAGTTCCGGCAAGCGAGGTCATTCTTGTTCGATACGACGATGCTGTCTATGCCGTGGTGAAAGACTACGACCGCAAGAAGGTGTACGAGATCCAGTATGCGCCGGCACGCGACGGCCTGGGAGCTTCCCATGTGCTGCGCAAAACCGCGGACACAGGGCCACGGGCCACGTGCGGCACCTGCGGCGCGGACGCGGTGCACATCGATCCCACCCCCACTTCTCCCGGCAGTTCGTCCGACTCGCGGGGCGGGTATGGCCCGCGCTCCCAGGCCGATCCGGTCGACGTGGTGGATGTAGCGGTCTATTGCACCCTTGAGGCACGCGCGAGCTACGCGAATGACAACGCCTTCTACTCCGAGGTCCAGGCCTGCGTCGACGGTTTCAACGTGCGTTGCTCGAACTCAGGCGTCAGTCTCACGCTACGGCTCATGCACGCCGACCCCGCGACGGCCGGGTACAACGAATCCGGCGACCTGCACACCGACCTGGGTCGGTTGCAGAACAGCGCCGACGGGATCATGGATAACCTGCACACGCTGCGATCGCTGTACCGCGCCGACCTGGTGGTTCTGCTTCGGCAGAACTCGGCACTCAATCTCGCCGGGCTGGCTAATCGCCCCGGTTCGGTGCCGGCCGTCACCTCGGCGTTCAGCGTGGTGTCGCGCACCGGCAATGATCTTGGGACGACATTCAGTCACGAGGTAGGCCACAACTTCGGCGCCTGCCACGATGTGGCAACCGGTGGTTGCGACCCGCCCACGGTGACGGGTTCTCCCCGCGGATTCCTGCTGGTCTGTTCCCAACCCACATGCGATCTGCGTTGGCACACAACGATGGCTTACCAGTTC
>JBGAMO010000090.1:15032-19684 GCA_044222845.1 Phycisphaerales bacterium
GCGACAGCAGCACGGGCATCTCGTTCTGGTCCAACCCGAACGTCATCTTTGATCCCCCTGGAGCGTGCAACCCCGCCGCGATTGGCGACTCCAACGCGAACGTCGCTGCCCTCATTAACCTGTCGCGGCTCTCGGTTTCGCAGTACAACATCGGCTCGACGCAGGTATGGACGACCCCGAGTTTCTTCGCGGGAGGAGACGGGACCCGGTACCGGCCGTTTACGCGGATGCGATTTGCGACCCAGGCGGTGCTCGGCGGCGCCGCGGAGGGCGTGGTCCAGGTGATCTCGGGAACATACGAAGAGACGCTGGCGGGAACCGCGCCGGTGGTGCTCAACTCCGCGTGCGTCCTGAGGTCGGGCGACGGATCGAACGCGATCCTTCGTTGAGCGCCGTTCACGCCTCAGGCCTTGGCGCTCACCGTGAGTTTGGCCTTGGGTTGGCGCGGGGCCTGTTGGTGGATCTTCTTCGCGCGGTGCGTGGACCAGTCGGTGACGCGCAGATCGGGCGATTCGGGGCCGGTGTGGATGCGCAGCACGTCGTACGTATTGTCTCGCTGAGCGGGGATGAACCCGGCTTCGCGGATCAGGCGGCAAAGCACGGCCTCGTCGAGGCAGTACGTCGTGCCCGCGCTGCTCACGACGTTCTCCTCCATCATCACGCTGCCCATGTCATTGGCGCCGTACATCAGCGCGACCTGCCCGATGTGCGGGCCCATCGTGACCCACGAGGCGCCGATCGAGTAGATGTTGTCCAGGAACAGGCGGCTGATCGCCTGCGTCCGCAGGTACTCGCTCGCGCCGGCCATCCGCACCCGCCGTCCGAACTCCGGGGACAGCACGCGGTAATCGACCTCCGGCCGGCGGCCCCAGTCAAAGGCCCGGGCGACAACGTCGCCGGGGAACTCGGATTCCAACTCGCCGAGCTCCAAACCCCAATCCTTCACGCGGCCCAGCGGCGTGTTCTCACGCTGGAAGGGCCAGGAGATGAACGCCTTGTAGTGGCCGAAGCCCCGCCCCCGCGTCGCGGGAACATCGCGCAGCGCCCGATCCTGCCAGTCGCGCACCAGCATCATGTGGTGGATGCGGTCCGCGCGGCCCTCGATGTGCCCGAACATCATCGTCGCGCTGGTGAACATGCCAAGGCTGTGCGCCACGTACATCACCGTGAGCCACGACTGTGCATCGCACTTGCCCAGCCCGATCTTGCGGCGCACAGGGTCAGCGAAGATCTCGCCGCCGCCGCCGGGAAGGCTGTCCATGCCGGCCTCGCGCAGGCGCACCATCACCCAGCGAACCTTGTCCTCGAACGTGTCGCCCGGAGGGTTGAAGAAGTGCACGAACTCGACAAACTCCGGCGGGCTGAACGCGTGCACGTGCACCCTGGGATAACGCGCCTTGATTTCGTTCAACAGGCCCAGGTACCAGTCGAACGGGAGGTCCGGGTTCATCCCGCCCTGCATCAGGATCTGCGTGCCCCCCGCCGCAACGAGTTCGTCGATCTTGTGGAGGATCGCTCCATAGTCCAGCGTGTACGCGTCGCTCTCGTCGCCATCGCGGCGGAATGCGCAGAACGTGCACTTGGCGTTGCAGACGTTGGTGTAGTTGATATTGCGGTCGATGATGTACGTTCGGACCGAATCACCGTGCAACGTGCGGCAGCGTTCGTCGGCCCAGCGGCCCAGCGTCGGCAGCGGTATCGCGTGGTACAACTCCAACCCTTGCTCGCACGTCAGGCGTGCCTCACCCGCCACCACCGCCGAAAGAAGTCCTGAATCAATCGCAGACAGTTGAGGATGTTGCCGCGGGGTGTGAGTCACTGAAGTAGCCCGTCCGTTATTCCGCCGGTATTCCTATCAAATACCTAACTTATTGCGGGAGTTTAGTTTTCAAATATTTCTGAAAGACAAGTCTAGTTGCCCGAAGTTCAGGCGGCAACCCGGTTAACGCCCTCATTCCGCGCCGGCGCTTCAAGACCGAGAAACGCACGATTGACGCCCAGTGCGCGGCGGAACGCCCAGTCGCGGGTACGGCGGCTACCTTTCACACTCTCCTTGCGGATTCCGTGCACACTAGTGGAGCCTCCGATGTTCAGAACTCTCGCCGCGGCGTTGATTCTTATCATTTCACTCGCGCCGCTCGGCGGCTGCGAGGACAAGATCAACGAATCGTCGTTCTCGTCCATCAAGCCGGGCATGGCGGTGTACGAAGCGGAGAAGATCCTGGGCGGGAAAGGGGAACTGGAAACTTCCGAAGGAATGAGCATCTCCGGCGCCGGGATCGCGAGCGGCAGTTCCTCCACCGTCGCGACTTACGTGTGGAAGAAGAACGGGAAGCAGATCTCGGTGCAGGTGGAGAAGGGGAAGATCACCTCCGTGAGCAAAGCGGGCTTCTGAGGCGTTGGCCACACCCGGCTCACAGGATCCGCGGCGAACGACGATGAACTTGAGCAACACACCCACGCCGCCGCTGAAAAGCGTTCCGCTGCCGTCGGAGGCGGGGTCGTTCCCTGTTCCCGCGACGCCGCCGACGATACCGGGGCGGCTCGCGGTGGTGGCGAAGCCCCCGACATGGCACACACCGCTGGGCATCGCATTCCTGGTCATGGGGATCCTGGGCGCCCTGATGGCCGGCAGCCAGATGGTGGCCGGCCTCACCGTACCCGCGTTCATACCGGTCAATGTTCCGGGCGCTCAAGCGTCAATCGCGACGATCAATCAGCACGCGGGCGAATCCGCGGTGGTGTGGGGATTCACACTCCTGTGCGCGGTGATGCTCGCCATCTCCGGGGGGCTGCTGATCGGGAAGCGGCGCGCCGCGGTGAACATGCTGCTCGTCTGGGCGTGCCTGCGGATCCTCAGCGGCATCGTGCAGGCGACGCACACCTACTTCTTGCAGAAGGCCCAGTTCGCCGCGATGATGGAGGAGATGAGCAAGCAACAGGGCGCCCGGCCCGTTCCACCGGGCGTGTTCGCCGCGATCGGAGGGGTCTCCTCCGTCATGGCGTTTCTGTGGGCCGCGGCGTTGCCGGTGTTCGTCTTCATCTGGTTTTCAAGGCCTTCGGTCCGTGCGTTCGTTCATTCCTGGAAACGCTAGACGCGCATGAACTGCAAGACCTGCGAGTACACCCTGTGGAACATCGCGGCACGCCAGTGCCCCGAATGCGGCGCGCCCTTCAAGCCCTCGGACTTTGAGTTCGCGCTCAACTCGGTCCGCTTCTGCTGCCCCCATTGCAGGCAGCCGTATTACGGAACCGGTGAGCTTGGCCACCTGGTGCCGCGACGGTTCGTGTGCGTGGGGTGCCGCCGGGAAGTCGACATGGACGAGATGGTCCTGCTACCGACCGCGGGCGTGCAGGAAAGCCAGACACGTGTCGAGGAAATGCCCTGGATCGCCCGCGGCAAGATCGGCCGCTTCAAAGCCTGGTTCAAGACCGTGGGCAAGGCCATGGGCGACCCCGCCCGGCTCATGGACTTGACACCGGAGAACCACCCCGCCACCGAAGCCATCGCGTACAGCACGCTGTGCAACTTCATCTTCTTCACCACGAACCTGGGAATCTTCTTCGTGGCCCCCAGCATGATCGCGGCGTTGCGGCTGCCCCGCGGGGCGTGGTCGGTCGCCGCGGCGATCGCGGGCGCGATCCTCGTGACAACCGTTCTGTCGTGCGTGCTCGTGTGCGTCTGGAGTGTTGTGACGCACGGGCTGCTGCGGATCACCGGGCCGCTCGCTTCGCCGCTCGCTCGCACGGTCCATGCGCTTGGATACAGCACGGGGGCCAACGCCCTGACGGCTGTGCCGTGTTTCGGCCTCATGATGTACCCGCTGTTCGCGGTCTGGTGGGTCATCTCGGCCGGGATCATGCTGCACCGAGTCCACCGCGTCTCGGTCTGGCGGGCGATCCTGGCGATCGGTCTACCGCCCCTGCTGATCGGTGCGATCACACTCTTGGGCTTCTTCTACATCGGAATCACCACCACTCCCAGAACGATGAAGTTCGGCACCGGCGGCATGGTGGCGCCGCCCCCGGGAGGGCCTGCGGCGGCCGCGCCCATTGCGGTAGAGATGAACGCCGTTATATCGCTTCAATCCAGCGTTCAGGACTACCGGTCGGACCACGACGGCAAGTTGCCCAGTCACGGGACCATGCTGATGACCGACGGATTCGTGCTCGCGAGCGGCTACTTCGGTGCGCTCTCGGAGAACCAGACGCTCCTGGACGGCATCAAGGTCGCTGATGTCGCGGGCATGAGCCCCGATGTCCTGAACAAATGGGCCAACGCTTTGGACCAATCCGTCCGCTCCGGCGTGATCGCGCACCGCGTGGGCGACATGGTGTTCACCTGGCACGGGGTTGATCCCGCTGACCCCAAGGCCGCGGCGGTATGGCTCTTCGTTGAAGCACCGGCAGGCCCCAACTCTTCATCTCGGGTTCCAGTCGGTCTGGCCGATGGCACGGTCACCGTGATACCCGCCGACACGTTCGCCGCGGAACTGCTGAAACAGAATGCGATCCGAGTATCGCTGGGGCTGGTTCCCCTACCCGACCCTCACACCGTCACGATGGACAAGCCCGCGCGGATCGAGGAATCTCCCAAGTGAGCATCCCCGCTCGTAGCGTGTCGTCGGGATCAGAAAAACGGGCCCGCGATC
>JBGAMO010000271.1:0-2988 GCA_044222845.1 Phycisphaerales bacterium
CGGTGCCGCCCTTGCCATACAGCCCCGTCACCCCGCCGACGCTGGTGCTGATGCTCGCGGTCTCGCCAAGAACACCATAACCGCCGGTACTGTTGGTGCCAAACCGGCCGCCGTAGTTGAGGCCTGTGTTGGAGCTTGCCCAACCCTTCACGCCCGACGCGGTGGAACCATCCGCCTCGCCAAGCACCCCCGCGGCGTCAGAAATAGTCGTGTTCGAGGAGCGGCCCCACACTCCGAACGGATTGACGTAGTTGCCCAGTCCGTCGCACCAGCCCACGACGGCGGGCCCGACCTGTGAAAAGCCGGCGACAGCCGCGCCGAAGACGGGCAGCGAGTGGCCGGAGAGGTCGACGCCTCGATTACCGAGAATCGACGCGCCGTTCGTAACGGTGTTCCAATCGGTGTTGCCGAAGACGCCCGCGGGCATCCAGCCGGACGAAGAAACGGAGCCTTGGACACCGTACACGACGCCGGTGGTCGAAGTCGCAACACCCTGCACGCCCACACCGTTGATGCTGGCGGCTTCGCCGCGGACGCCGGAAGTGCTGCCTGCGAGAGCGAACGCGAAGCCTTCGACACCGACGCCGGCTGTGCTGTTGGCGTCGCCCCGCACGCCGCGGGAAGCCACGGTCGCGTTGTACGACCTGCCATAGACGCCGTGGCCGTAGCCGCTGCTTTGGCCATAGACGCCGTCGCCGGTGCCGGAGGAGCTGTTGGCGGTACCCCAGACACCATATCCGGTTTCACTCGATCCCGCGACGCCGGACCCGATGTCTGAGGTACCGAAGACTCCGGCGCCATAGCCGGGGTAGGCGTTGGCGCCACCCCGCTGGACACCGCGAATGGCGATGCCGTAATCGGTACGCGTGTTCTGCGCGGTAAGGCCGTGGTAGTCTCCGCTTTGGATCTGGAGTGCCGAGTCGTAAGGGGACGTGTTAATGCCGATAGGGGCGTTGAAGATCTTGGTGGCAGTAAAGGTCTGGTACGTGTTCAGGAGCGCGACATTCGATGAGAGCCTGGCGTCGGCGAGCGTGCCCGTGGCCAGGTTGGTCGCGTTCAGATTGATGAGGCCGGCCCCCGAACCGCTGAAGACGTTCGACGTGTTGGAGAAGGTGAGCGGGAAGGAATACGTCCCGGTGAGCCGGGCCGCCGGAACGCTTCCGCTGCTGAGATTCCCCGCGTTCAGGTAATAACCCGCCGCCTGCCCATTAAGGGCCAGCGCGTTGTTGGCGGTTGCCGCGCTGAGCGCGTTGAGCGAGAACGACGCGTGCGGCGCGGCGGTGAGTTCCCGCCTCGGCGTCAGCGTCGTGTAGCTGCTCGAGCCCGCGTAGGCAACGTCGATCTCGAGCCACCGCGTCTGCCCGGTGTACGCGCCCGACCCGAAATCCAGTTTCACAGCGAAGCAGCCGTTCTCCGGCGTGACGTTGAGCGCGGAAAGAGTGGCCCCGATCTGCACACCGCCGGTCGCCAGCGTGTAGAGCCGGAAGCGCAGGTCGTACGTGGACGCCGCGGGCACGCCGGCCTCGTCAAGCCGCCCCTGATAGGTGAACCCGGTGGTGAACGACTGCGCGTGCGCCGCCGTGATCGCCGCGGCCATCAACAGACCGCCCAGCGACCGACGAACGAATCGTGATGTACACATGGTGATCTCCCTCTGTAGAGCGAATGCTCCTTGCCAGAAGCGAAAGATCGTACAAAAGCTCCATCCGATTCATGAACAGGAAAATTTCCCTGATCCCGGGAGCGCAGAGCCGAACCACCATCCGGCCATAGCCTGAGGGCAAGCGCGGAACCCCGGCGATCACCGGATCGCCGCGGCAGCGCGTACACCTTGCAGCTTGACCAACGGCTTCACCGTCCGCCGACCTCCCAGGTCGCGAAGAACGCCTCAACGTCCGCGGCATCGATGCCGCCGTCGCCGTTCGCATCGGCCCAGGCGAAGCCCGATTCCCAGGCGTAGAAGAAGGCCTCGACATCGGCGCTGTCAACGCCGCCGTCGTTGTTGTAGTCGGCGATGTTGTGGAGCAGGTTGACCGCATTGCCCTCCCGACGGACCAGGAACGATCCCGCGGCGGGCGTGAACGCGTCAACGCCGAAGAAGTCGCCGTTCACGTGCGCGCCGGTGATGATGGTCAGGGTGAAGAAGTAGTACGAGGGATTGCTGGGATCAAAGCCCGCGGAGTTGGTAAGCGTCAGCGTCCCGTTGAGCGAAACGTCGCCCGCCGCGCTCAGATTGCCAAACCGCGAGTCCGTCAGCAGGTCGATCACCAGTGTGCCGGTGCTGGTCTGCGTGTAGTTGCCCGTCACCGAGAGTGTGTTGGATTGAAGGTTTAGCAGGCCGCTGTTGGTGACCGAGCGCAGCGTGTACGACGCAGCCAGATTCACGCTGGCGCGGCTGGCGACGGCCAGATCCACTATCGGGGCGATCGAACCGGAGAACGTCGCCGTACCGCTGGAGACCGAGAGCACAGCACCGGACGCGGCCAAGACACTCGAAGTCGCCGCGAAGGTGTGAGTCCGGCCGAGATCAATGGTCGCGGACGGATCGAGCGTGAACGTGCCGGTCTGCACGCCCCCTCCGAACATCTCCAGCGTGCCGTGAACCAGAACCTGGTCGGCGTTGATGAATGCGCCAAGCACGGTCATGGTGGCCGAGGGGTCGATGATGAGTTCCCCGTCAAGGACGCGGAACGGAGCGTTGATGGTCGAAAGGCCGCCCGAGGTGACTTCAAACCGCGCGCCGCCCAGCACGCTGATGGCCTCGTCGGAGGTGATGCTGCGGGCCGCGGCATTCTCGTTGATCAGGATCGTGGCCGAGCCCGGGACGCTGATGAAGACGTCGGTGCCCGGGCCGGGGACGACTCCGCCGGCCCAGTTCTCCGCCTGCGACCACGTGCGACCATCGCCCGCGCCGGTCCAGATGCCCGGGACACCCGCGGCGGTCTCAATGCGAACCTGCGTGGCGGTGTACGACGTGCTGAAGTTGAT
>JBGAMO010000272.1:0-2982 GCA_044222845.1 Phycisphaerales bacterium
GGCGGTGGTACCGCAAGCACACCCCGTCTTGCACAAGGGCGCTTCGTGTGCGGGGCCGGTTGCCCGGGAACCCGCGGAGATCACACAACAGGAGCTTGCCCGCACGCATGGCGAGCCCACCCACACCCGGCCGACCGCCGGATGACGCAGGACTATAGACCGGCGGGTGCCGAGAATCATGGTGAGAGGGTGCGTCCGGGGGGGCGGTAATGCGGTTTGCGCGTTGGTCGTTAATATTGTGTTTGGTATATCGGATCTGAATGCGAGCCTTTGCTGCAACCTCAAGGGGCGGTCCGACGCAAGGACATTCACGAGAGCTTCGGGGCATTCGCCCCCCAATCGGAAGCGCCTCAGGGAGAGAGAACTCATGACGACTCAGATCTGCGCGTTCGCCGCTGCGGCGGTGATGGTGATGGCCGGCTCGGCGATGGCGGCGGTGACGTTCACCGATACCGACCTGGGCACGACCAACGGGAGCACGACGTCCAAGTCGTACACCAAAGACGGCGTGACGATCAATGTCACGACTGTGAGCGGCTCGCTGCAGCACATCCCCGACGGCCAGTACGCGGGACTGTGGTTCAGCCAGTCCGTGATCTCCGACGCGGTGTACACGATCGACTTCAACGGGGTCGGGACGACGATGTTCGAGTTCGCGGTGGACGCGATGTCGGGCTCGACGGCGGGCGCGGTGGAGATGCTCAGTGAATTCAGCGTGACGGGGACCGTGCCGTCGTTTGCGGTGTCCAACACGAGCAACGTGAACGTGTCGGGCGTCGACCTGGCGTCGCTGGCGATTTCGTGCGTGGGGGGGACCGACGACGGCATGTTCACGGCGACGTTCACCAGCGCGACGCCCTTTACGTCGATCTCGTTCCGGCACACGCAGGGCCTGACGCAGAACGGTTCCGTGATCGAGCGTATTACGGTTGACGCGGTTCCGGCCCCGGGGAGCCTGGCGCTGCTCGGCATGACGGGTCTGGCGGCGCTGCGTCGCCGGCGTTGAGTGAACCGAAAATCAAGAAACACCAAGGGCCGCGGTCGAGAGATCGCGGCCCTTTTTCATTGTGCGGCAGATAGGAAACAGGGCAACTCGCCAATTCGCTGCAGGAAGGGGGGTCCGCAGCGCGGTATGCTGCGTTCATGGGAATCCGGCGACTGACGGGGCTGATTCTGATGCTGGTGGGACTGGCCGGGGTTGGCGTAGGCATCGTCACGGGCGTCTCGGAGATTCAAGGGCTTTACGCGGGTGCGCTGGAGCGGCCCTTGGATGAGCCCCAGTCCGGCGGGGAGCAGGGGGTTTCGGACCGCATCCTGCGGGCTGCAGGGATCGGCGCGGTAGGGGCGGTGCCGTTCATCATCGGCGTGCGGCTGATGAGGTCACGCCGACGCTGGTAACGCCGATGTTCACCGTGGTTGACGTTCGTTGGCCGGCTGAAGGAACGCGGCGAACTCGGTGATGGTGGGGCAGGCGAGGGATTGGGTGATGCGAAGGCGGAGGCGGTCGGTGGTGACGGCGTCGGTGCGGAGGATTCGCCGAGGGCCGATGGTGGTGCCGTGGGTCAATTCTCGCCACTGGCCGTTGTCCCAGTAATCGACGGCGAAGGCTTCGACGCGCTGGCCAAGGGCGATGGCCTCGCGCAGGCGGACGACATCGATGCGGGTGGGTTCAGAGAGCTGGGCGATCAGTTCACCGGTGGTGACGCCGTCATCGGTCGCCCAGAAGGTGGCCTGGCTTGAGTCCAGGGCGCTTGCGGGGCCGAACGCAGCGTCGTTGCCGCGGGTGCTGGATGCGGAGGCGGCGGCGCCCTCGAGGAGGTTTCGTGCGAAGGTGTCTCGCAGAATCTCGCGCATGCCGCGGAGGGAGCGGGCATCGTTCTCGTGGATGAGGCCGCGGCGATCCGGGGGAACGTTGAGGAGGAGATTGGCGCCGCGGCCGACGGACTTGTAGTAGAGGTCCACGAGCTGCTGGGGAGACTTGACCTTGTCGTTCTCGGCTTCGTGCCAGAACCAGCCGGGGCGGATGGAGACATCGACCTCGACGCCGACCCAGTGCGTGCCGCCGCGATCGCCGCGGGCGAGGTGATCGTGGCTGACGCCAGGGTACATGCCGTCGAGGTTGATGGTCTGCCAGCTGGTTTTGTCGGAGAAGCCGGATTCGTTGCCCACCCAGCGGCAGCCGGGGCCGGCGTCGCTGAAGATGATGACGCCGGGGGAGAGTTTCTGGAGCATCGCGTTGGTTTCCGGCCAGCCGTAGTAGGTGGTGCGGTCGATGTGGCGGGTCTCGTTGGCGCCGCCGTAGTAGCCATCTCCACCGTTGGCGCCATCGAACCAGGCTTCGAAGAACGGGCCGTAGCGGGAGATCAGTTCTTTCCACTGGCCGCGGTAATAGTCGACGTACTCCGGGCGTCCGTAGGCGGCGTGGTTGCGATCCCACGGGGAGAGGTAGAGGCCGACGGCGAGGCCTTGGGCGCGGGCGGCGGTGACGAATTCACCGACGACATCTCCGTTTCCGCCGCGGAACGGGCTGGACTTGACGGAGTGCGTGGTGAGCTCGCTGGGCCAGAGGCAGAAGCCGTCGTGGTGCTTGGCGGTGAGGATGAGCCCTTTCATGCCGGCGAGCTTGGCGGCTTTGGCCCATTGAGAGGCGTCGAAGGCGGTGGGGTTGAAGATGGACGGGGATTCGTCGCCCTGTCCCCACTCGCGGCCGGTGAAGGTGTTGGTAGTGAAGTGGATGAAGCCGTAGAACTCGAGATCGTGCCAGGCGACCTGGGCGGCGGAGGGGAGCGGGCCGAAGGGCTTGGGCGGCTCGGCGAGGGCGGCGGCGAGAAGAATGGCGGCGATCATTCTCGCAAGATACCGCGCGGGCTTGCCCTTTGGGGTTGTGAAGCCCAGAATCCGCCATGCCCGAACCGCTGACGCTCGAACACGCCCGCCGCATGGACGCCGAAGACCCGCTGCGCGGCTTCCGCGCGGAGTTCG
>JBGAMO010000091.1:0-19467 GCA_044222845.1 Phycisphaerales bacterium
GCGGCGGGGCTTTGGGGCTCGCGGCGTCGCGTTGCGATGGCTTGGAGTTTTCCGGCTGGGGCGAAGGAGGCGATTTCAACGCTTCCTGAGGGGCGGATGGCGGAGCGGGGTTGGGTGATTCGCTCGGCGGTTGAGGCTTGGCCGTGTTGTCGGCGGACGAGGGTTCGGATGCGGGCTTGGAGTCGCCGGGGTTCTGGTCGGAGGGCGGGGGCGGGCTGCGGAGTTCTTCGGCGGCGGCGCGGGCGGCTTGGCTGAGTTGGCGCGAGTTCTCCTGCGTGAGTTGATCGGAGTTACCTCCCGCTTTGCCGGGGGCATCGGCGGGAGAGGATTCATCGCTCACTTTTTCCGACGGCGCGTCGGAGGCTTTGGGTTGTTCACCCGGCGGGGCCTGGGGGTTTTGCGTTGCTTCTTCGACGGGGTTTTTCGGAGCTGTCTCAGCAGCGTTTTGACGTTCGAGGGCGTCGGCGAAGCGTTCGAGCTCGGAGGCGAGTTGCTCGCGTTGCTGGGCGGGGAGAGTTTGGATGCGATCGCGGAGTGCCTGGATTTCTTCGGCGGAAGCGGAGAGGTCGCCGCGGGCGAGGGCCTTGGTGAGGTTGGACGTCGCGTCCTGGCGGGCCTGGGCGGCCTGCGCGATGCGTTTGCGGGTTTCGTCGGCGAGTTGCTGGCGGTCGCGGGCCTGGCGTTCGAGCGATTGGGCGACACGGGAGACTGCGTCTGAGGCGCGGAGGCGGGTGGATTCGTTCGCGGCCTTGGGAGATGCGAGTTCGCGTTCGATCTCGCGGAGGGCTTCGGCGTCTTTCGAAGATTCGGCGGCTTGCGCGGGGAGCGCGGTGGAGGCTTCCTGGATGGCCTGGGCGACGGCGGCGGCGGATTCGGCGGGCAAGGGCGCGGCCGCGGCGGGCCGGTGTGTGACGATGCGGGCGGGCATCCAGTAGCCCACCGCCGCGGCGAGCAGCGCGAGCGTGACGGCGGAGGTCCAGGCGGGGCCACGCCAGGCGCGGGCGGGGTTGGCAACGATCTTGGCGTTCGCGCTCGCGGCGAGAGATTCGGCGCGAGCGACGGCGAGCTGCGCGAAGCCGTCGGACGGGTTGCATTGAGAGAGCTCAAGACCGGTGCGGAGTGCATCGTCGGTTTTGAGGGCCTGATCGAGATCGTGGGCGGCGCGGAGGAGCGAGGGGGCGCGGAGGGCGGTGGCGGCGAGGCCGGCGATGAAGCCGACGGCGGCGGCGGCGGCGAGCCAGGCCCCCCACTGCTCAAACCACGCGGGGCCGGCCAGGGGCCAACCGGCAAGGCGTGCGGCAAGGATTGAGAGACCGCCGGCGGTGATGCCGAGGCTGGTCCCGATGCCGCAGAATCGGGCCGCGACGGCGTGGGTTTCGCGGCGTCGGGCTGCACGGACTGCGGCGATGGTGCGCGGGGTCTGCACAGGAAAGAGTAGTGAGGGCCTCAGGGCGTACGAACTCGGGGTTTTCCGGGTTCGGAATGCCAGACCAGAAGGGGCGTCGGGTGCGGATGAAGTTTTGGTCGTGTGGGCTTCCGCGAGCGAACGCGGTTATTTGGACTTGAAAGCACCGGGGGCTCAGAATTCAAGCGGTAATGCGAGTTGGTGGGGCCGCGGCGGGCAACGGTGCGCATGAACTTTTGGTGGCGTGCACGCTCGTGCTCGATTGCGGTTATTTGGACTTGGGGACGAGGCGGTCTGTTCTCGAACAACGATGGCCGCTTCGCCGGGAGGTAGCGGAGTACGGGGGCGATGAACTTTTGGTGGCGGTAGCGCCGTGTGGCTGACGGCACGGGAGGGGTAGGTACTGCGTGATGTCAAAGAACAACACCCATCGGTACGTGCCGAAGGGCATGGCGAGTGGTACGCGGGGGATTGGATGCGACCGGTGATTTTGATTGGAAGTACCGCCAACGAGCGCGCGAACGGGGGCGTTGCCGCTACTGTGAGCCCGCATGGCAGCGGCGGACACGTTACATCGGTTGGTGCATGGAGCGCGGCTGAGCGCGGCGGAGGCCGAGGCGATGCTGCGCGAAGTACTGGCGGGACAGTGGGAAGATGCGCAGATCGCGGCGGCGCTGGCGCTCATCCAGATGCGGGGCGTGACGTACGAGGAACTCACGGGCGGGGCGCGGGCGATGCGGGCGCACGCGACGGCGGTGCCGACGGCGGGGCTGAGCGGCACGATCATTGATACGTGCGGCACGGGAGGAGCGGGCAAGACGTTCAACGTGTCGACGGTGGCGGCGATCGTGGCGGCGGCGGCGGCGCCGGGGGTGGTGAGGGTGGCCAAGCATGGGAATCGGAGCCGGTCGGGGCGGGGCTCGGCGGAGGTGCTGGCGGCGCTGGGTGTGAACGTGGACGCGGGGCCGGAGGTTCAGGCGGCGTGCCTGCGGGAGGCGGGCGTGTGCTTCTGCTTCGCGATCCACCATCATCCGGCGGCGAAGCACGCGGCCCGGGCGCGGAGCGCGCTGGGGTTCGCCACGATGTTCAATCTTCTGGGGCCGCTGACGAACCCGGCGGGCGCGCCGTGCCAACTGATGGGCGTGTTCGCGGAACGGTACGTGGAGCCGATGGCGCGGGCACTGGCGGAACTGGGTTCGGCACGGGCGATGGTGGTGCACGGGCGCGACGGGATGGATGAGATCTCGACCACGGGACCCACGATCATCGCTCACGTGGAGGGGGGCCGGGTGCGCCTGGAGGAGTTCGACGCGTCGGGGCTGGGGATCGCGCGGGCGAGCCTGGCGAGCCTGACGGCGCGGGACCTAACGCACGCGGCGGCGGCGGCGCGGGGGGTGCTGGGCGGGGAGAATGGCCCGATGCGAACGATCGTTGAGCTCAACGCGGGGGCGGCGCTGGTGGTGGGCGGGGGCGCGGCGGGGCTGGCCGAGGGCATCGAACAGGCCCGCAAGGCGATCGATTCTGGGGCCGCGGCGCAGACACTGGCGACGCTGGCGCGGGTATCGCACGGGGGGGCGAGGACGGCCTGAATGGTCGTGGCGGCGCGGACGGCGGATGGGGTACGCCGCTACCATCTTTGCGTGAAACAGCTTCTGCTGACCATTGTCGCGTGCGGCTTCGTGGGCGCCTGCACCAAGGGCAACAACCGCGTGTACCAGGGCGATATGGCGCCGGACAACCGGGCGCAGCTCAACACGTTCACGGACAGGGGCGGGGCTCCGCCGCCGACCTCCACCGGGGCTTCGCCGGCGGGGCTGGCGCGCAACACGTGGGAGCCGGTGACGGTGCTTGTTCCCTCCGACGGGCTGGCGAGCAAGCCGTACTACACCAAGCAGCACTTTTACGCGAAGAACACGGCGCGATCCCGCGGCGAGTATCCCACGGCGGCGACGGCCCTGGAGTTGTCGAACGACAAGGGCAAGGTCTGGCGTGAGACTCTCGAGAGCCCGTTGTGGGCGTTCTGGGATGCGACGCGCATGGTCGGCTGGGACCTGTGGGTGACGCCGGAGTGGAACGAGCACGTCTACCCGCGGCCCGATTACTGGCGTGCCGCGACGACCACGCAGCGCGTGCCGGACACCCAGGATTCGTCGGAAGCGGCGCGGTGAGCGGCGGGCTCGACGAGCGCGGGCTGCCCATCGGGTATCCGTTCAAGAACGAGTACGAACTCACGCCCCGCGAGGTGCGGGAGCGGATGCTCGCGGACCCTGCGAGCGTGCTGTTGATTGATTGCAGGACGGGCGCGGAGTGGGACTTCGTGCGCATCGACGGATCGGTGCATATTCCGCTGGACGAGATCGAGCGGCGGGCGGACGAGGCGGTTCCCGAACATCCCGGGCAAACGGTGGCGGTGATCTGTCATCACGGGGTGCGGTCGATGCGGGCGGCGCTGGCGCTGCGGGCGTTGGGCGTGCCGCGGGCGATGTCGGTGGCGGGCGGGATCGAACTGTGGGCGCTGGCGGCGGACAGGTCGGTGCGGCGGTACGACCGCAGCGGCGGGGTTGTGCGGGGGGTCTGAAGCGGGAAGGAATCGGGAATCGGGAATCGGGAATCGGGAATCGGGAATCGGGAATCGGGGCAGAGCTTATAGCGGCGATGATTGGCGGCGCACGCGGGTGTTGGTCCACGGCGGCGCGGCGGCAGCGTCGGGACACGCCAGACAACCGGCGGGGGTTGGTATCCGTGACGATCGGCCAGAGGCGGCTGTGGGGATCGGACAATCAGTGCGAATGAAAAAACCCCCGGGCCATCGCGGCCCGGGGGTTCTTGTTGTGACTTACTTCGGACTGAAGCCGGGCTTCAGGCGAAGGTCAAGCGATCAGCAACCGCCCGCTTCCCAGAAGGAGAAGAAGGTCTCGACGTCGCCGTCGGGGCCGCCGTCGAAGTTCACGTCGGAGCAGTTCACAGCGTTCTCCCAGTCGGCGTAGAACGCGGCCACGTCCGCACCATCGACGCCGCCGTCGCCGTTGTAGTCGGCGGGGCAGAGCCAGGAGTAGAAGCACGGATCGGTGTTCTCGGTGCAGTCCAGCATGTTGGTGTAGAAGTCGGCCTTGTAGCCGAGGCTGGAACCGGAGCCCGAGCGGGTGTGGAAGCGGTCACCGTTGGCGGTGCCGGTCAGCGGGAAGCCGCTGGAGACGAGCCAATAGTCGCCGGCGCCCAGGAATCGCTTGGACTGGCCGAGGTACTCGTACGGGGCGGTGCCGTGGGTACGGGGAGCGCCGTCGCCGGACGAGAAGGAGAAGGCGGGCTGGAAGTAGTTGGCGCCGGCGTTGGCGTCATCGCTGTAGGCGATGGACTGGCCGGTGGAATCGAAGATCGTGGCGACGCCGTCGATGACGGGGTCGTTGCCGCTGAAGTCGATGTCCAAGAAGGTGAACGGGGGTGAGATGGGCTGGCAGACGGTGAACTTGATCGCGTCGGTCTCGTAGCGGGGCAGCACATAGGAAGCCGCGCCGAAGCCGGGGTCAAGAATCGTGCCGATGTCCTGGCCGCCGCGGAGGACGGGGGTCTCGGACGGGGCGAGGGCCGCGCCGTTGGCGTTGGTCTTGAAGTTGACGGTGTAGGTGCCGGTGCCGACGGCGTTGCCCGAGGGGGTCACGCAGTAGGCGGGGCCGAAGGACGAATCCTTCGCGGCGACGGCGAGGACGTAGGGGCCGGGGTCAGGGCCGGCGCCACCGGCGCCATCGGTGGCGAAGATCTCGCCGTTGTGACCGTTGCGCTGACGGGCATCAACGACTTCGGGGCCGTTGCGGTTGCCCACGCCATAGGTGAGCAGGTCGGTCGTGCCCGAGCCGCCGCCGTCGTCGGTGGGGACGTTGCCGAGGAGGTTGCCGGTGCCGTCGTACAGGGCGATGGCCAGGTCGGCGGTGGAACCTTCGGTGTCGATGTCAAGGAACTTCAGGGCAGCGTCGGAGACATCCACGCCCGCGGGCAGGGTGAACTTGAAGTACTTGGCGGTGGTGGCGGTGGCGGAACCGGTGAAGGTGTCGCCAGCGTCGGACACAGCGAACTCGGGCACCGAGGGGGTCGGGGCGACCGGGTCGGGGGCGGAGCCGTAGAGGAACAGGTACAGGGCGCGGCGGTTGGTGCTCGTGCCGAGGCCTTCGTAGGTGGCCGTGGTCGAACCGGGGTCGGCGAAGTTATTCAGGCGACCATCGCGCGAGTACGTACCGTCGGGACCACCCGGGGAGAAGGGGCTGCCGGCGGGCACCACAGCGATCGAGGTGTCATTGAAACGGGTGCCGTCGGACGTGCCGGGGCAGGGAGCGACCAGGCCGCGGTAGACCATGCCGACCGAGGCGTTGGGGGTGGTCGCGTCGGTCTCGAGCAGCGTCATCTTGAAGAAGAAGTCGCTGTCGGGGAGGGTGACGTCGCCCGGGGTATCGATGGCGGAGGTAAAGAACTGGGCGATGCCGTTCCAGAACGTGATATAGCCGCGGTACGCGCCGTTGGCACCGGTGAAGAGGAAGGTCCTCTGGCTGCCGGGGATTTCGTTGGCGGGGTCGTACGGCTGGGTCTGCGTGCCGCTGGCGACGGGGCCGGGGGTGTACGCACCGTCATAGAAGTTCAGACGGACGGCGAAGGGCACCTGAGTCAGGGGCGAGGTCGCGCCCGAGGTGGAAACGGCCAGACCAAAGCCCGAGAGGGTGGTCGTGCCGGGGATCACGCCCACGTACGCACCGCCGCAGAACGAGTTGGTGTTCGAACCACCACCGGCCAGGCCTGAGCGCCAGTCGCCGCCGCCCGCGGTCGGGGGACCGATGCGGTAGACGAACTGGTTGGTGGCGCGAGAGCCGTAGCTGGATGCACGCGGGTTGAGCGTGGGCATCGAGATCTGCGGCGTGTTGGGGTCCATCGCATCGTTGAACTGCTGCGCCAGGGCGGGGACGGCAATTGCCGACCCGGCCAGTGCGCACAACACTACACACTTCTTCATCATCTTCATTGAGACACTCCTCTCAAATCAAGATCTCGCTTGCACAAGCGAGACCGGACTGAGAACGAACACACACTCATGCGCCGAGGCACGGCAGAATCGACTTGGGCACACGCGTGAAGACACCTCACGCTGAAAGAAAAGGGCACCCGGTTGAGCGGGTCAGTCTGAAGAAAAGACCCGCCTTCGCCATGCATCGGCACATCGAACGACACTCTACGAATAGACCCGTCATCTTTGTGCAAAATCAGCACCGTGGATGCCGGGATGATCCGAACACACAGAGAGGGAAACTCCGGAGACCTTCGCCTGTTGCATGCTGTACAGGCGAAACTCCCCGGAAATATTCCCGAGAAGGCATACCCCCGAGATACTCTCCAGCATACCACCTCATCAGGCAATTGCAAGCGAATTGCGCCGAAGTTTCACGAATACCGCACGGATTCCGGGGAGTTTTGAGCAACAATGAGTTATCTGCCTATCCGACTCTCGGGGTCTGATTCGTTGTTATTCGGCTCGCGGATTCTCAGAACGTGAGCCTTGCACTTATAGGACATTCTGCCCAAATTGGAGACTCTCTTTAGACCGGAAGCGACGGAGATGATGCGACACGCGCAAGAAAACCCCCGGATGACGGTGTCACCCGGGGGCGAGTGTGTTCGCTGACTTCAATGAAGGGACTGACCGGAACGGGCGATCAGCAGCCGCCGGCTTCCCAGAAGGAGAAGAAGGTCTCGACGTCGCCATCGGGGCCGCCGTCGAGGTTCACATCGGAGCAACCGATGCTGTTCTCCCAGTCGGCGTAGAACGCCGCGACGTCGGCGCCGTCGACACCACCGTCGCCGTTGTAATCGGCGGGGCAGCAGTAGACCAGGGCGCACGGATCGGAGCTGGGCGAGCAGAGGGTGTTGGTGTAGACCGTCACGTTGTAGGGCAGGCTGTTGGTGACGTTGGCGCCGCGAGCGTGGAAGCGGTCACGGCCGGAGGCGACGGTGAGGGGGCTGTCGGCGGTGCCGAGGTAGTAGTCACCGGCGGAGAGGAAGCGGCGGGTCTGTCCCATGAAGGGCACGGGGTTGGTGCCGTGCATGCGGGGTGCGGTGAAATCGCCGAAGGAGAGGAGCGGGCGGTTGTAGTCGGGCGTGGCGTCGTAGCTGGTGACAACGACGTTGCCGCTGGAGTCAAAGAGCACGGCCGCGTAGTTGGCGACGGCGGCGGAGGCGCTCCAGTCGAAGTCCATGTACTCGGGGGTGCAGATGTCCTGGCAGACGGTGAACTTGAGGAAGTCGGCTTCGGCGTGCTGGGTGGTGTAGTCGGCCATGTTGGCGCCGGGGTCAACGATGGTGCCCAGGTCGGAGCCGCCGCGGAGGAGGGGAGGCACGGAGGCGGCCAGAGCTCCGCCGGAGACGTTGGTCTCGAAGTTCAGGGCGTAATCACCGCCGCCCGCGGCGACGGCGCTGATGCAGAACCCAGGGCCAAAGTCGGTGCCGGTGTCGGCGACCGCGACGTAATAAGGGCCGGGGTTGGCGGCGCGGCGGATTTCACCGTTGTGACCATCGCGCTGACGGCCAGCGGCGGCTTCGGGGCCGTCGCGGCGGCCGATGCCGTAGGTGAGCAGATCGTTGGTGCCGCTCAGGTTGGAATCGTCATCGGAGCCGACGAGGCCGACAAGGGCGCCGTTGCTGTCGTACAGGGCGATGGTGGTGTCGGCGATCGAGCCGTCGGTGGAGATGTCGAGGAAGCGGTACGCGGCGTCGCTGACGTCGGCGCTGCCGGGGAGGTTGAAGCGCCACCAGTTGACGCCGCCGCTGGCGAGGGTGCCGGTGCGGGAGTTGCGGCTGGGGAGATCGGCGAGGTTACCGATGTCGGTGAAGACGGCCGGGGGCGTGGGAGCGGCGGCAATGCCGCGGAGGATCAGGTAGAGCCCACGGGGAGTCGTTGCGCCACGGGCGGGGAAGATCTCGTCTTCCGACGCGGTGGTGGTGGTATCGTCGTACCGGCTGAGGAAGCCGTCACGGTTACCGCCGCCCGCGGCGTTGTCGGCCCAGCGGTAAATATCGGAGGAACCGGGGCAGGGGCGGCCGGTGGAGCGGAAGATCGGGCCGACGGCGGTGCTGGGGCCGGAGAGGTCGTACGCGAGGCATTCTTCAATGACGAAGAAGGTCGCGGGGACGCTGAGGCCGGTGCCTTCGAGCGACAGGTCGAAGGGAAGGTAAATGGCGTCGTAGTTGTTGATATAACCCGCCGCGGCGCCGCCGGGAGGAACCTGACCGGCTTCATCGACGCCGGAGAGCTGGAAGGTGCGCTGGCCGATGAAGTTGTTGCGATCAAAGGCCTCCGGCGGCGGGCTGAGGGGGCCGGCGTTGGTGATCTGGGTGATGTCGTAGGGGGGCGTCGTGTAGAACTTGAAGCGGATGGCGTAAGGGACGAAGGTCGGGGGATCGGTGGCGGCGCCGTCGCAGCTCACGCAATAACCGATGCCGTTGAGGACGGCGGGGCGGCTGATGTTGATGTCGTCGCCGCCCATGTACGCGCCGCCGCGGCCTGCGAAACCGCCGACGCCGGGGTCACCGAGACGGTAGACGATCTGCTCGGTGTCGCGGCTGCCGTACCCGCCGGGGTTGTTGGCGCGGACGATCTTGCCGTTGTACCGCACGGGCATGTTGATCTCATCCTGCGCGGCGGCGGAGAGGCACATCGCGGCGCCCGCCGCGGCGATGATGCCGAACTTAAGAACAGACAGTTTCGCACTCATCATAAAACACTCCTCTTAGAAAACCCGGGCGCACGAGAAGCCCGGACTACAAGGAAGGGGTTGGGGTGTGGAGGACCACCGCCACGCTACAACGATGCCGGCCCGCGGCGGCGGACAACCGCGCGGGGGAACATCAAAGAGCAGAGAAAACAGTGGACTGAAGCACCCACAGAACCACCCCGATCGACGGCATCAGACGTTGACACCGCTTCGAAAGCGGCGGGGTGCAGCGCTCGAACGACGAGTCTCGCGCGGGCAGGCACCCGCGACGATTGCGATTCACCCCGTCACCGACAGACACACTGCATTCCAGTCTACCGAACGTTGCGTGGAATGCAAGCCCAATCCGGGCTTTTGAATCCGAATTTTCTCAGGTTCGGGTCTTTGCACGGCCCGCCGGGAGGGCGGCGGAACAGGCCACGCGTTCAGTGTGACGCCGGGCGAGTGCCGCGGCGCGAGCTCATGGCGTTCACGAAATCATCGAAGAGGTAGCTCGCGTCGTGGGGGCCGGGCGAGGCCTCGGGATGGTATTGCACGCAGAACACCGGCTTGTTTTCGAGCCTGAAACCGGCGAGGGTGTCGTCGTTGAGGTGGCGGTGTGTGGCGACGCCGCCGACCTTGGCGAGAGAAGCGGTGTCGACCGCGAAGCCGTGGTTCTGGCTGGTGATTTCGACGCGGCCGGATTCGGTATTCAACACGGGCTGATTGATGCCGCGGTGACCGAACTTGAGTTTGTAAGTTTTCGCACCGCATGCCAGGGCGAGCAACTGATGTCCCAAGCATATTCCGAACGTTGGGATGGTCTGTTCGGCGGGCTGCGATACAACTTCCCGAAGTGTGGCGATGGTCTTTTCTACGGCGGCGGGGTCGCCGGGGCCGTTGGAAATGAAGAGGCCGTCAACCTGGCCGTTTGCGTACAAACGCCTGATTTCCGCGGCGGAGATGTCATGGGGAACCAGCGTGACCTCGCAGCCTCGGTCGGCGAGATTTCGCAATATATTCGATTTGGCGCCGCAATCCAGCGCCAGCACCTTGAACTTCGGCCTGGTTGCGTTGGGCTTGAGGGACCAATCGCCCAGGGTTTCTGTCCAAGATGCGTTGGAGGAGCAGCCGACGAGGGGGACCAGATTCTGGCCTGCCATGGAGGGCGCGGAGCGGGCCATTTCGACCAACTGCGCGTCGGTCAAGTCGGCGCGGTCGGACAGGATGCCGGGGGTGCTGCCGGCGGTGCGGAGACGCTTGGTGAGGGCGCGGGTATCAACCCATTCGAGGCCGAGCACGCCGTGGCGCGCGAGGTAGGCATCGAGGGATTCGGTCGCGCGGTAGTTGCTGTGCAACCGGGGGAGTTCGCGGATTATGAGGCCGCTGACCTGGACCTTTTTGGATTCGACATCCTGGGGGTTGGCGCCGGTGTTGCCGATGAGCGGGAAGGTCTGGACAAGGATCTGGCCGGTGTAGGAAGGGTCGGTGAGCGATTCCTGGTAGCCGGACATCGCGGTGTTGAAGACGACCTCGGCGCGGGTGGCGAGGTTGCGGTTGACAGCGCCGAATGCGCGGCCGCGGAGGATGGTTCCGTCGGCGAGGGCGAGGCGGCCGGTGAGCGTGGAGGCGTTGGTCGCGGGGGTGCTTGGCATCAAGGGCGAGTGTAGGAAGGGGCGGGGCGGGAGCGGCCGGCCATGCCCCGCGGGATGGCGAGCGCGGTGGGGTTGTGGGTGTCGAAATGACTCGGGCGGGTGATGCCGGATCCGATCGTCATCGCGGTGCTGATGCTGGTGGGCGGAGTGGGGATCAAGGCGTGGCTGTTGATCCTGTGAGCGTGCGAATCAGTTCGCGGCGGGTTGGATGACGTACCACGAGGAGGAGTGCGCGGGCACGTCGACTTCGATGGTCGCCGCGCCGCCGGGGGCGATGGGGATGCGTGCGGCGCGGCCGGAGGCGTCGGTGACGAGGGCGTGCTCGGTGAGGGCGGTGTAGTAGAGGTTGACATCCAGCGCGCGCGTCACGGGGGCGGGCGAAGGGTTGTAGACCATGAGCATGCCGCGTTCCTTCAACGCAGGATTCGCGTGCAGGATCCAGTCGAGGTCGCGGCCGTCGGCGCGGCGGCCGTGGATGATGTCGGATTCGAGGATCGCGCGGTGCTGCTTGAACCACGCGACGCGGCTCTTGACCATATCGCGCGTGCGGTCGGTATCGAAGAGGCGCGGGCCCCGGTAGCAGGCCTGCACGCCCGCGCCCAGAAGGTTGGCGAGGCGCCGCTCGTAGTGATCAAGGTGCTCATCGAGGGGCTCGATGGTGGCCGCGGGCCCGCCGCCGTGGTACTGGGTGAGGGGCACGAACATCCAGCCCATGCTGGGGGTCTTGTTCCAGGTGCCATCAAAGATGTTCTGGCGTTCGATGATCTCCTGCTGATCGCGGGGGAGGGACCAGTTGGTTTCGCGGTAGCCCATGCCGGATTTGCTGGAGCCGCTCAGGAAATACCAGTCGGGGACGTTGAGGTAGATGCCGCGGGCGCGGCACCATTGATAGAAGCCGGTGATGGTGCGCCATTGGGACCACTGGGAGTCTTCCAGAGCGCGGTGGCCCGGGTGCAAAGTGGAGGCGCAGGCGTCGCCGGGGTAGGAGCCGTCGTGTTCGAGCACGTCCATGCCGGTCTTCTCGAAGGCGGCGTAGAGCGTGCGGAAGTAGTTGCGGCCCCAGTCGGAGCCGAGGCAGGGAGAGTTGCCGAAGGCGGCGAACCCGCCGGGTTTGCCGGTGGCGGGGTTGACGACGTCGTTGGCGGCGTCGATGGAGCGGCTGGCGAGGAGGGAGTAACCGCCGAGGGCGACGCCGCGGGAGTGGGCGTATTCGGAGAGTTCGCGGAGTGAGTCGAGGTATTTTTCGTCGGTGTTCTCGATGTTGAAGCCGCTGCCAAAGGTCATGATGACGAGTTCGAAACCGGTTTGGGCGGCCTGATCGATGGCAGCGCGGACGGCCTTGGGTTCTGAGGAGGCGGCGTGGAAGATGAGGGGGTTCTCAAGTATCCAGGGGGCGATGGTGCGGTACATGCGGCGGAGGGCGAGGCCGCGGCGTTCGCGATCGGTGGAATCGTGGAGGAGTTCGAAGACTCGGAACGATTCGAACGCGCCGGCGCGGGGGACGTCGATGCCGGGGCCGAGTTGGGGCGAGCAGGTGAGCAGGCAGGGGGTCTGGCGGTCGTAGTTGACCTGCGTTTCGTAGAGCGGGTCGGTGGTCCAGCGTGCGGCGGAGGAATCGAGCGAGGCGTCCATGCCGCCGCCGAAGGCGTAGTCGGTCTCGGCGTGGAGCATGCGCGGGATCGCGGCGAAGTCGGAGGGTTTGCCGCCCACCATGGAGCCGGGCTCGACGGCGGCGAGGATTTCCGCGGCGAAGGAATCGATGCGGATGGTGTGCTCGCTCTGGTTGGAGACGGTCATCCACTTGCTGAGCAAAGGGACGCCGTCGTACAACTCGTAGTGGATCGTGACGGTGATGCCGGTGAGTTCGGGCGCGCCTGCGGGCGGCGCGAAATCAACCTCGAGCGAGACTCCGGCGGGGGGCCAGTGGGCGGGTTGGGAGAGCCACGCCTCGCGCGGCTTCCAGGCGAATCGTTCGGCGGTCTTGCCGACGCGGTGGGCCTTGTACTCGAACGCGTGCGGATCGGCACGCATCGAATCGAGCCATTCGGGGAGGAGGTAGTTGTGCACGGGCTGGCCGGTGAGCCCGCCGATGGCGTACACGTGCGTGTTGATGGTGACGGTGGCTTCGGGGCGGACGCTGCGCAGATGGCTTTGGCGGGTGGGCACGGAATCGAGCGCGACGGTGGCCCAATTGGGGGCGGTGCGGAAGGTGCGGCGGACGAGACCGTTGGTGAGCGTCAACTCGCGGCCGTCGGCGGAGGCTTCGATGCGGGCGGTGTAAGGATCGGGATTGAGAAGCCAATCCGGCGTCGGTTGGGCGGCGAAGAGTTCGCCGGCGAGCGCGAGGAGGATGAGCGTGAACCAGTGCCGGGTAAACATGTGAAACTCCCGCGACCGGGCGCGTCAATCGGGCGAAGGTCAGGCGTCGGGGCGTGGCTGGATGAGGTCGAAGCGGTTGCCGTAGAGGTCTTCGAACACGGCGACGGTGCCGTAGGGTTCGTGGCGCGGGGGGCCGTGGAAGGTGACGCCGCGGGATCGCATGAGTTCGTAATCGCGGGCGAAATCGTCGGTCTGGATGAAGGCCATGACGCGTCCGCCGGTCTGAGCGCCGACGGCCTGCTGCTGCTGGGGGGTGGTAGCGCGGGCGAGGAGGAACTCGGCGCTGCCCGGACCGGGGCGGACGCGGACCCAGCGTTTGGCGTTGCCCATGTCGGTGTCTTCGACGAGGGTGAAGCCCAGGGCGTTCACGTAGAAGGCGATGGCCTCGTCGTACTCGCGGACCAGGAGCGTCACTTGGGCGATGCGTCGGGGCATGGGGCGTCAGTCGTTGGAGCGGGAGAGGGTGATGACGAAATCGGTGCCGCGGCCGGGCTCGGAGTGGACATCGATGCGGCCGTGGTGCGCGTCGATGAGGCGGCGGGTGGTGGGCAGGCCCAGGCCGGTGCCGCCGGCCTTGGTGGTGAAGTAGGGCGTGAAGAGCTTGGCGCGGACCTCGGGGGAGATTCCCGGGCCGGTGTCGATGACGTGGAGGCGGACGACGCGCTCGCCGCCGGGCTCGGTGGCGGCGTGGGTGCGCAGGATGAGTTCGCGGGGGGCCTGGGCGGGCGCGTTGGCCATGGCCTGCGCGGCGTTGAGCATGAGATTGAGTACGGCCTGCTTGAGGAGCGGGACATCGGCGACGATGCGCATGGGTTCCTGCGCGAGATCGGTGCGCATACGGACGCCCTGCTGCTCGGTCTGGGCCTGGAAGAAGTCGGCGAGTTCCTCGACGATGGTGTTGAGGTCGGCGGGCTTGGGGTCCAGGCGGAGCTCGCCGGCGTAGTTGAGGAAGTCGGTCAGGATGCCGCGGAGACGCTCGACCTCGCGGCGGAGGGAGCCCAGGCGCTTGGTGAGGCGGGCGCGGACCTCGGGCTCGATGGGGCGGTCGGCGGGGAGTTCGTCGAGCCCTTCGCCCAGGAGTTGGGCGTTGAGGCCGATAGTGGAGAGGGGGTTCTTGATCTCGTGGGCGAGTCCGCCGGTCATGGCGCCGATCTCGGCGAGGCGTTCGGCGGCGCGGGCGCGGCGTTCGGCGACGGCGAGGCGCGAGACGGAGCGGCGGATCTGCCAGCGCGCTGCGAGGGCCGCCGCGGCGGCGCCGAGGAGTACACCGGAACCGAACATGATGGGGGGCCACTGCAAGCCGGGCAGTATACCTGCGGGTCAGCGTCTGGGTGTGCGCGAGTAGCTCTTCTTGGGAGCGGGGGTCACGACCTCGACGCTGGCGGCACGGACGACGCGGGTGGCCTTCCAGCCCTTGTCGGTTTTCTCGGCGTCGTACTGAACGCTGGCGCCGTCCTTGAGAACGCGGAAGCCGTCGCCCTGGATGACCGAAAAGTGTGCGAAGATATCCTGGCCTTCGGGGCCGATGATGAAGCCGAACCCCTTTCGAGGATCGAACCACTTCACGACGCCTTCGACACCTTCAAGATGCTGCGCGCCTTGGTCACTCATCGCGGACCTCCCGGCTTGCACCGAAACACATTCACGCCGCCCGAGAGGCTGATGCGAGGAACCACGCACCCCCGTGTTCAGATCGCTCCGCGCGACCACACAACACGCGGGACTGCGCGGTGCGAACGCACCGGCATCAACGAGCCACGACCCCCACGCAGCACGACCTGCGTGGTCATAACTCTTACCTAGATTACCATGAAGCGTTGGTCGCGTCAAGATAACTCTGATTGGCGCGGGGAATAATTCGGATTTTGTCCGCTTAAGTGCTTGTCAATACAGAACTTAACCGCGTGCGGATTCTGGAAGTCACCGAACACTGAAAACGCTCACATCAATGCGATTCGGCCGCTTCTTCGACTTGCCTGTCGCGGAAGAGCGCGATGAACGCGATGAGCACGGCGGCGGCGAATGCGGCGGGGACGATCCAGACCATCTTCCAGTCGATGGTGGAGACGCCGGCGACTTTGGTCGTGTAATGAGCGACGTGGGAGTTGAACGCCTGAGCGCCCAAGCCCAGACCCAGACCCTGGGTGAGCAGAACGAGGAAGCCCTGGGCCTGGCCGCGGAGTTCCTTGGGCGCCTTTTTGTCCACGTAGATGAAGCCGGTGACGAAGAAGAAGTCGTAGCAGATGCCGTGGAGGAGGACACCGGCCAGGACGAGGGACTGGCTCTTGTCGGCGGCCGCGGCGGCGAAGATGCCGTAGCGCAGGACCCAGGCGAACATGCCGGCGGCGAGCATCCACTTGATGCCCAGGCGGGCGAAGAAGAGGGGCATCACAACCATGAACAGGATCTCGGACATCTGCCCGAAGGACATGGTGAGTGTGGCGTTCTTGAAGCCGGCGAAATCGACGTAGTTGCGAGCGAAGGCGTAGTAGCCGGCGAGGGGGATGCAGATGAGGAAGGAGCAGATCGCGAAGACGAGGTAGGGCTTCTGGCCGAGGAGTTTGAGGGAATCCAGCCCCAGGACTTCACGCGCGGTGACGGCCTTGCCCGCGGCGGGCGGGGGCGTGTGGGGGAGCGTGAAGGAGAAGAGGCCCAGCAGCACGGCGGCGCCGCCGGCGATGTAGAACTGGAGCGGGGACTTGTCGCCGTCGGCGATCCAGGCGGTGCTCAAGCCGAAGGGCTGGAGGTTCCCGCTCACGACGATGTTGCCGACGATCCAGCCGATGGTGCCGAAGACGCGCACGAGCGGGAACTGCTTCTGCGGATCGGACATGTGGTGGAAGCAGAGCGTGTTGGTCAGGCCCAAAGTCGGCATGTAGCAGAGCATGTGGGCCAGGGCGAGCAGCACGAAGGGGTGGAAGAACGTCTGCGGTGTGTTGGGATCAAGGCCGGTCACGACCCTGGGGATCGCCATCAGGAAGAGGCCGCCCAGGACGTGCATCGCTCCCAGCACGCGCTGGGTCGCGAAGAAGCGGTCGGCGACCATGCCGAGGAAGAATGGGGAGATGACTGCGGCGATGGGGCCGACGGTGTAGGCCCAGCCGATGAGGCCGTCGATGTGGTTGGCCGTCATCCAACCGGTCATCGAGACGTACCACGCTCCCCAGACGAAGAACTGAAGGAACATCATCACGGAGAGGCGTGGGCCGATCATCGCGTGGGGGGAGTCGTTGGTCATGCCCGAGGATACGGCGAGTGAGGCCGCGTCGGCTCAGCAACCGCCGGCGGTCCAGCGGATAAAGAATGATCCCACATCTGACCCGTCGATGCCGCCGTCGCTGTTGACATCGGACTGGGGGAGTGAATCGACCCAGGCGAGGAAGAAGGACTCGACGTCGGCGCCGTCGACACCGCCGTCGTGGTTGAAGTCGGCGGGACAGGAGGGGAAGGTGTACGAGATTGTGGAGGAAGGGCCTGTCGCGCCGCGGGAATCGGAGGGAGTCACCACGCAGCGCAGGGTCTGGCCATCAAAGGCGGTGGAGGCGGGGATGGCGTCGGCCTGGCCGGCGGAGGTGATGCGGCGGACTTCGACGCCGTCGAGCGTCCAGACGTATGTGTAGCGGACGATGTCGTAATCCGGGTCGTCAAGCACGAGAGAAGTGTCGACGCGGCAGAAGATGACATCTTGTGGGGTTGGCGCCGCGGGATCGAAGCGCAGCGACGCGAGCGCGGCGGGAGGGCGGTTGAAGTTGGGGTCGCGGGTGGCGCGGACCTCGACAGGCGCATCGATGGCTTGTGCGCCGTTGATGTCGACGCGGATGTGCCAGGTGCCGGCGGTGGTGCCCAGTTCGGCGAGCGTGTAGTACCAGTACCACCAGGACCAGCGGTAGTACGGGTTGTTGCCGAAGTTGCCGGTGCCGCTGTCGTACGCCTGCGTTCCGTTGGGGCGGATGTAGCGGACGCGCCAGGTGCTGTTGGCGGGCAGGGCGCTGACGTGCATCCAGAACCAGTGCGGGCGCTCGGCGAAAGCGAGTTGGCCGGTGCGGGGAAGTGCGTGAGGCGGGCCGGAAACGGTGGAGAGGTCGGTGGGCGTGATGCCGAAGTCGAGCAGGCGGAAGGTGCGGTCGATGGAGTATTGGTTCACGAAACCGCTGGCGCCGGAGCGGCAGGCGCCGGCGAACGGCTCGTACACAGCGTTGTTGAGGCTTGTTTCAAAGTGCAGGTGAGGGCCGGTGCTATAACCGCTGGAACCGACGAGGCCGAGTTGCTGGCCGGCGCGGACGACCTGACCGAGCGACACGGCGACGCTGCCGGTGCGCATGTGCCAGTAGTAGGTGTACCGAGCGCCGCCGTGAGAGAGGACCACGTAGTTCGCGGTGACGTTAGGGCCGGTGGTGTTGTGGTCGGGCTCGCCGTCGTGACGATCCACCACGGTGCCGGGTAGGGCCGCGAAGATGGGGACCCCCACTTCCTGCTCGCCGAAGCTGCGCAGTCCATTGTCGTGGCCGTTGTGACCGTCGTAGGTGTAATCGGAGCAGTTCCAATCGAGGATGGCGGAGGCGGCGCGGTTGAGATCGACGAAGTTGTTCATGAAATCGTCGCGGTACCAGTTGCCGCCGATGGGGTAGAAGTTGTAGAGAGTGGGGCCGCGGGAGTCGTAGGGCTGCGGGTGCTCGGCCTCGAAGAGAGCGATGTTGGCGGCGACACGGGCGTATTCATTCGGGGAGATGCAGTTGGCGTGGGCATCGGCTTGCAGAGGGCCGCCGCCGCCGAGTCCGCCGCCGTCAACGGTCTGGCCCGGGGTGGATGCGCAGGCGAAGCACAAAGCGAGGACGATGACACTGAACCGCATGCAAGAACTCCTTATCGCGGCGAACCCGGCTTGGACCAGCGCCGGATGGTACAACCCGAACGCGGCGCGGGATCACCGACACCGCGCGGGCGGCCGGGTTGGAGAGATAGGCGCGAAGAAGTCTGAGCGGCGCGCGGGGGCGGCGTACGGATTGTGGGTCGATTTCGGGCGTTTGATCAGAACAGGAGCGGCGGCTCACCCGAGCGGCCCGATCACACACGGCGTCAGGCGTCGAACGCGAGTTCCACCAGGCGCGGCAGTATCTCGCCGGAGGGGCCGCGGAGGACGGCGTCGACGCGGGTGGTGGCGGCGGTGTCGTCCTTGTTCACTTCAACGGTGAATGCGCCCTCGCGTGCGGCCATTTCGACGAACGCCGCGGCAGGATACACCACGCTGCTGGTGCCGATGGTGAAGAACAGGTCGGCCTTGGGGGCCAGATCGAAGGCCGCCAAGAGGACGGACTCGGGGAGGGCTTCGCCGAACCAGACGACGTTGGGTCGGAGCAGCGCGCCGGGATGGAAGGGCGAGGGCGGGGGAAAGCGTTCGAAGGGCGTTGGTTCGGGCTCGAAGGTCTCACCGGTTTCGACGCATCGCCATTCGATGATCGAGCCGTGCAGTTCAAAGACGCGCTGCGAGCCGGCGCGGTGGTGGAGGCGGTCGACGTTTTGGGTGAAGAGGGCGAAGTCGCCGCCGCGGGAGGCGATGTGGCGCTCCATCGCGGCCAGGGCGGAGTGGCCGGGGTTGGGTTCGGCGGCGAGGCAACCCAGGCGTCGCCAGTCGTACCAGCGGGTGACCATTTCGGGGTCGGCGTCGAAGGCTTCGGGCGTGGCGAGTTTCATGGGGTCGAACTCGCGCCAAAGGGCCTGCATGTCCGTGGGCATGTCTGCGGCGGTGGCTCCGCGGAAGGTGCGCAGGCCCGATTCGGCGGAGACACCAGCGCCGGTGACGACAACGACGCGGCGGGCGGCGCGGAGTCGGTCGGCGACGAGGCGGAGGATGTTGGTCTGGTCGCTCATGGCGTGCGCTTCTTGGTGGTGAGTTTCGCTGGTGGCTTCGCGGGGGTGCGGTCTTTGAGGCGCTTGACGAATCGCAGTCCGGACCAGGTATCGTCGATGGCGCACACTTTGTTGTCGACGAGGCCCTCGGAGAGGCCGAAGGCGCGGATGTCGTTCTCGTTGAGGTCGGTGGCGACACCGGAGGTCTTCTTGGGCCACGCGGCCCAGAGGCCGCCGGACTCGCTCAACGACGCCGCGGCGGTGCGGAAGCGGGATTCACACTCGCGGGTCGTCTGAGCGAACGCGATGGCGACGTCGAAGGGGCCTTTGCCCTTGGCGCTGAACGTGACACCGGGCGGAAGTGCGTCGAGCGTGCGTTCGAAGCCGTCGGGGGCGGCCAGGAGGAGGACACGGGCGTTTTCCTTGATTCCGAGCTTCTTAGCGAGTGGGGTGT
>JBGAMO010000092.1:0-19160 GCA_044222845.1 Phycisphaerales bacterium
TCTCGCATCCCCCCCATGCCCCCCGCCTTCACCAAGAACCGGATTGAATCCTTCAGCGACGGCGTGATCGCCCTCATCATCACGAACATGGTGCTGGAACTCAAGGTGCCCCACGCGGCGGATCACGACAACAAAGCCGGAGCAGCGCTCACCGATCTTGCCCCGCTCATCCCGGTCTTCCTGAGCTACCTGCTCAGTTTCATCTACGTCGGCATCTACTGGAGCAACCACCACCACCTGCTCCACGCGACGCGCAAAGTGACCGGCGGAGTGCTCTGGGCCAACCTCCATCTGCTCTTCTGGATGTCGCTCATCCCCTTCGTGACCGGTTGGGTCGGCGAAAACCACTTCGCCGCGGCACCAATGGCGCTCTACGGCGTGGTCCTCCTCATGAGCGCGCTGGCGTACTGGCTGCTCCAATACGCCATCCTGCGCGTGGATGGCAATCATTCCGTGCTCGGCCGCGCCTTGGGCAGCGACTTCAAGGGCAAACTCTCGCCGGTCCTGTATGTCGCCGCGATCGCGCTCTCGTACGTGAGCACCTGGCTCGCCGGCGCGCTCTACGTCACCGTGGCCCTCATATGGCTTATCCCCGACCGCCGCATCGAGCGAGCGATCGCGGAAGATCAAGGCAAGCGAACCGAGAAGCACTAGACCGTTCAGTTCGCTACGCGATCAACTCAATCAAAGTTATATATCTGTACGGTCTTCGGGCGGGGTGTTCAGACCCTTGATTCGCGTTCGCAACCCGTTACTATTTCCTCCCCCGGTTTGTGCTTGAATTCGGCCGACGAACGTTTGTTCGCCGCGGCGTTCGGCACACTGGATTTGGGGCCTTTGGAACGGTCATATGGACGACGACGACGAAGAAGTCATCGAACCCGACACGCCCGCCCGCTGAGCGCAGCGCCCGTGCACCCCGCACGGCCCGATCAGCGGGATGAACGACCCTTCCGCTTCCCACAACCAACGCACTCGCGGCCCCGCACTCCCAGCGCCGCCAACGTCCGCCGCGGCCGTCCGGGTATCCCCGACGACCCGGCCCCGGATATCCGAACCCCCGGCGTTCGGCGACACCCGGGCCCAGCACAGTCCACCGGATCGCACCCAAGAACAAGCCCACAAGGCCTCTCGAGAACTCTCAAGAAGAAGGTAAAGAACCAATGGCCGACCTGTCCCATATCCGTAACTTCGGTATCTGCGCCCACATCGACGCGGGCAAGACCACGGTGTCCGAACGCATCCTGTTCTACACAGGCAAGAACTACAAGATCGGCGAAGTGCACGAGGGCACCGCGACGATGGACTTCCTGCAGGAAGAGCAGGAGCGCGGCATCACCATCCAGTCGGCCGCGACGACCTGCCCGTGGGAACGGTCCGGGCGCGAGTACAAGCTGAACCTGATCGACACCCCCGGCCACGTGGACTTCACCATCGAAGTCGAGCGCTCGCTCCGCGTGCTCGACGGCGCCGTGGCCGTGTTCGACGGCAAGGAAGGCGTCGAGGCCCAGTCCGAGACGGTGTGGCGTCAGGCCGACCGGTACAAGGTGCCGCGCATGTGCTTCGTCAACAAGATGGACAAGATCGGCGCGTCGTTCGAGTTCTCGTTCGGCACGATCAAGACCCGCCTGGGCGCCAACGGCATCGCCATCCAGATCCCCATCGGCCACGGCCACGAGCACAAGGGCGTCATCGATCTCATGACGATGAAGGCCTACTTCTTCGAGGGCGACAAGGGCGACACCGTCCGCGAGGTGGACGTGCCCGACGACATGAAGGACTACGCCAACGAGTGGCGTCACAAGATGGTCGAGAAGATCTCCGAGCTGGACGACCACCTCATGGAGAAGTACCTGACCGACGAGAAGTCGATCTCTATCGACGAGCTCAAGGCCGCCCTGCGCAGCGCCACGATCACCCGCCGCTGCTACCCCGTGCTCTGCGGCGCCGCGTTGCGGAACATCGGCATCCAGTTGCTGCTCGACGCCGTCGTGGACTTCCTCCCCAGCCCCACCGAGAAGCCCGACGTCACCGGCACCGACCCGCGCGACAAGGACCTGGCGCTCTCCCGCCCCCACGACCCCAAGGCCCCCTTCTCGGCCCTGGTCTTCAAGGTCGTCTCCGACAAGCACGGCGACCTTACCTACATCCGCGTCTACTCCGGCACGCTCACCAAGGGCACGCGCCTCCTCAACCCCGGCAACGGCAAGAAGGAAAACGTCAGCCGCATCTACGAGATGCACGCCCAGCACCGCAACGACCTCGACGAGACCACCGCCGGCAATATCGTCGCCGTCGTGGGCGTCAAGGATTCCTACACGGGCGACACGCTGTGCGACCAGGACGAGCCGATCATCCTCGAGCGCATGCACTTCCCCGAGCCCGTGATCGCCATGTCGATCGAGCCCAAGACCCAGGACGACAAGCGTCGCCTCTCCGAGGCCCTGGGCATCATCCGGCGCGAGGACCCCTCCTTCCGCTCCAAGTTCGACGACGAGACCGGCGAGACGATCATCTCCGGCATGGGCGAGCTCCACCTTGAGATCATCAAGAACAAGCTCGTCCGCGACATGAAGATCAACGTCAACGTCGGCAAGCCCAAGGTGTCGTACCGCGAGGCGATCACCCGCAAGGTCACCGATGTCCGCGGCCTGTTCAAGAAGCAGACCGGCGGCCGCGGTCAGTACGGCGATTGCGTGATCACCTTGGAGCCCTACTCCGCGGCTCAGGCCGAGGCCGAGGAACTGGACTACACGGACCTCATCGCCTTCGAGAACGGCACCGTCGGCGGCGTGATCCCCAAGGAGTTCGTGCCCAGCGTCGAGTACGGCATCCGCCAGACCGCCGTGACCGGGGTGAAGTTCGGCTACCCGCTGATCAACATCAAGGCCACACTCACCTACGGCTCCTACCACGACGTCGACTCGTCGCAGGTGGCCTTCGAGCAGGCCGGCCGCCTGGCCCTTCTCGAAGCCGTCGAGAAGGCCGGCCCCGTGCTCCTCGAGCCGATCATGAAAGTCGTGGTCACGGTGCCCAACGAGTACCTGGGCAACGTCACCGGCGACATCTCCAGCCGCCGCGGCATGATCATCGACACCGAGGACCGCGACCCGGTCAAGCTGGTCACCTGCGAAGTTCCGCTCTCGGAGCTCTTCGGGTACACGACGTCGCTGCGCGGCATGTCTCAGGGCCGCGCCAGCAACACGATGGAGTTCCTCGAGTACCGCCCCATGCCGGTGAGCATGATGAAGCAGTTCCTCGAAGAGCAGCAGGGCGGCAAGGGCACCAAGAAGTAAGCACCGCCCGACGCCCCTGACGGCGAGTTTGTAAAGCACAAACAGCCCCGGCTCACGCCGGGGCTGTTTTCATGTTCGAGGAACCGCCGCCCCGCCGCTTGGTTTCAGGAGATGATCGAACGGCGCTGCTTGACGTAATCCCACAGGACGAAGCGGTCCAGATCCTTGCCCGCGGTGAAGAAGACCCGGCCGCGGGTGGACCGCGCGAGGCGGTGAGCGAACTGAATGTCCTCGCTGGCCTGGCTCCAGGACGGGATCAGGAAGATGTTGATCGTGATGCCGTCGCGGGCGCACATCGCCGCTTCTCGCATCGTCGCCTCTTCCGTGCGGGGATCGGGCGGGTAGAGCATGAACAGTTCGTGCCCCTCAAAGTGAGCCGTGGGCAAGCCGTCGGTGATCAGGATGATCTGGCGGTTGGGCGTTGGCTGGTTTGCGAGCACGCGGCGAGACAAGGAGAGAGCGTGCTGGATATTGGTGAAGTGCTGGGGAACCTGCATCTCAGACAATCGCGGATCGCTCATGTCGGCGCGGAGTCGCACGACGGGGCGGTGGATGGTGACCGGCTTGGGCAGCAGTGCGGGGAGATCGCCGACGTTCTGGAGCCGTGCGAAAGTGGCCATTTCGATGAAGTTCAGGAAATCGCCGGGGTATTCGGTGCGGATCAGTCCATCGAGCGCCAGTGCCATGCGCTTGCAGTGGATGTACTGCCCGCCGTATCGCATGGAGCCGGACATGTCCATCAGGACCATCGTTGCGCATTTGGGGTTGTTGCGAGTGAGGTGGACGTTTATGTCGTCGCCGGTGACTCGGACGCCGACGCCGTTCACCCCGCCCCTGGCCGCGGCGTTAAGGAGCGTTCCGACGGTGTCCATGTTCGCGGCGGAATCTCCAAACTCGTAGGGCCTGGTGCGTTCGAGTTCAGTGGCACCTTCGCCCTCGATGGGGCCGGTGTGACGGCCGGACCTGGCGGCGGCGAGGTTGCTGAAGATCTCGGTGAGAAGATTGCGCTGGAAGAGCCGCAGGGCTTTGGGGGTAAGTTTGAATCCTTCGCGGCTGCGTTCGAGACCCTGGTTTCGTGCGGCTTCTCGGAGGTATTCCTCGATCTCCCGCTGCATGCGGTTGAGGTTCTCCATGGCGTCGGGGTCGGCGAACTCGGACAACGCGTCCATGTCGATGATGCCGATGCGGGCGTCCTTCGCTGCCTGTTTGAGTTGCTCAAGCAGTTCGTCGATGGTTTCGAGTTCCTGCTTCACGGCGAGGGCCTCTTCGACGGTCAACGCTTCGCGGCCGGTGAACTCGTAGCGGCCGGCCATTTCGTCGATCTGGTACTTGTCAGAAAGACGTTCCAGCACGTGGAGCAGTTGGATCGAGAACGGGGCACGTTCGTCGGGCTGACGGTTCCAGATGTTCTCGAGGTCGGCGATCTGCTCTTCACGGACGGCTTTGATGTACGAATCGCGGAAGGCCTTAGGCGGGGCGGCTTCACGTGCGGTGCGTTCGAACTCTCGGGAGGCGGAGACGCGCACCGAGTGAGTCTCGTAGGTTGCGAGGATCCGGCGCTTGCGTTCGCGGAGCATCGCGGCCATGCTCTCAAGGCTGGGGCCCAACTGAGGGAACATGCCGGGGTCGAGGCGGATCGCGCGGGCGAGTTCTTCCTCGGTGAGTTCACGAAGATCACCGAACGCGAGCATGTGCTCGAACGTGGCGCCGGCGATATCCGGCGGCGGTGAGGTGGGCGATGGGAAGGACTTGGGGTCGTACCGCTGGTACGAGTGGATCAAGCCCGGAGGGGTTGGGTCGGAGTCTGGCATCGGTCAATGGTGTATTCGCCGCGGAACCTGCTTTGGATGATGCCGGAGGATTCAACTTCGAGCCCACATTGCCATGACCATCAGGACGTACAACCGTTGGGCGTGATCGCGGAGGCCGAGCATGTGCTCATGCACGAGGCGTTCGACGTAGCGGCGGTTGATGGTGAGGCCGAGCAGTGTTTGGGGGAATGGATCCGCGGAGCCGATGGCGTCGATTAGTAGGGTTTTGAGGCCGCCGTGGTTGGAACGGAACCAATCACCGATCGGAATGGCAAAGCCTTGCTTGCGTCGCTGGGTGATGTCGGCGGGGAGATGACGGGCTGCGACGCGGCGGAGGAGACCCTTGGGAATTCCGCCGGGCATGAGTTCAGAGATGGGGCAATGCTGCGCGGCGGCCGCGAGGGAGGAATCCAGGAATGGGCAGCGAACCTCGAGCCCGACGGACATCGAGGCGGTGTCGGTCTTGCGGAGCAGATCACCGGGCAGGTAGTTGTGAAAGTCGGTCCACAGGGCATGGGAGACAGCGTCATCGCCTTCAAACACCTGTGGCTCGGGGGCCTCGCGGGGGCCGATCAGGTCGTCGAGCATGTACGAAGGGAAGATCGAGCAGAGATCACGATATCCGTCACGTGCGGCGGCGGCGGCGAATCGCGCGGCGCGAGTGCGGCGTGATCTGGGATCGGAGTTGGCGGGAATCATTGCCGCGAGCGCGGCGGAGGCGGCCCGAAGCGGCGCGGGCAGGCGATCGACGTATCGGGCGGCGCGATGGCGGTCGTAACCGCCGAAGAGCTCGTCGCCGCCGTCTCCGCTGAGAGCGACTTTGACGTGCCGGCGTGCGGCGCGGCTGACCCAGTACGTCGGCAGGAGAGAACTGTCGCCGAAGGGGAGTCCGAGTTGATGGATCAGGGTGGGCAAGTCGTCGGCGGCACGGGATTCGCAGTCGAGCGTTGCATGGGTGGTGTGCAGGTGGTCCGCGACCGCTTGGGCGAAGGGGGATTCATCGAGCCTGGCGTCGGGCATGCGGACGTTAAACGTCCGCAGCGAACCGGCGGCGAGCATCGCGTGTGCCGCGATGAGTGAAGAATCGATGCCACCGGAGAGGAAACAACCCAACGGGACATCTGATTCAAGCCGCGAAGCGACGGCCGCGGCGAGCAGGTGATCGACGCGGCCTTCATCCAGCGGTTCGTTTCGTACGGGCGGCACTTCGATCCGCGGAATAGAGAATGGGATGGGTTGCGGTCCCGTCGGAGTCACGTTCGACCAGTGCGCGGGGGGATGGTTTGCGATGACGCCGGTGGGATCGGTTTCCGAGTAGCCGAATCGCAACCAGCGGCGAGTGGATTCGCCTGGCGACTCATTGGAACACGGTCGGAGTGTCAGGCCGAGGCCCGGCAATACCTTCAACGCGGTGGGCACGCTCGATATGGCGACGACTTGCGCACCCTGGTGTACGCCGCGGCACCAGTACAGGGGCTTTTCGCCGGCGCGGTCGCGTGCCAGCAGCAGATCGCCGGTGCGGCCGTCCCAGATTGCGCAGGCGAACATGCCCTCGAGGCGTGCGAAGGCTTCGGGGCCCCACTGCTTCCAGGCGAGCAACAGGACTTCCGTATCGCTGTGGTCGGAGCGGAACTCGACGCCGGCGGCGATGAGGTTGCGACGCAAGTCGCGATGGTTGTAAATGCAGCCGTTGAAAATGAGGGCGCACTGGCCGCGGGGGTCTGTAACGACCATGGGCTGCTGGCCGCCGCGGGCATCGAGGATGGTGAGACGGCGGTGCACGAGAACGATGTCGATGGTGCTGCCGTCCGGGCGTTGAACGCGATCACGGAGTCGACCGTGTTCGTCGGGTCCGCGGTGTGCGATGCGGGATTCGAGCGTGTCGAGCCATGCCTCCGGGATGGCCGCCTCGCGCGGCGACGTATCGCCATGGGAGGAAATCTTGAGGATGGCGGCGATTCCGCACACTGGAAGAGAGTACGACGCGGGCTTGGTTCAGTTCGCGGACGGCTTGGAGACGTACACGGCGAACACTGTACCGGACTTGCCGGTGGTGGTGATCGCGATTACACGGGTAGCAATGCCGGAGAACGCGGCACGTACCTCGTCGGTCTCGCGGCACACGATCGGCGTTCCGGGCGATCTCTTTGCCGCGTCCACCGCTTGCGCCAGCGTGAGACCGGGCTGTTTGACTCCGAACGCGAACTGTGCGTCCCACGTGGTGTTGAGGAACGCGGGCGGGGACATTCTGGTTTGAGGGGAGGCAACGAACTGCTCGTGCAGATTGAGCACCGCCAGAGTCTCCTGAACTTGGGAGTCGGAGAGGCGTCCGATGTGATTCCACCACCATCCGCCGCTCACCATCGCCGTGACGACGACCGCGGTCGCGGACCACCGCAGTTTCTCAGGGGCGGCGGACATCCAGAAGACGACTTCGCGACCTGCGAAGATCGCGGCGGCGGGAATGAGCGGGAGGAGCAGGTCGCCGCGCTGGTGGGGCGCAGCGCAGAAGATCAGCAACCCCGCCACGAACCAGCAGAGCAGGAATCGCTCCGCGCGGCGCCTGGTTTCATCGGCGTCGGGTTGCAGGAATGCACGGACGATACCGATGATTGCGGGGATGCACCACGGGATGTATCGCAGCACGAAGTAGATCGGCGGCTGGTACCACTTGCTGAACGGGCCGGCTTTCGTGATCTCGTGGTGCATGGCGTGGCCGACGAGTTCCTGGCCGATCATCTTGTCGATGACGGGCTGCCCCCCCACCTTCACGGCGAGTAGGAACCAGCCACCGAGGATGGCGAGCCAGAGCAAGGCGCCGGGAAGAAGACTCCAGCCCAGCCCGCCGCGGCGGCGTTCCCATCCTGCGGCGAGGAGGCCGCCGGAGGCAAGGACCACGCCGAGCGGGCCTTTGGTCATCGAAGCGGCGGCGGCGGCGAGCCAGAACCACATCCAAGAACGTGCCGACGCGGGCTGGTTCCACGCGTGCCAAGCCGCGAAGGCCGCGGCGGCGATGGTGAGCGCGAAGAGGGCGTCGGATCGGGCGCAGCACAGGTGCTTGATCGTGAGCATGGAGAGCACAAATGCCAGCCCGCCGAACAGGCCTTGCCATGCACCGAACCATCGGGCGGCGAAGTGCCGCACGAGCAGACCACAACCGATGACCGCCAACCCCGAGGGGATGTACATCGATGCGGCGTTCACCTCGCCCAACGCCATGGCAACCAAGGCGCACAGCCATTGGTAGAGGGGCGGTTTGGACATGATCGCGCCCTCGAAATCCGTTTGAACAGCCCAGCGATGGTTCAGGATGATGTCGAGCGTGTATCCCCAAGGCTTGAGCTGGTCATCGTCGAGCAAGTCGGGCGCGGCGGTGAAATGTGCGATCCAGGCGAGAAGGCCTGAGAGCACAATGACCGCGGAAGCGACGACGTTGGAAGGACCTGGTCGAGATTGGGAGGAAGGACTGGGCATCCGGAAGGCGCATCATTGCCAGGCAGATCCCGGTGGGTTGGGAGGGGCTGGGGAGTGTTAGGCGAATTGATAGGGCACACCGACCAAACAGGGAACCAAACGGGGACTCGCCGGTACATACTGTTTAGGAAGACCGCCGCGGGCCTGAACCTGGCCGCGGGCTGTACCGCACGTCGGAACACCACCTATGCACAATTCTCGCCGCGTCGCTCGAACCCTTGCCGCCGGACTCATCGCGCTCCTTGCGGGGCAGGCGTACTGCTTCCAGGATTCGCAGCCCAAGCCGGTGCGTCCCACACCGCCGAGGCCGACAGCGCCTGACGCTCCGGCACCGGTGGCTCCCGGGACTCCGGCTACACCCGGCAAGCCCGCGACGACCCCGCCCGCGGGCACCGCGCCGCTGACGCCGGACATGCAGCCCACCGTCGCTTCCAAGCGCGGTGATCCGACTGTGGGTCCGTACATCACGCAGACGTTGCGGAAGGACAAAAACCTCTCCGTGCGGGTGCGGTTGGCGTCGGACAGTTCCAAGCAGAAGGAGCGCGTGCGTGACCCGCACACCGGGCAAACTGCTGATATGCCGAAGGTGACTCCGTTTGACATGAAGTCGATGGGGGTCATCTGGCCGATCCTGCCGGCGACCAGTTTCAGCGCTCCGATCGGCGATGGGGTCTCGGGCAAACTGCGTCTCAACGGCCAGGTAATGAGCGAGACGATGACTCCGCTCGAGGGGTATCCGTGCGGCGTACGCCTGGCTCGCTGGGATGTGAAGGCGGACGACGGCCAGGTCATTTCGTGCCGGCAGGTGCAGCTCGACGTCACCGTGGGTGTGTCGCTGTTCAAGACGGATTTTGACGAGACGTCGGCGCTGAAGGTGCCGTGGCCGACGGGACCGTGGCCCAAGGAAGTCGCGAGTTGCATGGCTCCGCAGTTGTACGTTGAGACAGCGCTGGACGAGAACAACAAGGTCGTCAACTACGACGACGCGCCGTTGGCGGAAGCGATCACGCAGTGGATGACCGCCGCGGGCGTCACCGATCCGAAGAAGGTGACTCCGGTTGCACTCGCCAAAATTCTGACCGCGCGAGTGTGGGGCCTGGTGCAGATCTCGGATCAGATGATCTCTTCGGGCCATACCGGTCCGCAGTATGGCGAGATCACGAACAACAGCGAGTTCGCGGGGGTGATCGTGCAACCGCCGAGTTCCACGCTCGCCAGCGGGCGGGGCTCCCGGGCCGATGTGGCGGCGCTGCTGTGCGCGGTGTTCAAGAAGGCGGGCCTTCCCGCACGCACGGTGATCTGCTGGGACGGCGGCGACACGGACAAGGATGAGAAAGCGATCGGCGCGAGGAGGTCCAACTCGCGCGGGTTGCGGTACTGGGTCGAGTTCCCGGTGTTCGACGAGGACAAGAACACGCTCAACTGGGTGCCCATCGACATCTACGAACTGCGCAAGTCCGGCAGCCGGGCCCAGCCGCTGGAGCGGCCGTGGCGGTACTTCGGCACGCACCCGGACTCCAACATGATCGTGCCGTTCGCCTTCCAGTTCCATCCGCCGACGGACGTCGTTTCCTATGGCGCGCCGGCCTTCTGGGGCTGGTTTGTCACGCCGCAGGCTCCGGCCGCGGCGGATCAGTTCCTCTCCTTCTCGTCCGCGGCGGCGAGTGTTCGGGGCGGCGACACCGCCGACAAGAACGACGACTCAATGAACGATCCCAAGAAGCAGGAACAGCAGAAGAAGGACCAGAAGAAGAAGGATGACGAGAAAAAGAAGAAGCGTGGGTATTAAATCGGCAAAGCGAGGGCACAGTTCTCAGTTGCATACTCGCTGATGGCGGTCCCTGAAAGAACTGTTGCACACTGCCTGGGAAGACGGCCGGAGTCCGCCGAGAACATGGCGAGTTCCGTCCTCGCTCTCAGGTACGGGCGCGTCTCGACGAATCCACAGAAATGGCCGCGGCATTCCTTGAACACCCTCTTGCCTAGGGACCGCTGGCCCGCAGCGTCGGCGTGACGGAGGCGTCCTTCAATCTCGGCGTCTGTCAGATTCTCGGTGCCGGCGATCATGACGAAGGCCTCCACGCAGTTTGGATCGAGGCTGAGGGCCTTTCGGCAATGAGCCGCGGCCTTTGGTGCGCCCAGTTCGCCACTGGCTGTTTGGGACGGGCGGCTGCATATTGCGTGGCTTCGCCACACGCGTGGGTTGGATGGAGAATCCTGCCTGGTCCAACTGGCGTAGAACATTCGCGAGCGAGTTTGGACTCCCGCCCGGAGAGGGCTTAGGTCCGGTTACGTGCGACGCCGAATGCTCGTCGGAACCTGCTGCGTGCCTCAATGTCGGCGCAGGAGACTGGAGGCTGCGCGATGGTGGCTCCAAGTCGGGGAACAGTTGATCCGTCGGGTTCGTTCGTGTTGTGTGCCGGCTTGGTACCGGAAGACGCGGCACCGACGGAGCGGTAGACTTGAGCATGACACCAACAGGACGCGTTGATCTGCATCTGCGGTGCCGCGTGACGCAGGGAAGGCGCGAGGAGTTCCTGGCGCTCCTTCGAGAGGCGATTCCATACTACGAGTCACCGGGGGGAATCACGATCCGACTGCTCGCGGACCTGAAGGATGACCACCGGTTCATTGAACTCGTGTTGTACGACGACCTGTCGGTTTACGAACGAGATCAGGGACGTGTTGCCAACGATCCGGAGATGAAGGCGTTTCTTGCGCGGTGGCGGAGCCTCCTAGCGGAGCCGCCGATCGTTGAGGTGTATGGGCTGATGAAGCCATGACGGGCGCATCGACAGCGTCCGCGGGTTGACTCGCGTTTCAATGGGCGTTGTGGAGGTGAGACCTGAGCAACACTCAACGGCGCGGACGGCGCAACCGGCTGGCCGCAACCGCGGCGAGAACGGCGGCTGCTCCCGGCGCCGGGATGCTCGGTGTGGGGTAGTAGAGCCAGTCAAGCCCTGTGTCGGAGTTGGGGCCACCGACCATGGTGTTGGCCCAGAACTCGATGCGGTGGATGCCGACGCCCGTCACCTGGATCTGAGTGAACGTGACGCCGGTGAAGGTGCCGCTGGTGACCAGGTTGTTGCTCAGGTCGTACGCGCGCATGTCGACGCCGTCGAGATCGCCGCCGCCATCGCCCCACATAGCGGTGATGGTGCCGTTCACCACCGCGGGGGTGGTACCGTCGGCGGGATCGACAAAGTCTACAAAGATCGGCGAGCTGTACCAAGAGTACCCGCCGATGGGGTTGGCCCACGGTTCGGTGCCTTGGATGCCCCAGGTGCCGGGGATCAACTCGGTGAAGGTGACAAACGGGTTGTTGAGCGAAGAGAACTTTGCGCCGTGCGACATCGCGAGTTGATTCGTGACGGCGATGTAGGGGGGAAGTTCCGTGCCTTGCACGATGATCGCGTGCGAGGCGGAGGCCGTGGCGAAAAGCGCGGCGATGGCGGCGGAAAGTGTCAGGTGTTTCATGGTTGTCTCTCTGCGCACGGGTCACCCGTGCATCGGTGAGTGTACCAGATTCGGCAGAAAACGCAAGCGCACCGCGCAGAATGCGGTGGAATGTGCCCGGGTTATCCGACGCTGACGAGCGACTTGTCGGAGCTACGCGGCACTGAACTTGGCTTTCGGACCCGAGCGAGGTACGAAGGTCCGCCGGATGCATGCTCGGGGCTCGCCGCCAGCGCGGGCCGCGACGGACTGGCTCAAGGTCGAGAGATCATTTGGTCGTTGGTGCGGCCGGCGTCGTCGAGGGTGTGACGGGTTTGTTCAGACCAAGCTTGGCGACTTCCGTGGTTCCCATTCGGGCGTAGTCCATCGATTCTCCCAGGATCCGCAGCGCCTCCGCGGGCGCGTGGAACCCCATTGAGTTCTCGGCGTTGATAAAGTCTGCACGCCACTGGGCGGCACGCTGAAGTTTGCGGGGCTTCTCAAGTTGCTCGTCGGTTGCGCCAGCGGCTTTGGCGTCCTTGATCGCGTTGATGAGGTCAACAACCGCGTTTTCCGCGCGGTTGAGTTGCGACATGTTGCGGGCCTGGATCTGGTCGACGCGGGACTTGATCTCGGTCTCGGTGTAGTTGTGGCACGTCTGGCACGAGAGGTTGACATGGGCCATGGGCGTCTGGACCTGGTGGTCGGTGAACTTCATCGCGCCCTCTCGCTTGTAAGGCATGTGGCAATCGGCGCAGGAGACGCCGCTGCGGGCGTGGATGCCCTGGCTCCAGAGCTCGAACTCCGGGTGCTGGGCCTTGATGACCTTGGCTCCGGAATCCTTGTGGGTCCAGTCGCTCCATCCGACGGTGTCGTAGTACGTCTCCATCTGATCAAGCTTCAGCCCGTTCTCCCACGGGAAGGTCAATCGCTTCTGATCGCCCTTGAAGTAGTACTCCACATGGCATTGGCCGCACGCCATGGAGCGCATCTCCTGACGGCTGGCGAGGGCGTTGGGGTTGTACGGGGCCTTGCGCTCGCCGCGACGCCACTGCTCGATGCTGGGCAGGTGCGGGACCGGATCGTTGGACTTGGCCAGAGCGGCGATCCCTTCCAGGAATGCGGGGCGCGTGATTCGCAGGCCCATGGTCTTGGGGTCGTGGCAGTCCAGGCAGGTGATGGGGTGCTTCACCAGTTCGGTGGCTTCGGAGTAGGTGAGATGGTTCACCTGCTCCCAGCCGGTGAAAAGTTGCTTCTGGCCGGCCTCGGAGGTGAGCGGATCGGCGAGCGAACCTCCTGCGCCGTTCTTGATGCCGACTTCGCGGTACGCCACGACGTTTGACGCGTGGCAGTTCAGGCAGGCCCCGGGCTGGGGGCGCTGCTTCACGCGTTCGGTTTCGCGTTGATCGTGGAGCATGAAGGCGTGGCCGCGGCGTTCGCGGTAGTCGATGGCGAAGGCGTAACCGTTAAAGATCGTCTTGAGCCTTGGATCGCCGACCAGCTTGGAATCAGCCTTGCCGGTGTGCGGATCTACGGCGGCGGCAGACTCGAGGTCGTCCGGTGGGCGGGCCTCGCTCCACTTGAAGCGGGCCTGGCTGTTGTCGGATGTGCGGATGTACCCGTCGTACTCCCGCGGGAAGTTCTTTCCCCATTCGGCGGGGTCGATCGTGGTTTCGTTGATATCAGCGATGCGGAGCACGGTGCTGCCGGATTCGGCCTTTCGCTGCGCGATATTGCCGTACAGCAGCAAGGCGGCGACGGTTCCGGCGCCGAACGCGATTGCGGCGAGCCAGAACAGCGCGGCACGGGATGAGAAACCTCTGGAAGTGATAGACATGGGAAGACTCTCTTAGCGGGTTGGTCCGTGGGCAACACTGGCGTGGCAATGGATGCAGTCGATCCCGCCCGAAAAACCCTTGGCGTCGGGAGCGTTGCCGGGGGCGGCGAGGCGGATCTGGTGGGTCAGTTCCTGATGGCAGCGGACGCAGTTGTCGATGACAACCGCGCGGCTGGAGGGCGTGATCTGGATCGGCTCGTGGAAGTCCTGAAGCGTGAAGCCTTTGGAGTGGCGGTAGCCGTGCTCGGCCTTCACTAAATACTTGCTGAGAACCGAGTCGTGCGGCACGTGGCAATCGTTGCAGGTGGCCCGCGCATGATGCGACGAACTGGACCAACTGTTGAACTGATCGTTCATGATGTGGCAGTTCACGCACGCCTTGGGGTCGTCGGAGAGGTAGGAGGTGGCGTTGGCGTAGTTGGCGGTGAATACCGCGGCGGCGGTGCAGGTGCCGAAGAGTGCGCCGAGAACGGCGGCGCGTACAGGGAGGCGTCGTCCCGTGGAGGTTGTGCCTCGTGCCATGGCCAACTCTATCACGCTTGCGGACGGGGGCGAGGGACGGACGGGGGAATGAAAAAAGGCCGCGGAGCGCGGCCTTGGGAACGATCAGGTTGAGTTCGGGGAGTTCGCGTTACGAGCGGCGACGACGCAGGAGCGTCAGGCCCGCGAGGCCGAACAGAGCGGTGCCCGGCGCGGGGATGTTGAAGGAGAAGTCATCAAAGAAGTTCTTGCCGCCGGTGCCCGTGAAGATGTTGTCTTCCAACTGCCAGCCCAGGGTGGTGAAGTTGTTCATCGCCATTCCCATGGGGGTGGCGCCGGCGACCAACTGCTGCCACATGTTGGAGGATGCCACGTAGTAGTCGATCTTGAACGTATCCGCTGTGAGGTCGAGGTTGACGCGGACACCGTCCCAGGCGCCCGACGTGCCGTAGACGCCGGTGTTGGTCCATGAGCCGCTCGCGCTCGCACGCCAGACAACTTCGTTGTCCGCGCGGTAGCCCCACTGCAGGCCGACGTTGCCGGCCGAGTCCTTGAAGGACATGGTAAACCGATCGCGCGGAAGCGAACCGGGGTTCGGCGGGTCGGCGGGGTTGGGGTTGAAGTAGAACTGGGTGGAGACCGTGCCGCTGGTCACCGTCGAGGGGGCGACGCCGCCGGTGTCGTATGTATCAATGGAGTACTCGTACTGGGCGGCGCCTGTGCCGGCGGGCGAGTCATTTCGGAATGCCAGCGAGCTGTTGTCGGTGCGGCCGGGGCCGTGGTCGCCGACGATGTAGATGGGATACGCGGTGCTGGGCACAGACCCGTACGGGGGAGCGCCGCTCGTGGCGGCGGCTCGTGCGGCCGAGCTACCGAAGAACCCACCCACCTGGCCTACGACCTTCCACTTGCCGCTGTCGGGGGCGATCTGGGTGTACGACCCGCCACCGGCGTTGGCGCCGTAACCGCCGGCGTTGAAGTACGTGACGTCCACCCACGGTTGGACGATCTGGTAACCGTCGTTGGGGGTGAAACTGTTGAGGATCGCCGATGCGGACGAGGTCAGAGCGCATGCCGCGACGGAAGCGGAAAGGACAGTACGAATCATCTCTCTCTCCTTGTTAAAGGTGAGCCCAGTCTACCCGAAACCCATTGGCCGTGTCAAGGTCAATGACGACGCAACGCCCGCGTTTCACCGTGTTGGAGGGTTATGGGCCGCATCGCAACGAATGGAAACGCATACATGCGTGCGTGGAAATCGTGGCAATTTTAGGCTGTCGTCCGCGGGGGCGAGGACGAGTTTCGGAGATGGCGCGATTGGCACGCTCGCCGGGCAACCGAACTCACGGCAGGAATGAGTAGTCTTCGGTCTCGCTGATCATTCCCGGAGGCACGTAGAGACGCATTCTCACGTGCATATCCATGAAGAGGAGGTTCGCCTCGGTCTTGGCCCTGCCGAACCAGTTCATGCCACGGTCGCCGCCCTGGTCGTAGTTGTAAATCGTGTGCGTTCCCACGACCCATGTGCGGCTGGGATGGGTGAGCACGGGCATCCGGCCGCCGCCGGTGGGGATGAGGGTGGCATCGCCCTCACCGGTGGGCGCGTGGTCGTTCATGGTGTAACTGGCACCGATGAAGTCGTACATGGAATCGGTTCGATCAAAGCCGGGGATGGGGACACCGGTATTCGTCGCCCCCTTGTCGATCGGTGAACGGAAGGACTCGACGGGAAAGACGTCGGGCCCTTTGTCCTGCGGGACGGAGGTATCGATGAGATAGCGGTTCAATGGACGCCCTTCGGCACCGATGCGGTTGACGCCGTAAAAAGGGAGTTGCCCCTTTTTGCCGCCAAACAGAGCCGCGATGATGGCTTCGCCCCCGCCGGGGAGCGGGCCGAATCGCTGGGGGAGCGTGTTGTCAAAGTCGTTGAGGTACGCGGTGGTCGCGATTCCGATCTGCTGGAGACGGCCGCCGCAGACGGTGACTCTTCCGGCGAACTTGGCCGCCCCGAGCGACGGGAGCAACACCGCGATCAGCACGGCGATGACCGCGATCACCACCAGCAACTCGATGAGCGTGAAAGCCGGGCGTCTCACAGGGCAACCTTAGCGCCGCGCTCAATTTGCCGCGTCGGTTTGGCCGCGGCCATCTCGGCGGCGCAGGTGGCTGTCACAGGGGAGACCTCGAGCACGCAGTCGGGGGAACCATCGGGCTTGCGGGGCACGGCCACGCCGGCGGCTTCGAGCCAGCGGGCGGCGCGTTCGGTCTGCAGCGAACGGCTGGTTTCGATGCTGTCGACGCCGGTGGCGTTCTTGATCGGCGCGAACTCCTCGGTACGGTCGGTCTCGTACACGATCGAGCCGCGGCAGAGTGAGAGGGCATCGAACACGAACTTCTCGAGTTTGACGCCGTTATTGCCGGTGGGATTGATCGCGGCGCCGGAGACCGGGTCGATGAACGGCACCTTCTTCTCGGCGCGGTGGTACGGGAGTGCGAACTTGGGGTCGCTGGCGAGACGCTGCACAAACTCGACGCCCATGATGTGGATCGCGATCGAGCCGGCGATGAAACGAAGCGAGCCGTCCTCGAGCCGCTGCTTCTGGAGGTCCATGGGCAGGTCGCTGTACTCGATGACCTCGACCTTGCCTTGAGAAGAGCAGAAGACGCCGACCTTTTCCTCCGGATACGCCTTGGGGATCATTTTGCTGGACATTTCGGCGGAGGACCCCGGGCCGGAGGCGTGCAGGCCGATGAAGGCCGGGTCGAGGGGGCGGACGAGTGGGTTGTCAACCTGGAAGTAGGAGATGTGCTCCACGCCGCGGCGGCGCATGTCGGCCAGGGCACCCGAGACACTCAGTGCCTTCACACAGCCGCCGTGACCGTCGGGGTTTGTCGCGACTTCTCCCTTGGCGGCGAGCAGGACGCGGCCGGTGGCCATGTCAAGACTGGGCATCACGCCTTGTGGAAAGAACTGAACGTCGCGCTGCGAGAGGCCGAAGTACTTGTGCTCCTCAAAGAAGGCGACGGTGGCGGCGTGGTTCAACGGGCTGGTCATGATGTACCAGGGGACCGTGGCGCCGTAGCGGGCCTTGGCGGCGACAAAGTGCTCGGCGAAGATCTGGAAGAGGCTCTTGCCGGTCACCGCGCCCGCCGCGTAGCAGCCTTTGGGGCCTTCGAAACCCAGACGCGAGCCCTGACCGCCGGCGACGACGAAGGCGGCGACCTTCCCGGCCTTGATGAGAGACTCTCCGGTGCGTTCCATCGCGGCGCGGTCCCAGCTGCGGCCCGGGGCCTTCTCGTTCCGCGGGAAGTATGGGGCGGGCCCCAGTTCGGGGGGGAGGGAGAAGACCGGCTTGGACTTGACGTACGTATCCACCAGCGTCGGGAGCTGCGCGATGTCGAGGGATTCGATCTGGGTGAGCAGGCCCTGCTGCTGCGCGGGTGTGAGCGACGCGTAGAAGTTCAGGAGGTGGGTTTGACCGACTTTGGCGAGGCGGGAACGGATGGCTTCAAGGTTGGGCATGACAGCGCGATCGTAGCTTCGAACGTACACTCATCCCGATGCCCCCACCAGCCGATTTGCTCCGCTCTCCGAAGCGTCTTCCGTTGATCGCCCCGTCGATTTTGTCGGCCGATTTCGCGGCGATGGGGGCTGACTGCAAGCACGCGTTGGAGAACGGCGCGGACCTGCTCCACTTGGACGTAATGGACGGGCACTTCGTGCCCAATCTCACGATGGGGCCGGCGTTGTGTGCATCGCTGCGCAAAGCCCTGCCGGACGCGTACCTGGATGTTCATCTGATGGTGACAGACCCTGGGCATTACGTGGATTCGTTCGCCGCGGCGGGCGCGAACCACTTCTGCTTTCATGTGGAAGCGGTGGGCCCGACCGAGATCGCGGCGCTCATCGCGCGGATCCGGAGCAAGGGGATGGAAGCGGGGCTGGCGATCAATCCCCCCTCTGCTTTCTCGGCCATCGAGCCGTTCCTCCATCTGCCCGATCTGGTGCTGGTCATGAGCGTGAATCCGGGATTTTCGGGGCAATCGTTCATCGGGTCGACGCTGGAGAAGACGCGCCGAATCAAGCCTCTGTTGCGGCGAGACCAGCGATTGCAAATGGACGGGGGCGTTTCGCCGGCCAATGCGCGCGAGGTGCGTGAGGCGGGTTGCGACGTGCTCGTGTCGGCGTCTGCGCTGTTCGGCCGCCCGCGAGAAGAGCGGTCGGACGTGATCGCGAAGCTGCGGGGTTAACGTCAGAGAGATTGTGTAGCACGCCGTTCGTTGGAACGTCAAGGGCTGTACAGACCTCGGCGCCCTGTGGCGGAGAGGCTGCATAACAGGGAAATTTCCCTGTTGAAGCGGTTGGGCTTCATGCCAAAATACGGACATCGATCGGTGAACGGTTCGCGAGTTGATGTGCGCGATCAGGGTTCTTCGAGTGCCGAAGCGTTCGTTGGTTTGAAGATGCGCTCCGGACAGGGATCGTGTGGACGCAGGAGGAGAGGGCCGGCGGCGGCGGGTTCGGGCTCCGGGGTTTGACCGTTGGCCGCCGGGACAGTAGTTGCGGCGCGAGCGCGTGAGGTGTGGCCCTTCAGGGGAACACGCTGCCACGCCGCGAAAGCACGGTTGGTGCATCGGCCGCGGAGGGCGCAGCACCGACCGACAATGCCGGGCCGCTCAGAAAAGAGCGGTCCGGCCGTTGTTTTTGAGGAGCTATGGGCATGAGTTCCGGCCTGGCCCGCGGCAGAAACTGCTTATTGCCAAGATCAATCACGCTCACGACGGCGCCTGTGAGACGCTACCCACACACCAAAGAGCAACGCGCTG
>JBGAMO010000093.1:0-19176 GCA_044222845.1 Phycisphaerales bacterium
ATAGGTGAGCGGTGAGCGACCGCACATCCGAAGACGAGTGCGAACTTGCCCTTCTCCGCGGAACAACAAAAGCAAACGCCCGCGAGAAAGTTCTCGCGGGCGTTCGTACTTCAATCGGGGTAAGCGGATTTGAACCGCTGACCTTTTGACCCCCAGTCAAACGCGCTACCAAGCTGCGCTATACCCCGGTGGTTGAACCAAAGGGTAGGCGCTCAGTCCCCACTCGTCCAAAAGCGTTCATTCTCGCCCCGAACCGGCGAAACGACTAACCTCGTCCGCAGTATTCGTCCGCCGCGGCCGGAGACCGGGGTGGCCGAACGACCTGCGAGTCCAGGAGAGAGACCATGAAAGAGATTGTCGCAGCCGGGGTCTGCTGTCTGTTCGCCTCATCTTCCCACGCATTGGTGGTGGGGTTGTACGACGGATACATGGGCCAGCGGGCCGTTGATCGAATCGTCGCCGCGGGCCACACCTGCATCCTCAATCCCAACCCCGCCAACCTCGCGGGCATCGACACCCTCGTCGTCGACCGCCGCGGCATCTTCAGCGTGGGCGGTAACGCTAACGTCCAGTCCTGGCTCCACGCCGGCGGGCGAATCGTCACCGAGTTCAGCGCCACCGATGCGTGGTTCGACGGCGGTCTGGCCACGTTCGACGGAATTCTCACCAACGGCTTCGCCTTCCCCAGCGGCACGCTCAACGGCGGCAACACCGCCCGCATCTCACCCCTGCCCCTGGACCTCACCGCAGGACTTCCAGCAACATGGGGACCCACCGGCGACGCCATCGGCACCTTCCGCGTGTGGGATGAACTCGATCCCCGGATCACCATCGGCGTCCGTGCCGGCGTCGGCAACATCTCGTACCCCGTTGCCGCTTGCGCCCCGGTTGGTCTCGGTGTCGCAGTGATGTTCTTCACCGATTTCGGCGATATCGGCCTCAACGGCGGCGGCTGGGACAACACCTTTGAGGAGCGGCTCTTCCGCAACGCGCTCACGGCCAACTGTGTACCCGCCGCCGCAACGTGGGCCCCGGCCCTCGCCGCGGTTGCGTTCGCCAGTCGTGGGCGACGCGCCTGACCGCGGGGCGAGATTGAAAATACCGGACTAGGCTCCGCCCCGCCTCGATGATTCGGCCAGTGACCCATCTCGAAACCCGTCCGCTCCGCCGCAAGGTGCTCCGTCCGCACCAGCAGGAGCACGAACTCTTTTTCCCCGGCGATGATGCCCCGGACACCGTTCATTTTGGTGCGTTCAGTGGCGGTGGGGGTCTCGTGGGCGTTGCGTCGGTCTATCGCAAACCCGCAGAGCCGAGCCGCGCAGAGGTGGCGCCCCACCTCGTTGGCCCGAACGCCTGGCAACTCCGCGGGATGGCGACCGATCCCTCCGTGCGGGGCGCCGGTTTCGGCGGCCAACTGCTCGAGGCATGTTTGCATCACGCCCGCGATCGAGGTGGATTGGCCTTCTGGTGCAACGCCCGCACCACCGTTCTCGCGTTCTATGAGCGATACGGCCTCACTGTTGTCGGCGAGCCCTACGACCTGCCCGGCATCGGTCCGCACGTCTGGATGTGGCGGTCACTCGCCGTTGCAACCTGATCACCCATCCGTCATTTGAGCACCTTGATCTTCAGCGATTTGCTCTTGGCGCTGATCGCTCCCGAAGGCTTGATCTGCACCACCGTCAGCGTCACTGTTGACCCCGCTTTCAGCGGTGCGTTCGGCTGAACCGAGAACCCGCCACTGTCACCCGCGACAACCTGTCCGACGACCTTCCCGCCGTTGAGCAGTCGCACGGTGTTCCCCGCTGTTGCAGTTCCTGTGATGGTCGGTCGCAAGTTCCTCGTGGCGATCTCGCCTTGGCGCTGCGTGGCGATCAGATCCTCCGCCGCCAGCGACGGGGCAGCCGGCGCAACTGGCAGCGTCGCATCCTTCGTCACCGCGACCAACCCGCTCGGGGCTGATGGTGGCTCGCCTTTGGGAGTCACAATGACCCTGTACTCATGACGCCCCGACGGCGCGTTGGCCAGTTTGAGCGAGTAAGCACCGTTCTTTGCGACCTTCGCCGTGCGGTTCGTTTGAACATCGTCCACCACGAGGCGCACCGTGGCCCCGGCCGGAGCCGCACCCGTGAATACCAGGTCCTTGGCGGAGGTCAGCCGGTCGGTCGCCGATGTTCCCAGGTCGCTCGCCGGATCGAGCAACGGAGCCGCGATCAGAGCTTCCTCTCCGCCGCCCCCGCCACCGCCGCCCGATTGAACGCGGGGCCGCAACAGCACCGCATATTGCGCCGTGCCGCCGCCACGCGTGGCGGTCGCCGCGATGAGCCCGGTATTGGTGATGCCGTTCGCCGCGATGATGCGCCAATCGCTCGCCTCCGCGAGATTGGCGTTGAGATCCTTCATCACCCCGTTCTCAATCACGAACCCGCGTGCCTGCGAGAGGTCGGTATTGGTGTTGACGGATTGCTCGCCCATGCCCACGTGCCGGATCACGCCCACCGCCTGGTCGCTGTCATTGATGTCCCAGGTCCGAACGGCCCGCACCGCCCCGTACCCCGCGGGGGTCTGCGTGGAGAACGGCTCCACGACCTGGGAGGTGTTGCCGATCCACACCACCGCCCGCCACTCCACCCCGCCCGGCGCAGCCGAGTTCTGCCGCGCGGCACGCCCCACGATCGCGCCCGAATCGGAGATCCCTTCCGCGACCGCCGCGAAATAACCAACCGGCGTCGGCAACTGAGCGAGTTGTCCGTTCAGCGCCCGCACCGCCTTCATCTCACCCGCGCCCGACTGGTTGTGCCACGCGGTTAACCCCACCGCCGCATTCTGCGAGTTCAGGTCGTACAGCCGCACCTCCCTCGTTGCGTTGTTCGGGCCGATGAATCCCACGCCGATCGGGTTGCTCGGCAGGCCGACGAACGCGGGCCGGATGTTCTGTCCCGTCGGGTCGCCCTTGCACAGCGCGACGTACCCACGGTTGTTGATCCCCGCCGCGGTGATGTCAAACCCCAGCACCACCACGATCGGTCCATCGGCGGGTTTGTAGAACGCCTGCCGGAAGTTCTCATCGTCACCCGCGCTGAAGAACGTGTCGCCGTTGTCGTTGATCGAGCCGCAGATATTGGGCTCATCCTCCGCGGGGTTCACCGCAATCAGAATCGGGTACTCCTTCAGCACCGTGATCGCGCCGCTCGCCGAACGCGACCAGATCAGCGTGCGGGACGCTGTCGTGGCCCAGTTGACCGTCTGGCCGTTGTGCGCGATGCGCAACACCCCGGACGACACCGTCCCCGTCGGAGGGGTCAACGCTTCAAGGTCGTACGTCGTCGGCTCGGCGGCTCCTGCCGTCGCCAGCGCAGCACACAACCCTGCACACGCGTGCAAAAAACGCCCATGCTTCGTGCCCAAGTGCATTCCCGGCTCCCTTCGCGGATACGCGGCCGGAATTGGCCGCGGGCGAAGGTCATATCGCCGACGCATCCGGAATGTTGCAGTTGCACTCGGCTTGTTACATGAGCGTGGCGCGACGGAGTCAGGGAGGCTCATTGAGTTCGCGCGAGCACGAAAAAACCCCTCGATTCAATCGAGGGGTTTCCCGGGTTTCTGTTTGCGCCAGAGCGGCTCTGGTCAGTTGCTCGCCACCGCCAACCCGCGCAGCGATGCTGCGCGGCGGGTCGGCGCCGATTCGCCGGGCTTCTCGGCTTCCGCGAAGTCCTCGCCGAACCGGAACAGGCGGAACGAGTTGCCGATCACAAAGACGTCGCCCGCGAAGTGGTAGAACGCTGCCAACGGCAGCGCCAAGTCGCCGATCTTCGTCAACGTGCCGGTCGCCGCCAGGATCAACCCCGCCGCGGCGATGAAAATCGAGACGATGATGTTCTGCGTTGTGATGGCACGAGTGCGGCGGGCCAGTTCCATCAGGAACGGCACGCGGCTCAGGTCGTCGTTCATCAGGGCCACGCCCGCCGAGTTGGCCGCGATGTCAGAGCCCGACAGCCCCATCGCGATGCCCACGTCCGCCGCCGCGAGCGAAGGCCCGTCATTGATGCCGTCGCCGACCATCATCGTGCGGTAACCCTGGCTCACCATCTGCTTGATCTGCTCGTGCTTCTCTTCAGGAAGGCACTCGGCCTCCACCGCGTCAACGCCGACCGTCGCGCCCACCCGCTTGGCCACGCTCAAACGGTCACCGGTGAAGATGGCGATGTACTTGACCCCCAGTTCACGCAGTCGCGACACGACGACCTTCGTGTTGGCACGAGTGGTGTCTTCCAGCCCCACCGCGCCCAGGTATTGCCCGTTGCGCATCACGTGCACGCCGGTCATGCCCTCGATTTTGCCTTCCACCCCATCAACTTCCGCCCGAATCGCGGGATTCAGTTCGAGCAGCCAAGACGCCCGGCCCACGCACACCTCGCCGCCCGATGTCCGCGCCCGAACGCCGCGGCCGTGCAGTTCCTCGTAGTCGTTCGTTCCGTCCGGCTGCAGCCGAGCCGACTTGGCCGTCGAGAGAATCGACTGCGCCAACGGGTGATTCGAGTGCTGCTCGCCATTGGCCGCCGCGGCGAGCAGATCGGCGCCTTCCACCCCGTTCGCCGGGGCCAGCCGCGTCACCTGGAACTTGCCGGTCGTCAGCGTGCCGGTCTTGTCAAACACAACCGAGTTGACGTTTGCCGCCGCCTCGAGGAATGAAGGCTGCTTGATCAGAATGCCCAGCCGCGCCGCCGCCGCGAAGGCCGCGAGCATCGCACTCGGGCTGCTCAGCAGCAGCGCCGAGGGGCATGCCACCACCAGCACCGTCACCGCCGTGAGCGCCGCGCTGTCACGCACCGTCTCCGAATCCGAGCGGGACATCACGAACCACGCGATCGCCGCCGCGGAAAGCACCACCGGCACAAAGAACCGTGAAACCTGCTCGATCAGCATCTGCCGAGGCGTCTTGGACTGCTCGGCCTGACGGATGAGCTGCGTCACGCGCCCGATCGTCGTGTCGGCGCCGATCCGGGTGACCGAAATATCAATGCCGCCGGTCAGGTTGCTCGTGCCGGCGTACACCATGTCGCCCGGCTGCACTTCCGCCGGGGCCGATTCACCCGTCAGCGAAGCCTGGTTAATCGTCGTGCGGCCCGTCACCACCTTGCCGTCCACAGGCAGATTCTCTCCGGGGCGTACGCGGATCACATCGCCGATGCGGATCTGCGTGACCCGGACTTCTTCTTCGCCCGCGCTGCCGACCCGCCGCGCGACATCGGGGGTCAGCTTGACCAGCCCTTCGATCGCCCTCTGCGCACCCGTCGCCGAGCGACGCACCAACTGGCCGAACACCACCAGGATGAACGCCAGCCAGCCCGCCGTCGCGTACTCGCCGATCGCCAGCGCCGCGACGATCGCGAGCGCCGCCAGCGACGAGGAAGAAATCCGCTGCGTTCGGAGCTCCTCGACCGCCGCCATGAACAGCGGCACCGCAAGCAGCACCGCGCCGATCATCGCCGGCAACTGCGTGATGCCCTCGCCGTTGAGGCCGAAGATATTGCAGATGGTGGTCGCCAGCACCAGCATGCCGCCGACAAGGGCGAACTTGATCCACCGCTCGATCTCGATCTCGTGGTGCGAGCAGCACTCGACATCGCCGGCGTGGGAATGATCGTGGTCGTGGTTATGGGCCATAGTGTGAGGGGATTATACGGATAGGAACTGCATGGACAGCGCGAAAGGCTGCACGAGAAGTACTGATACGTCCGAACCCGCGCTCGGGTGCGGCAGACTTTTCGGGAAATTCACGGCTCCGAACGCACCGTGGCGTCCGCCCGTCGGAAGAAGATCAGGTTCGGTTGGATCACGCCCTTGACCGGGTCCCCATCCAAGTTGGCCGCGAGAACAGTCCCCGGAGTGTGGTGGCCGTGCTTCACTTGGGCAAAGGCGATCGGGGTTGACCCGAGCATCGGCGCCAGCGTCGAACTGGTGATTTGACCGATCACTTCCGCACTCCCCGAGGGGACCAACTGCGTGCCCGTCACCGGTTGCTTGGGCAGACCGGTCGAGGGGTCTGGTTTCGTCTCGAACTTGATCGCCACCAGAACCTGTTTCGGATGCCCCCGGGAATGCATGCGGGCGACGATTTCCTGTCCGAGGTAGCACCCCTTGGTGAACGAAACCCGATCGTCGATCACGCCGGTCTCGGCCGGGAGCGATTCTGGGCCAAAGTCAATGTTGTACAACGGCGTCCCGGCCTCGATGCGGGCGATATTGAACGCGTGCCAGCCGGCCGGACGCATCTTGATCCGCACGCCCAACTCCTTGCGCGTGCTGGTCATCCCCTGGCCCGACTCCGGTCCTTCGTCGTGCGTTCGATCGTGCCCCGCCTCCAGCAACTGCTGATACACGTTGAGCGCGTGCTTGGCGGGCACCATCACCTCCAAGCCGATCTCTCCGCACGCATCATCCCGAAAAATGACCGCCTCGGCGCCGAAGAGCCGCACCACGCACGCCCGGTCCGGCATGAGTTCGGAAAACGCCGGCCCGCTCGCGTCCGCGCCGTGGGCGTTCTGCGCCACCGCCGCGAGCAGGTCCAACGCCGCCGGACCGTGCACGCCCATCCGGTGCGTCTTCTCCGACCAGTCCGTGATCACGACATCCTCGGAAATCACAAACCCCTGAAGCCCCTTCACCGTCCGTTCCACCGCGTGGACATCTACCTCCAACAGCGTGCGGCTGGGCAGGTCGATGATTCGCAGATCCGAATCAATCCGCCCCTTTTTGTTGAGCCAGAACGATCGCCGCAGCCGGAACGGGGGCAGTCCCTTGAGTTCCTGCGTCACCATGTTGTTGAGGAACTCGATCCGGTTCTTCCCGGAGACCTCGATCACCGCCCGGTGCGGAAGGTCCATCAGCACGCAGTTCTTGCGGAGGGCCGCGTACTCAGCCTCCAGTTCGCCGAAACTCTCGACCACCTCGACCGACCCCGCCGGATGGTCCGCGGGGCCGTAGGTCAAGACCGACGCTTCCGCGACCTGGTGCAGACGACGAATAGGGCTTTGCCGGGCCATGGCGGATGGTACGTGGCGCGGCCACCCGAAAACGCGGCTCCGGGGCCCGGTTTCGCTCACAATCTCGCGTCTCCGCTACCCGACGGTGGCCCGCGTTTGCACACTCCTCACGGATCGCGAACTTCCCGCCCCGCACCCCGAATCGAAGATACACTTGGCCCCATGCCCAGTTGGATTACAGCACAGCTTGTCGTGTCCGTGGTGACGATCTTTGTCGTTGTCCACCTCATGCTCCTCTGCGTGGCATACTCCGTTCAGCTCGAACGCAAGATGTCCGCCTACATCCAGGACCGCATCGGCCCCAACCGCACCGGGTTCGACTTCGGTCTGCCCGCGCTGTCGTTCCTGCGGGGGTGCCTGGGCTTCGGACAGCCCCTGGCCGACGGCCTCAAGTTCATCCTGAAGGAAGACTACACGCCCAACCGCGTCGACAAGGTCCTCTTCACCATCGCCCCGATCATCTGCGTCGCCCCCGCGCTCATGGGCTTCGTCGTCATCCCGTGGGGCGGCGCGTGGTACTGCCCGGACATCCACATCCCCTTCAGCGAACTCGTCATCCCCGGCGGCATTGTCCACATCGCCGGCGCTCACGTGAACATCGGCATCGTCTACATCCTCGCCATCGCTTCGCTGGGCGTCTACGGCGTCACCCTGGGCGGCTGGGCCGGCAACAACAAGTTCTCGTTCCTCGGCGGCCTGCGTGCCACCGCCCAGATGATCTCCTACGAAATCCCCATGGGCCTGGCGCTGCTCGCCGCTCTCCTTGTCTACGGCACCGTCCGTCCCGACGGCATCGTGCAGTACCAGGCGAACAACGGTTGGCTGGTCTTCAGCCAGCCCCTCGCCGCCGCGATCTTCCTGATCGCCGGTCTCGCCGAAGCCAACCGTGCCCCCTTCGACAACGCCGAAGCCGAGCAGGAACTCGTCGGCGGCTACCACACCGAGTACTCCTCGATGCGGTTCGCCCTCTTCTTCCTCGCCGAATACTCCCACCTTTTCACCAGCAGCGCGTTCTTCGTGCTGCTCTTCATGGGCGCGTACCACCTGCCCTTCGTCTCACTCACCAGCCCCGAGTCCACGACGTTCCTCGCCGTTCTCGTCAAGTTCGGCGTCTACCTCGTCAAGGTCGTGTTGATGATCGCCTGCTCTATGCTCGTCCGCTGGAGCATCCCGCGTCTGCGGTACGACCAGGTGATGATGATGGCCTGGCAGGGCATCATCCCGATCGCTCTCGTCCTCGTCGTGACCGAGAGCGCGATGGTCTACTTCAACCTGACCGGCCTGGTCCCCATGCTCCTGGCCAACATCGGCGTAGCGCTCCTTGCTGTCGCCGCGGGCCCCTGGCTCATGAAGAGCACCAAGAACCACAAGGTCCGCCTCTACGGCTCGCGGTTCAACCCGATGCCCGGCGAAACCCCTCGCCACGCTCCCATCGAGCCCATGGCCCTCGAAGACCGCCCGGTGCAAGGCTCCGTCCCGGCCGCGACCTAAGGCGTCCACTCTTTCAGTTCAGTCCGCATCCCTCACGCCGCCGCGCACCCCGCGGCGGTTCTTTTTTTGCACGCCCGTCCACCCAACGCGCGCAAAGAAACCCCACGCGCCGACACGATTCGGCCTCTGACGGCAGCAAAATGTGGGAAAACTCCCCGGCTTCAATCCAGCGATTCAGCCAGAATTTCGGCCCGCTCGCCCTTGGATTTCTTCTCGAAATACTTCTTGATCCACGTCTCGAAGCTCTTGCCCGCCGCGGTGTCACGCCCCGTGAACGCCAGCCCCGCGATGTCGGCGTAGGTGACGCTCATCTTGTCGTCCCGATCCTTCGGGATCAGCCGCACCACGCTTGAAGTCAGCGAAGTTCCCGCCCGCCGGTCGAACACATACCCCTCGACCGTTGTGCCGTTGCGGAGCGTGATGGTCACATCGCCGCGAAAGTCAAACGCCTTGTCGAGCGCCTCGCGCAACGTGTTCTCGTCCGACACGTTCGGCGCCCAGCCCTCGAGGTTTTCCTTGCCGCTCTGCTGCGCAATGGCAGCGGATTTCACATCTTGTGGCATGATTGTCCTTGTTAGCCCACCAGTTCCGGTTCGCGGCGTTTGCCCGAACTCACCGTCAGCGGCACCACGCTCGGCTTGCCCGGCTCGCCCTTGGGGACCTGCTTGAGCGTCTCGAGCGCTTCCTTGTTCGCGTACGTCCCTCCGAACAGCGTCGCCTTCGCCGCGTGCAGCAGCCCGAACAGCCCGCCAAACGTGTGATCCACCGCGCTCGCCTCGTACCCGCTGTGCACCATGCAGTTAGCGCACTTGGGGTTGCCGCTCTCGGTGCCGTAGCTCTCCCAACTGGTCGTATCGATCAGTTCCTGGAACGTGTCCGCGTACCCATCCTGCAGCAGATAACATGGCTTCTGCCAGCCGAAGATGTTGAACGTCGGCATGCCCCAGGGCGTGCACGCGTAGTGACGCTTGCCCATCAGGAACTCGAGGAACAACGGGCTCTGGTTGAACTTCCACTTCGGGGCGCGGTTGCTCAGGATCAGCTTGAACAAGTTCCGCGTCTTGTCGCGCGGCAGGAAATGCGTCTGGTCCGGGGCCTTGTCGTAGGAATACCCAGGAGAGAGCATCATGCCCTCAACGCCTAGCGACATCATCTCGTCAAAGAACGCCCGGACACTGTTGGGGTCCGCACCGTCAAACAGCGTCGTGTTCGTCGTCACCCGGAAGCCGCGCTTCACGGCCTCGCGGATCCCCGCCACGGCAGTCTCGTACGTGCCCTCGCGGCACACCGCAAAGTCGTGATGGTCCTTCTGGCCGTCCATGTGCACGCTGAACGTCAGATATTTGCTCGGCGTGAAGAGATCGATCTTCTCCTTCAACAGGAGCGCATTCGTGCAGAGATAAATGTACTTCTTCCGTGCAACCAGCCCTTCCACAATCTCCTTGATCTGCGCGTGCAGCAGCGGCTCGCCGCCCGGGATCGAGACCATCGGAGCCCCGCACTCCTCCGCGGCCTTGAAACACTGCTCCGGGGTCAACTGCTTCTTGAGGATGTGAGCCGGGTACTGAATCTTCCCGCACCCCGCGCACGCCAGATTGCACCGGAAAAGCGGCTCCAGCATGAGCACCAGCGGATAGTGCTTGCGGCCGCTCCACTTCTGCTTGAGCACGTAGCTGGCAACGGTCCACATTTGCGAAATCGGGACGCCCATTCTTTGGAATTCCTCAAAGGGTGCAAACCGGTCGGGGGCACAAGGGTAGGAAGCCATTCCCCATGACAGGGACGCCGGCCCACCTGTGCCCGTCCCTTCACCTCGTCGCCTATCTTCCCCGTTGAAAACCCCGGATTTTATCACTTCGTGTCCGGTTTCTGTATTCCCCGCGCAACCCCCAATCAGGCCTACCTAGAATGATTCCAACCGAGATGAGCGCATCCCGGTTCCAGAGGCGTCACACATCGATCCCACCTACCTCCTGCATCGAGTCGGCAGCGGAAACTCCGCAGCTGTCAAAGAGTGCATCGCTCGCTTTGGGGGCTTGGTGTGGTCATTGGCGCGTCGATCCGGTCTTCCCGATGCCGAACTCGACGACGCCGTCCACGAGATTTTCACCGAACTCTGGCTGAACGGCCACAAGTACGATCCCACCATCGCCTCAGAAGCGGCGTTCGTCGCCGTCATCGCCCGCCGCCGCCTGATCGATCGCCGGCGCAAGATCTCGCGGCAGCCCGCAAAGCAGGAACTCAACGAGTCGTACGCGACGCCCAAGCAGCCCAGCTCCGACGCCATCGACACCATCCAGGATGCCGCCCTGGCGTCCCAGGCTCTCACCACGCTGAGCACCGAGCAACAGCGGGTGCTCCGCCTGAGTATCTACGAGGGGCTCTCCCACGAGTTGATCAGCCGCGCGACCGGGCTCCCACTGGGCACCGTCAAGACGCACGCCCGCCGAGGCCTCATCCGCCTTCGAGCCATGCTGACCAACCCTCCGGAGCCCGGCGAAGGCAAGTGATGCGACCGGGATCTCTGACCGCGGCAGCCGCAATCTCGCCACCCCGATCAGAATCCAAGTAATCTTGACGCTGACAAGTTCCAATTGCCCGTTTTAGGCCAAAACAGGCCAGTTCGCTCGGCTACTGTCAGGGACTTGCAGAAGTATTGACTCGCAAGCCCCACCCGCGCCGATAATCCCCTCTATATGCCATCGCAACGGACTGCCAAGAGCGCCCAGGCCGGGCGCACCGCGACGCTCGCCCGAGTCTTCGGGTGCGCAATGCTCATCGCCGCATGGGCGTTCTTCGTCGCCAGCCTCATCGGCTTCGACCGCGCCGACCCGCCTTCGCACCTCATCGTCCCGCACAACCAGCCGGTCGTGAACTGGTGCGGCCCCTTCGGCGCCATGGTCGCCTACGGCGCGTTCAAGATCTTCGGCTACGCCATCTGGATCCCCGCGATCTGCATCACCATCGGGCTGATGTCCGCCGCCATCGGTCGCAGCGTGCAGCACGCCCTCGTCCGTTTCATCGGCCTGGTCATGCTCACCTGCGCCATCGCCGGCATGCAGGCCCTCGTGCTGCCCACCAGCGGCCCCATGGCCGATCTGCCCGGCGGCACCGTTGGTACCTGCGGCGTCGCCGAACTCACCATGCGGTTCGGCGGTGTCGGCGCGGGCATCGTGCTCGCCGTGTTCGCGATCGTCGGTGCAGTAGTCGCGATGGACGAATGGGTCATCGCCATGTTCGGCTGGATGTGGCGCATCACCCGTGACCACGGCGTCCCCGCCGCACAGGTCGCCGGCGCCGCCGCGGGCGGCGCGGCCCTCAGCGTCGGTTCCGCCGCCGCCAAGAGCACCGGCGGCCTCATCGCAGAGACCTTCCGTTCACTCTTCTCCGGCACCGCCACCAAGGACAAGCGCAAGGCCCGATTCACCGATGTCGATGATGAGGAACTCTCGCCCGCCCGCACCCGCCGTCGCGCCGCCGAGAAGGCCGCAAAGCTCGCCGATGCGCCCACGCTCGCGCCCGAAGAAGTGCCCGTAGACCCCGACATCCCCGCCGCGGACGAATTCGCCGAAGAAAAGCCGGCCCGCGGCCGCAAGAAGGCCCCGCCCGCCCCTGAGCCCGATGCCGACGAAGACGATGAACCAGCCGCCGTCGCCTCCAAGCCGGCGCCGCAAGCCGAAGAAGAAGCAGAGGATGACGACGACGCCGTCGGCGCCCCCCAGGTCTTCGACGCCGAAGCCCTGCGTGCCAAGATGGCCAAACTGCCCATCATCTTCGGTCAGGAGCACAAGCGGGTGGCCACCGACGAAGACCTCGCCCAGATGCAGGCCGAGGGCAACTCAGCCGACGATCCCTCCAAGCCCTACAGGTTCCCCGGCCTCGACCTGCTCGAACCCCCGGAAGAGAACTTCTCCGCCACCCTCAAGGAACACGTCGAAACACAGGGCGCGGCGCTCATGGCCGCGCTCCAGGAATACCGCATCGAAGGCCGCGTCGTCGACGCCGAGAGCGGCCCCGCTGTCACGATGTACAACGTGAAGCTCGCCCCCGGCACCAAGGTCGCGGCGTTGCAGACGGTGCAGAGCGACATCGCCCGCTCGCTCCGCGCCATCAACATCCGCATCGTGCCCAACATCGTCGGCCGCGACACCATCGGCGTTGAAGTCCCCAACACCACGCGCGAGAAGGTCCGCCTCCGCGAACTGATGGGTCACACCGAGTCGTTCGCCAAGATGAAGCTCCCCATGTTCCTGGGCAAGGACGCCGGCGGCGCCCCGCTCATCCAGGACCTGGCCAAGATGCCCCACATGCTCATCGCCGGAACCACCGGCTCCGGCAAGAGCGTGTGCATGAACACGATCATCATGGGCTTCCTCTACACCCGCCGCCCCAGCGAGCTCAAGCTCATCCTGGTGGACCCCAAGATGGTCGAGATGTCCCAGTTCAAGGACATCCCGCACCTCATGTGCCCCGTCGTCACCGAAATGCCCAAGGCCGCGGCGATCCTCGAGTGGGCCTGCCACAAGATGGAAGAACGCTACGCCACCCTGCAGGAGGCCGGCTGCCGCGACATCGGTGCGTACAACGAACTGTCCTGGGAGGAGCTCAAGGAACGCCTCAACCCCGGCAGCCCCGAGGAAGAAGCCCGCATCCCCCGCAAGCTCCCGTACATCGTCATCGTCATCGACGAACTCGCCGACCTGATGATGACCAACCGCGAGGTCGAGGGCTCCATCATCCGCATCGCCCAGAAGGCTCGCGCCGTGGGCATCCACCTCATCCTCGCCACCCAGCGCCCGCAGCGTGAAGTCGTCACCGGCCTCATCAAGGCCAACATGCCCGCCCGCATGACCTTCAAGGTCTCCAGCGGCATGGACAGCCGCATCGTGCTCGACCACAAGGGCGGAGAACTGCTGCTCGGGCAGGGCGACATGCTCTTCCTGACTCCCTCGTCCTCGCAGATCATGCGAGCCCAGGGTACGCTCGTGGACGATCGTGAAATCCGCCGCGTCGTCAAGTTCATGAAGGACGTCGCCGCCCCATCCTTCGAGCGCAGCCTGATGCAGATCAAGGCGGTCGACTCTGACCAGCAGCGCCTCGAAGACTCCATGAACAACTCCTCGGCCAGCCTTGAAGCCGCCAAGGAAGACCCGCTCTTCATGCGCGCCGTGGAGATCGTCCTGGAATCCAAGCGAGGCAGCGTCTCGCTCCTCCAGCGCCGCCTCGCCATCGGCTACACCCGAGCCAGCCGCCTCATCGATCTCATGGGGATCGCCGGCATCATCTCCGACCACAAGGGTTCCGTCGCCCGCGATGTCCTCGTGACGCTCGACGAGTGGAATGCCATGCAGGCCATGATGCAGGAGCAGGCCAAGGCCCAGGGCATCACCATCCCCACCGAAGAGCCTCCGCCCCAGGCCGATCTCTTCGGCGCGGATGCCAACGGTGGTGTGGGGGGTGGCGGTGGTGGGTGGTGGGGGAACAGCGGGCTCGCCACGCTCGGGCCACGATGCTGATTCATACGACGACGCGCCATTCGAAGCCGACCCCCCGTCCCGCACCACCCGCGTCGCGATGCCCAAGGACGAAGACGACGATCTTTGAACCAATCCGCGACTTGTTCCTGTGACCGCCCGCACGCGTAACGCCCGCGGCAGGCACGGGATTCACACGCCCCTGCCGCGCACTGTGGCGATCTATGCTTTCACCGAATCGTGCACCGGCGATTCGTGTCCAGAAGATTGCCAGCGATTTGTGGCGGCCATGACCCGACTCGAACGTCTCAAGGTCGTGCCAGTGCCGTTGGCTCGTGCCGCCGTCAGTCCTCGTCCTCACAACTTGACCCCCGAACGAGTGCTTCCGAGAATTGCTCACCATGAAGCGCAAAGGGCGTCAGAGCGCTGACAGAAAGAGGCTCCTCCAACTGGAGCGATACCAGTCGTGGGATCGACGCTCCTCTTGGTTCATAGTGGCGTTGATCGCAATCGTCGGGATCGCAGCAGCGGTGGTCTGGTCCGTCGGCGATTCCACGCCGTGGTCATTTAGGCTTCTCAAGGCGCGGCGTGATCGCCTCAGCGGCGGACTGGCCTCGCCGGACCAAGCCGACAGGATCCGAGCGTTGACCGAGCTCAGTTCTGGGGCGCTCAGCTCCCAGCAGGAAGTCGACGCCATACTCCGGTTCGCCGACGAGAATCCGTGCATGTCGGCGTCCGAGTGGAGTCTCTTGGTTCGCATCATCGCCCAAAATGATGGCATCCTGATCGACAGCGTGATCGAGCGGCGGATCGAACTGTGCGAGAACGCAGCCGCGGCAGGCCCGGACGCCGACCAGCGGCGTCTGTGTCTTGACAGCATCCTGTGCGCGGTGCTGCCGGCCTACTTGGAATCCGCAGAACTGACCGGTGACGCGTGTTCATGCCGTGAGCTGCGCAGCAGAACTGAACAGATTCGTGCGGCGTCCTGCCGCGGGTCCCTGCCGATTTCGCCAAGACCCATGCCAAAGCCCACCGCTCCCATGCCTCGCTCGCTGAATCGGTGGGGTCGGTAGACTCCGACCATTCATGGCAATGTCATGTGCTTCCGCTCCGGCAAAAAGCGGTTCAAACGCGTCGCCGGCTTGCCGGTCCGACTTGAATCCAGCCAAGCCACCATTAAGAACACCGATGGGTGTTCGCCGGCCAGAATTGGGAATCATCGAACAGACTCAAGCGAGGGTCTTTCCATGGCGTTGCTACGCACGAACGCCCGGCACCCCGCCCCTCACCCGATCACATCCGGAATATCTTCCATCCCTTTCGTCAGAACCCACGGCCCCTCTTCCGTGATCATGACGTCATGCTCGTAGTGCACGCTCAACGTGCCGTCCGCCGTGTAGATGGGCCAGTCCATCACCTTGGGGTTGAACTTGTTGAGCATCTGCCGCGTGCGACCGGTGCCCACCCCGATCATCGGCTCCACCGCGACCAGCGTCCCCGGTCTGCACAACTCGTTCGCCTCCGGCCACGGTGACTCTCCCGGCCGCGGCATCGCATTCGCCACGAACGGCTTGCCGTGCAGCGTCCGCCCATACCCGTGCCCACCCAGGTTCTGAACGACATGGAACCCGCACTCGGTCTCCACATGCCCCTGTACCGCCTCCGCGAACGCCCGCCAGCGGTTATTGGGGTGCAGAGCTTCCACGCCGCGGCGGAGCGCTTCCTTCCCGCAACTGGTCAGCTTCCTGATCAGCGGCGTGGGCTCGCCGAACATGTATGACCACCCCGCATCGCCGACCCACCCCTCGTAGAATACTCCGATATCGATCTTGACCAGATCGCCCAGCTTGATCGGCGCGGTGTACGCCATCGGGGTTCCGTGAACGATGCAGTCGTTGAGCCCCAGGCACGCGTGCGCCGGGAACGGCGGATGCCCCCCGGTCTTGTAGTTCAGAAAGCAAGACCGGGCGCCCCGCTCATCGAGCGTCTTGGCGATCCACTTGTCGATCTCGGCCAGGGTCATTCCCGGTCGCATCCACTTCGCCAGTCCGTGATGCACCGACACCACGAGCTGGGCCGCCGCGTGGACCGCCTGCTTCTCTTTTTCGCTGAGCCGATGAGGATTGCCAGACATTCATCCCATCGTAGCTTCCGCGGATTCCAGACTCTGTATCCCTTGCCGGTGCCCGCACCGCCGCCCATCCGGCGCACAAGTGTGGTACACTTAAAAAAAGCGGGTCGCTCTGCCAAGGTCGCCGCGTATGCACCGACGGGGAACCTCTGGTGCCCCCAACCCGGTCTTTGACATCTTATTTGGCCATCCACCCGAATCGGGCATTGACGCGGCGATGTCCCAATAACCCCTTGATGCAGACATGCGTGCTCACACCAAAAGTTCATCAACAACACCGACCGCCATCCGCGACACGGAAACCCGCTTCGACTCCCATCCACCCGTGTCCTGCACCGCGCGCATCGACCAAAAGTTCATCTGCACGCAACCTCTTGGTCATCGCGCGGTGGCCGAACACTGCCGGTGGTCGCACCATCAATCTCCACCGTGTGAGCGCACAACGACAGTCGCAGTGATGCGAACAAGACGCCTGTTGACCCGGGGTGATGTTCTCCGTAAACCGCAACAGAACCGGTGCCTCCGGCCCACGCTTGGAGCAAATTCTCATGGCACCTGCATTCACGACGATCTCACCGCTCCACGCCACACAGCCCCGGGCTCTTGAACGTCCCGATAACCACTCCATCGGTCGGGCTCGTTCGCACCAAAAGTTCAAACGCATCCGACTCCCATCGAAATCACCGGTCGCATCCCTATCCTACATCTACAGCCGCCGCCCCTTCCGCCGATGATGAGTGAACGGATCTTCACCCGAACCGAGGCTTCCATGCTCGCACACACCAGCGAAACCGCCGCCACCGACCGCTGTTCCGGGCCGTGTCCTTACCCCAAGCTCGCCAGCCTCGTCGAGTACCTGGAATCCCTCGATCACCGCGCCGACCTCGGTGAGCTCCAGAAACTCCTGGCCGGCGTGCAGGTGACCCGCCAGGACATCGCCCCTTGCTGCGTCTTCGGCACCAAGGGCTACAAGCGCAACACCATCAGTTCATCGCCCTGGTACGAGCTCCTCGCGCTCTGCTGGCGCAGCGGCGATTTCACCCCCATCCACGATCACCAGGGCGTCAGTTGCGCGTTCAAGGTGATCGAAGGCGTCGGCACCGAGATCCGCTTCGAGAACACCGCCAGCGGCCTCATCTGCCCCGTCCAGACCGTCCGCATGGAGCCCGGTTACATCTGCGCCGCCAACGACCCCGACATCCATCAGGTCGCGAACATGCAGCCCCCCGGCACCGACCTGATCACGCTGCACATGTACTCGCCGCCCATCAAGAAGATGAACACCTACCAGTTCGCCTGCCGCCTCCCCGAGGAATGCGCGAACAAGTACAAGTCGGGCGACCCCGCCGCGGACACGCAGTCGGCCGAGTTCCCTTGCTGACTTCGTTCACGCGGGCAGCGTCACATCAAGGAACGGTTCTTTCTTCGACTTGAGATTCTGCGTCGTGAAGAACCGGGTCTCCGTGCTCAGCGCATCCACCAGCGCCTTCCGTGGCACTTCCGTGTGATCCGCGTCGCTCCCGTGCTTGCCCGCCATCGTCGACACCATCGTCACGAGCCGGTCCGGAGAATCGGCCTTTGAACGCCGTTTGAACAGGTTCCACAGAGTTTTGGGCGTGGCGTTCAAACTGCCGTGATGCCCGACTTTGTACAGCGTCGTGTCCGCCAGCATCGCCCGGGTCTGCTCCGCACGAGCCGTTGACTTGGGATCTTCCGGATCGCCCTTGAGGGCGTACATCCAGTTCTCCAACTGCGCGTCGCCCGGGAAAAGGAGTTTCTGACGCCCGAACTCGAACAGCAGGATCACGCTCGTGTTGTTCATCTGCGCATCAAGCATCCGCACCAGTTGCAGCAGTTGATCCCCCCGGAGTTCCTTGATCCGCGGGATCAGCCTGATCCCCCCGGAGTTCCTTGATCCGCGGGATCAGCCACCGGGCGTATTCCGGAGGGCTCATCGTCCTTGCCCGGGGGAAGAGTTTTCCCCCCGACCCGCCGCGCCCGCCCGCGATCGTCGCCGCGGCGAGCTGCCAGAACTCCGATTTGCTTTTCGCCGTCTGCTTCGTGATCGTTTCAGATTGCTCAACCGTCGGAGGTCCCAGCACACGCACCCTGACCCCCGGAAGAAGATCGCCCAGCGAACTCTCCTTGCCGAACGAGAGATACTTCTGGCCGCTCGGATCCGCGGCCATCGTCATCAGGTTCTCAACCGCCGATCGGTTCGCGAGGTTGTCCGCCCCGTGAAACGCCAGTTGTTTGCGAGCCTTCTTCGTCAGCCCCTGGATCGGGTCCGAACCATTCAGGTGCATCAGAAGGTGCCGCGAGAACTCATGCATCGACGCCAGCGACGCGACGAAGGCCTTGGCGTCCGCAAGCACGCGGGTCGGCCCTTTCGCGTCCGGTTGGGCATCGGGATCTTCCGTCCACGGTTGGATCACCAGGGCCGGTTTGAGCGACCTGAGCACATCGCCCGACTTCGGAGTCTTCTGCGTCCCGGTCTCGAACCCGTTGATGTGGTCCGCGTGCCGGTGCGTCGCGACCACCGCGTCGATCCGATCGCCGCACGTCGTCTTGATGTCCTGGGCCACCCGCATCAGCAGATCGCCCTTGAAAGCGGCCGGGGCCTCGGTGCTCCCGCAATCGATCAGCACGCGTTTCACGCCGCTCGCGTACCTGAACGAGAGCAGAAAGCAATCCCCGAACCCCACCTGGTACGACCGGATCGTCACATCGATCGGCCCCGTGCTCGACGCCGCAGGAGCAGCGGGGGGCTTGGGGGGTGCGGGCTTGGGCTTCTTCTTGCCCTTGAGCGGTGGTTTGGGTGCGGGTTTCTTCGCCATCAGAGCCACGCCTCCTCGTTGAAGCTCACCGCGTTCACCGCGCGGGCCCGGTGCAACGCATCAAACCCGTGCCCGCCGCCCCCGCTGAAGAACCCCGTTTCCCAGAGATACTTGAGGCGATCCGATTGGAGATCCTCGTTGTCGATCCTGTTGTGAATATTGAACTTCAGCCGCCCGTACTCGTCAAACACCAGGGT
>JBGAMO010000094.1:0-19167 GCA_044222845.1 Phycisphaerales bacterium
CGTCTGGCCGGCGAAGGCGTGTTACCTCTGGGAGGTGCGCGACCTGACGCGCGTCATCACGCAGGACCTGGCGGCGCTCCCGCGGGACGAGAGCGCCAACTGAGCCGCGGTGAAAGAAAGAATGGAGCCGTGGGGAATTGAACCCCAGTCCCGTGACAGTCAATGCGCCGCTTCTACGCGTGTGTCCTGTTGATTTGATCTCAACGCGGCGGTCGGGCAAAGGCACCCTACCGCCGAATCCAGCCCGCGGAGTTGTCTCATCGGTGACGCCGAAGGCGTCCGTCACCGACCAGCCTGAAGTTTTCACCGCGCCCGCCATCAGGCGTCACGAGCGCGATGCGTGGCCAGTTAGGCCGCGAGACGGTAACCGCTGTTAGCAGTTAAGAGTTTGCACGCTTTTTACGAGGCCCGCGTGCGCCTCGACGCGCCACGTCGCATCTTCCCTGCCCGGTCGAATCCAGTTCGGCCCCAGTTGTCAAAGATCATTCAGCATATGCGCGAGGTAAGACAAATGTTCGCAATTGGAGACGGAATCTCGTGGGTGCTGGGCGTGTCTTGAACGTGCATGCCTGCTATCATCTCAACCCCCGTCGCTCGGGGCCGTGCCGCGTCGGCACCCGTACCTGAGCCAAACAAGACCATGACGGAGCGGCCTCACAAGGCCGACCACAGCAATGAGCAAGTTCGCCCGCTTCGGAAACGTTCAGAAGACCTCCGTGACCACGAAGTCCGCCAAGGGCGTGCTGCACGTGGACTGGAAGGATGTTGAGAACCTCCGCAAGCTGATGAGCCCCAACGGCAAGATCCTGGGCCGCAAGCGCCTGGCGACTTCCGCCCGCGAGCAGCGGATGCTCTCGGCCGCGATCAAGCGGGCCCGGTTCATGGCCCTTCTGCCGTACACCTCGGCGACTCTGTAAGCCGCGTTACTGCCGCAACCTTCGCGTCGCTCCGGGTTCGCATACCCGGGGCGTCGTTTCACGCGCGAGCCGTTCATGAGCGACCAAGTCGACCTTCTCAAGCGTGCTCCGGTCTGGAGAGACTACCCGGCGCTGCTCAAGCGGCACGGTTTGTCCGTCGAAGCCCCGCTGCCCGTCCCTGCGGATCGGCACGAGGCGATGCGGCGGGTGATCGATCTGCTGTGGGGCGGGGTGGGGTCCACCGGTATTTCATGGATCGGCTTCTACGAGAAGACGCCCGGGTCGGACGAGATGGTGTTGGTGTGCCGCGAACCCAAGCCGGCGTGCTCGCCGATCGGGCTGCACGGGATGTGCGGGCGCGGGTGGCGGGAGCGGCGGCCGATCATCATCGCGGATGTGCGCACGCTGGGGCCCAACTACATCGCGTGCGATCCGAAGGACCAGTCGGAGTTGGTGGTGCCGGTGCTCGCGGCGGACGGGTCGTGCGATGCGGTGCTGGATGTTGACAGCTACGACATCGGCGCGTTTGATGAGCACGACGCGATGGGCATGACCAAGCTGATGGTGGCGCTGGGCTTGACGGCGGGCATGGGCGCCGCGCCGATGCGGTTGTGAGCGGTCAGAACGGGGTCGGGCTGCGGCAATCGACGCGGCGGCCCGAGAGGGGGTCATTGAAACTCAGTTCGGCGGCGTGGAGCATGAGCCGCTCGGCGGACGCGGCATCGCCGTACAGAGGGTCGCCCAGGATCGGCGCTCCCAAGCCTCCCAGCGAGGCCGGCACGGCGGCGTGAACCCTCAACTGGTGGGCGCGGCCCGTGACGGGTTCGAACCGCACCCGCGTTCTGTCGATCTCGCGAGAGAGCACTCGGTATTTCGTCAACGAAGGGCGGCCGTGCACGTGGTCGACGATCTGGTGGGGGCGGTTGTCGATATCGGCCCGGATCGGCAGCGAGACTTCTCCGTAGTCGTTGGCCAGCAGGCCGGTGAGGAGCGCGATATAGGCCTTTGCCGTCGTCCGCTGCTCAAACTGACGCGACAGTTCACGCTGAGCGTCGGGGTTCAACCCAAACACCAATAGCCCGCTGGTCTCCATATCCAAGCGGTGGACGATGAGGGGGCCGGTGGCTTCAGGGAACATTGCACGCACGCGAGCGGCCACGCAGTCCTGCTTGTGCGGGCCTTTGCCCGGGACCGAGAGCAGGCCCGAAGGCTTCTCGATGACCACGAAAGAGTCGCCCTGAGCGATGATCGGGAGAGCGTCGCTCACGCGGCTCTCCAGCCCGCGCCGCATTCGGGGCACCGGTCGGCCTTGGGCGTTGCGTTCATGTCGTACCCGCACGCGGGGCAGCAACCATCGGCGTAGCGTCGGCGGCTTCGGCCGATCGGGAGCAGGAAGATCGCCGGCCCCAGCGTGATCAGGCCGATGCTGCCGCACAGGATGAGCGACCAGAACGTGCCCTCGCTGCAGAAGCACGAGGAGCGGCGCCGGATCATCGCGAAGAGCGGGATCGTGACGACCAACTCCACCACGGTGCCGATGAACAGCCGATTGGCGAGGCGGGAGACCTGTGATTCGGCGGGGCCGCGGCGGGCGAACGCGAAGACCAGGGGCGTCGCCGCGATCCATCCCAGGAGGGGCGTGCCGACGATCATGACCTTCCACAGAGTTTCCGGAAGATCATCCTGACTGTTAGTGATCAACTGCTGGGCGTATTCGATCCCGTCAAGCGTGGTCAGAACGAAGCAGAGCAGCAGCAGCCCGGCGAGAAAGACGATGAAGAACAGGCTGACTTTGGCGGGAATTCCGGAGCGGAACTTGTGGTGCAAGATGACAGCGGCGACGGCCGAGGCGAGCACGGATAATGCGAGGCAAGTCCAAATCACGGGCCAATCGCTCAGACTGAAGTCGAACTGGATGAAGAACTGTGTTGCGAAGACCACGAAATACAAGAGCAATCCGGCCAGGATTCCCAAAGACATGCCGCAGGCGATGCACCGCCACCAGCCCGGGCGGGGATCGGTCTTCGCGGCGGGCCGCGAAATTGGCACGAGGAACCCGGCCTGCAGGCAGGTGATGACCGCGATGAAAAGACCGATCGAGGCGTAGAACTCGGGGTCTTTGAAGTAACGGGTGAACTCCCACCACGGGATCTGGAGGCCACCCGGGGAGAAGTGGGTTTCGCAGATCAGGTCGAACGTGGGGAAGAAGAAAAAGGTGAAGAGTGTTTGCACCCCCCAGAACAGGGCCACGGTGGACCATTTGCGGCGTGCGAACGCCGTTGGGTCCATCTGTGGCCGATACTGATTGTCGTTTTCCACTACCATTCGGAATGCCCGCATCCCCGAGCACCATGCCGACCAAGCCCATCGCCAACGCTGTACAACGCTGTCTGAACGCTTCTTGCGGTTCACAGTATCCGATCTCGCAGACCCTGGTGGCGTGCCCCAAGTGCGGCGAGCTGCTTGACGTTGAATACGCGTGGCCGGGCGGGTTTGGTCCGGATTATTGGGGGACGGTCGAGCGGCGGGCGCTCACGAAGGGCTCGCGGGCGGGTGCGGGCGCCACGCCCGCGACGGCGAGTGCTCTGGATTTTTCGGGCGTGTGGCGGTTCCGGGACTTGCTCCCCTTCTACAGGGATGAGTCGCAGATCGTGACGATCGGCGAGGGGCGGACCAATCTCCAGCGGGCGGAGGGTTTGGCGGCGAAGCTGGGATTCAGGGAGAACTTGTATCTGCAGTACGAGGGATTCAATCCGTCCGGGAGTTTCAAGGACAATGGAATGGCCGCGGCGTTCACTCACGCCAAGATGGTGGGGGCCTCGCGAGTAGCGTGCGCCAGCACAGGGAACACATCGGCCGCGCTGGCCGTGTATGGTGCGCTGACCGGCACCCGGTGCTTTGTGTTCATCGGGGACGGCAAGATCGCGTACGGCAAGCTGAGCCAGGCGCTGGAGTACGGGGCGACGACGTTGCAGGTGGCGGGGGATTTCGACGCGTGTCTGGCGCGGGTCCGCGAGATCGCCGAGAAACGCCCGGAGGTGGGCGTCTATCTGATGAACTCGGTCAATCCGTTCCGTCTCGAAGGGCAGAAAACGATCATGTTTCGGGTGCTGGAGGGGCTGGATTGGCGGGTGCCGGATTGGATCGTGGTGCCCGGGGGCAACCTGGGCAACTGCTCGGCGTTCGGCAAGGCGTTCATGGAGCTCAAGGCGCTGGGTGTGATAGATCGTGTTCCTCGGCTGGCGGTGATCCAGGCGCAGGGATCGCGCACGCTGGACCGGATGGTGAACGAGCTGGGCGTGAAGTGGCGTGCGGCGGGCGCCGGCGCCGCGTGCGTGGGTTGCGCGTGCGGAGCGGCGCAGGGATCGGCGGGGCGGCTGTGTCTCGCGGGCGAGTACGACCGAGAGGCGGTGGCGAGCGAGTACGCGAGAATGGACGCGGCGAACGAGCGGGCGCACACGGTGGCGACGGCGATCGAGATCAACCGGCCTGTCAACCTGCCCAAGGCGCTGAGGGCGCTGCACGCGATGAACGGGGTGGTGCGCAGCGTATCAGACGCGGAGATCGTCGAGCACAAGGCGCTGGTGGGTCGCTACGGGTTTGGTTGCGAACCGGCGTCGGGCGCTTCCGTGGCCGGCGCGGCGATGCTGCTGCGTGAAGGCGTGATCAAGCCCGACGAGACGGTGGTGTGCATCCTGACGGGGCACGTGCTCAAGGATCCGGACGTGACGGTGGGGTATCACACCGGCCTCAACATGAAGGCGGGCGCGGTGGATCTGGCTTCGTGCACGCCGACCGGGCGGGTGAGCAACCCGCCGGTCAAGGTGCCGGACGACATCGATGCGATACTGCGTGCGATGGGCGTGAGCGGCGGGTGACGCTGCGGCTATTCGAGCAGCTTGGCAGCGGCCCTACCGGCATCGTCGTCGCGGTTACGGGCCCAGTCCAGGGCGCGGCGGCCGTCGCGGTCCTTGGCGTCCTTTTTGGCTCCCGCTTCGAGCAGCGCCGCGACCTTGGCGCTGTCGCCGATGTCGGCGGCACGCATGAGCGGGGTGACGCCCTGGTTGTCGGAGATCGTGAGGTCGGCCTTCGCGGCGAGAAGCGCCTTGACTGAATCGGCCGCGCCGTTCGCGCTGGCCGCGAACGCCAAGGCGGTGAGGCCGTCGGCGTCCTGTTCATTCACGCTGGCGCCGGCCTGGAGCATCATCTTGACCTTTTCGGCGTCGCCGGAACGCGCGGCGGCCATCAGGGCGGTCTGGCCCCACTTGTTTTTGTCGTTGAGGTTCGCGCCGGCGTCGATGAGCACCTTGATGCTCGCCGCGTCGCCTCGGGAGGCGGCCATCATGAGGGCGGTCCAGCGATCGTCGGTGCGTTCGTTGACGTTGGGCTTGCCGTCGAGCACGGCGGAGACGGTGGCGGCGTTGCCCCATCCGGCGGCGAAGATGAGGGCCGTCTTGCCGTCCTTGCCTCGGGCGGAGACCTTGGCGCCGGACTTGAGCAGGGCCGCGACGGCCTCGGGCTTGCCCGCCAGCGCGGCGCACTGGAGCGGGGTCATCCCGGACTTGCCGGCCGTATCGGAAGGCGCTTCGACGTTGGCGCCGGCCTTCACGGCGGCGGCGATCGCGGCGGCGTCGCCCTTTTCCGCGGCGTCGTGCAGCGAGAGATCACCCGCGGAGGGCTGGCGGACGGCGGCGGCCGCGGAGCGTGGCTCGGGCATCTCGTTGGAGAGTTGGTTGATGAAGTAATAGAGGACTCCGCCCAATCCGGCGAGGCAGAGCACGACGAATCCGAGCGAGAGACCGCGGTTCTGAGTTGCCATCTGAGGATCCTGCGTGGAGTGAAGAAGCGGGGAACGCGCGACGGGGCTCAGTCCTGATCGGCCTTGGGCTTGTACGCGGCGATGACCTGGGCCTGGACCTGCGGGGGAGTGCGTTCGTCGTGGCTGTAGTCCATGCTGAACGAGCCGGCGCCCCCGGTCATGCTCTTGAGTTCGTTGCTGTAGTTCTGGAGTTCGGAGAGCGGGGCCTGGGCCTTGACGATGCACATGTCGCCGGGGGCGGCTTCGGAGTTCTGCACGCGGCCGCGCTTGGTAGAGATGTGCCCGGTGAGGTCCCCCATGTAGCGGCTGGGGGCGGTGATCTCGAGGTTGACGTACGGCTCCATCAGCACGGGGCGGGCCTTCTGGACGGCGTCGATGAACGCGCGCTTGCCGGCGGTGATGAAGGCGATTTCCTTGCTGTCGACGTCGTGGTACTTGCCGTCATAGACGCTGACCTTGATGCCCATCATCGGGTAGCCGGCCACGGCGCCCTCGCCCATGATCTGGCGGACACCCTTCTCAACGGCGGGGATGAACTGACGCGGGATGGTGCCGCCGACGGTGGCGTTCTCGAACTCGAAGCCCTCGGGGTGGTCGGCGGGGAGGGGCTCCACGCGCAGGTACACCTCGCCGAACTGGCCGGCGCCGCCGGTCTGCTTCTTGTGGCGGTGGTGGCCCTCGGCGCGGGCGGTGATCGTCTCCTTGTACGCGACCCTTGGCGTGCTTGTCAGCAGTTCGATGTTGTACTGATTCTTGAACTTCTCGATCATGATGCGCAGGTGCAGTTCGCCCAGGCCGCGCATGACGGTCTGGTTGGTCGCGGCGATGCGCTCGACGCAGAAGCAGGGGTCCTCGGCCATCATCTTGTGCGTCGCGGCGGAGAACTTGGCCTCGTCGGCGTGGTTCTTGAGCTCGACGGCCAGCCCGAACATCGGCTTGGGGAGCGGCAGGGGCACCAGGTGCACGGAGTCATAGTCGTGGCTGTCGTGCAGCACGGAGTTGAACTTGACTTCGTCGATCTTGGCGATCGCGGCGATCGCCCCCGGGCCCACCTCGTGCACCTCGGTGTGCTCCTTTCCCTGGAGCATGAACAGGTGGCCAACCTTGATGCCCTTCTTGTGGTCGTCGATGAACAGGTCGGCCTTGCTCTTGACCGTGCCCTGGTGCACGCGGAAGATGCCGATCTTGCCCAGGAATGGGTCGAGCGTGACGCGGAAGACGTGGGCCAGCACCTTGGCGTTCTTGTCGGGTTGGCTGTGCCATTCCTTCTCTTCGCCGTCTTCGGTTTCGCGGTACGCGAACTCGGGGGGGTTCACTTCGAGGGGGCTGGGGCACAGGCTCGCGAAGATGTGCAGCAGATCGTCGGCGCCCACGCCCGTCTTGGCGGAGAGGAAGCAGATGGGGACCAGGTGGGCCTGCTCGAGGGCCTTTTCGAATGCGGCGTGGAGCTTGGCCTGATCGAACTTGCCGTCGCCCACTTCCAGGTACTGCATCGTGAGTTCGTCGTCGACCTCGATCACCTGCTCCACGATCTGCTTGTGGGCCTCGTGGACGCTGGAGAAGTCGGCGTTGTCGCCCAGGTCGTCCTTGCCGTCGTGCTCGAAGACGTTGATGATCTTCTTGCCCCTGAGGGCGGGCAGGTTGATGGGCACACAGACCGCGCCGAAGGTGGCCCGGAGCTGGTCCACCAGGGCGGGCAGGTGACCGTCGGGCACTTCATCGATCTTGTTCACGATGAGCATCCGCGGGATCTTGCGCTCCTCGGCGATCGCCATGAGGCGGCGGGTCACGCTGTCGATGCCTTTGAGCGCATCAACGACGATGGCGACGGTTTCGACGGCGGGGAAGCAGGCGATGGCCTGGCCCACGAAGTCCGCCAGGCCCGGCGTGTCGATCAGGTTGACCAGATGACCTTCGTACTCCAGGTGCATCAGCGAGGGAGCGAGGCTGTGCTTGTGGTGCTTTTCTTCATCGCTGAAGTCGCTGACAGTGTTGCCCTCGGCGACGGTGCCCAGACGCTTGATTGCTCCGGTCGTGAACAGGAGACGCTCGACGATCGAGGTCTTGCCGGACCCACCGGCGCCGCAGAGGACAATGTTGCGGAAGTCGGCGGCAGAGCGGTTGGGCATGGGTTTAGTCTCCGAGTCGATGTTGAAGGTTGAAATTTACTGAACCGTAGTGTACCGAACGTTCTCGCTTTGGCAACGTGAAATTGGCGGTGGGACGACGTGGTACAAACAAGCCCTTACCACGCTTTTGTGAGGGTGGTGAGCTTGACTTTTCAACACGCTGCTGTTCGGCGTTCCTTCTCCCTCACACCTGCCCGCGCGTTGCTCGACTGTGTCAGATGGTCGACGAAGAGTTCGCAGGCGAGCGAACTAGCCGTATTTCCCACAGATTTGACGGATGAGGACTTGACGGGGAGCCCGGCGTGTGGTTCACATCGGGTGCGCGGGGGGCTCTGTGCCGGCAGCGGCGCGAGTGAGCGGAAGAATGACTCGTTCGCAGCTCAATCCCCTCGTTTGGGTGTTCGAATTTGCCCCTGAATCCGAGAACCGACTTTGTTATTCGGACCTAATTGCGACGCATGCTGGCCCAAACGGGTGTAACTCATGCAAGCTGAGTAATACAGACCTGTAAGTATAGGTTTTGATTGGTTGAGATGAGGGTTATCAACAGACTCCGGGCAGTCGCGAATCGCGTGACCGCAGATCACCAGATGGCGTCACGAGCCCCGGCGTCTGGCGGGTCGTATTTGTGCTCATCTTGTGGCGACTTCGATGGCCTTATCCAAGACCTCGTCCTTACCAGCCGCGAGTCCGGCGATGGTGGGAGAGACGGGGACTGTGGGCGCGATGCCGCGGCCGTGGTGCGGGGTGCCGTCGTGCTTGATGACCTGCATGCCCGTGAAGGAGATGGAGTACTTGCCGGGTAGTTGGATGAAGTTGATGTTGCCGTTGGTGCCGGCGGTGGGACTTCCCACGATTTCTCCCAGTTTCATCCCTTCGACAATTCCCATGCAACTCTCGGCGTACGAGATGGCGGAGCCGTCGGTGAGGAAGATGACTTTGCCGTTGATGCGAGGGTCCAACGGCGGCATGTTCCAGTTCGAAGTGGTGAATGTCCGGTCTGCCCCGTCGGGCATGGTGATGACCGGCACGTTCCAGTGGGCACTGACGATGTTCTTGTCGGTGAGATGCCTCAGGACTTCCGAACCCGCCCCGCCGGGGTAGCCGCGCAGATCGAAGATGACGGCTTTGGCCTGAGAGAGGGCGGGGAGGTGCTTGTTGAGCTCCGCCGTGTCTGTTCCATCGAGATTGAAGTACACCACGCCGGGGGCGAGAGGGGTTCCGTTGTCAGGGCGGTGCGAATCGCCTTTGGACGGACTTTGCGTGAGCGTAACGCGGATCGAAGCCGAGGCGCCGTTGGCGTGGCGGACTGTCAGTGTGCGAATGGCGGGAGTGACCGAGGAGCCGATCTCCGAGCGTGCGCGGTATCGGAGCCATTGATCGGTCGCCGCGGAAATTGATTGGGTGCAGCGGGTGTATGCCTCGTTAATCGACTCGCCGTCGACATCAAGGATTACGTCGCCGGGCTCCACGCCCGCCGCGGCCTGCGCGTCCTTGGTGCGCACCACCGCGAGTTGGTCGCCGACCCAGGTCAGTTCCAGCGGCAACGAGTAACTCTTGCGTGTTCCGCCAGAGATCCAGGTGTGACCATCGTGGAGTGCGGCGCCGAGGTGTTCGAGCGTCGTCGTGAACGCCGCGGCGTCCGGATCGGTCGCGGCGGACCGCAGACCTTCGCTCAACGCCGCGGACCAATCCGTCTTCACCACGTCGAAGTAGGGGTAGAAGTGCTCGAGCGCGTTCCACGCGATGATGATCGCGGCGAGGCGAGTCGAGCGGTCGCGGCCCGACGGCTTCCAGCCTTCCGGCCGGTCGGGCGCGGCGGGCACACCGGAGGTCTCAGGGATTTCCTTGCGATCTTCGCTCAGGTAGACTCCGATCGGGATCCGGGCGAAGACTCCGCCTCCCAAGTCGGCGCGGATGCACGCCCCCGGTTTGGAGCCTTTGCGTTCGTCCGGGCTCTTGTCAAACGCTTCGCTGTAGGTCTTGGAGGAGTAGATGTTGCGGCCGCTGCCCTTGTCGTCCTGGCCGTAGCCCTGGTGTCTCCAACTTCGCCACCGCGTGGCCTGAGGAGGAAGCGGGAGTTCAGCCGAAATCTCTTCGCCGCCGATGACGACGCTTGGTGCGATCGGCGCGAACAACTGGGTGAGCGTGTCGCGGAGCGCCTGGGGAGTCTGTGAAGGCTCCACTCGCTCGATCCCTGCGATCGTGAACGACTGCCAATCGAGGTTCTTGGCGGCGTCGGTGGGATGGAAATGTCGAACATACCCGCTGAGCCGCGCGAACGCGGTCACGTTGGTCAAGCCGCGTGCATCCAGAGGGCGCGGCGGCTGGTCGGCATTCACCACTGGGCCGAGCGTTTCGAGTTGAACGTCGGCGATCGAGGCCGGGCCGATGCCGAACAGCATGAATCCGAAGACCAGGCGTTCGTCGGGACCCTCGATCTCGCCGATCGTTTCGTATCGCTTCCATTGGCTGCTCGTGATGGGGCGATCGTCCATGTTGTCGAAGAAACCCATCTGGCCGTCCGGGCGGTCGGCCCGGACCCACATCTGGACCCGGCTTCCCAGATCGGCATTGGAGACCATGGCGCTGAGTCTGAAGCGCTGACCCCGCAAGGGTTTGGCGTCGATCGATGTGATGATGTTGCCGAAGGCCTTATCCTGCGGGCTGCGGCTCATGATGACGCAACGGGAGTTGTTCGGGCCGGAAGCGGCGAGCTCGATCTTGGCCTTGGCGGCCGGCGGGGTAAACCATGAGCCGGGCGGTTCTCCCAAATCTCCTTGCGTGAAATCCCCGTTGGGAACCTGCACAGGCTCGGCCGCCGCCGGGAGGAGCACGAGCCAAGAAAGCACCACGCCAAGAGTTGCGCCCCGCATGAGGAGTCTCCGAGGTGTCGGGTCCAAGCCGAACACTACGAACGGAGTTGCATTTTCTTGCGCCTGATCGCTTCCGCGTCGCCCCGGGACATGGTGGGGTGCGATGGCCGGAAGAAGTGTGCCACCGGCGTCGGCCGCGTCATCACGAGACGCGGGCGATCCGGGACTGACTCAGCCGGAGCAGGTCACGTCGCCACGCTCCCACGCGGCAAAGAAGTCCTGCACATCGGATCCGTCCACCGCGCCGTCATGGTTGACGTCGGCGCTTTCATCGGCGAGTTCCCACGAGACGAAGAAATCGCTCACATCGGCGCCGTCCGCGCCGCCGTCTTGGTTGAAGTCGCCGTAGATAACACCGCTGCTGGACATGGTGGGGATCGCCGCGGCGATCTGAGACGCCAACGAGACCTGGCCGCCGAAGGCGTAGAAACCGTGCTCGTTGCTCGCGGTGAGAACGAGTTGCGCGGGCACGCCGACCCGGGTCAGGGCGTCGGCCATCATGACCGAGTGCTGGTACGGGACGATCGAATCGCCGAGCGCGTGGAAGAGCAGGAAGGGCGGGTTGCAGGGGCTGACGTAGTTGATGGGCGAGGCTTCGTAATAAATGGGCCGCGTCTGGGCGGTCAGCAGAATCGTGAGGTACGCCCAGATGCCGGGGTCCTGGCCGCCGGTCTCCACATCCCAGATGAAGTTGCTGACGCCATAGATCGACACGCAACCCTGAACGGCGTATCCGCCGGGGGGCGGGTCGCCGGCGGGGTTGAATCTCGCGACATTGGGTGTGACGGCGCCCATCATGGCGAGGTGGCCGCCCGCAGAATCCCCGGCTGTGAAGACTCGCCAAGGGAGGTTGTATGTGTCGGTGCCGACCGTTCGAACCCAGCGGATCGCCGCCTTGACATCGCGGATGCACTGCGGGTGACTGGTGAAGCGCGGCGCCGAGAGCGTGTAGTTGATCGAGATCGTGGGGTACCCGCGGCGTGCCAGTTCGGCGCACAGAGTCGCGGGTGTGGCCTTGTCGCCGCTGTTCCAGCCGCCGCTGTGCATGTACACAATTGTCGACGCGTTGGGCGCAAAGTCGCCGGCCGGCAGGTAGAGATCGAGGCGAGGGTCGGTGCAGCCCACCGAGGTGTACGGCAGGTTGTTGTACACCGTGATCGGCTGGCCGAAACACGAGGAGGCAAGGGCTACAACCACTGCGGTCAAACGGGCGAGGCTGTTCATTGCGTTGGTTCCGGTGCGGTGAGGGCCTGGAGTCGGATGAAGGAATGCCCATGGCATTCCCCTGCAATCCACGCGGCGGGCGGAACAACGCACGCACGACGCATGGTGCCCGGCAGGAATCACCAGCGGGCCGGGATCGAACGCGGGTGGGCCCAACGGGCATTACTTACCTGATGTGCATCGTGGTCGCGGGCGATTTCACACGCGACAAGGTCAGAACATGAGCCAATCGAAGGCGACGCGGGCGAGCGCGAACCCTGCGGCATGGCCATTCTTTGATTCGGCGTTCAGATTCGGGGAACCTTCACACACTCACGTTCACGCCGAACCTTGGGAGAGGCCAGAAACGTGAACACAAGCGGCATCGAGGCCGCGTGATCCGGTCAGTATACACGCAAATGACCGGAACCGCACCCCCATTTTCCTCAATTCGGTCCAATAAATGGACCGCTGGGAATAAAGGAGAAGCGGGTCCGATCATCGAGTGGTGATGCTCGCGGCGAGTTGCCGGCTGTTCACTCGCCGCCGGATTCCCAGATTTCGAAGTAGGCGCCGACGTCCGAGCCGTCGACCCCTCCGTCGCCGTTGATGTCGGCAAAGTCAGAGCCTGCTTCCCAATACGAGTAGAACGCGTCGATATCGGCGCCGTCGACGCCGCCGTCGCCGTTGTAATCGGCGATGTTGAAGATGATCTCAGCGCGGTCGGCCCGGTAGCGGAGGGCGTACGCACCAACCTGGGTGCTGGGGAGGTTGATATCGACGAACTCACCGGAGCGGACCGCCCCACGGAGGATCGGGAGCCCCACGAGTACGTTGCCCCGCGAGGGATCAAAGCCGTTGACGGCGTACACCGTGAGGTTGCCCGCGGCGTTGACGGCTCCGGGCGCGATGATGTTGCCCATCTGCGTTTCCGAGACGATGCCGGCCAACAGCGTGCCGGTCGTTGAAAGCGAGAGTGAACCGGCAAGGGCGATCGTCGAAGTGCCCAGGTCGAGCGTGCCCTGGTTCGTGAGCGTTCGCAGCGACTGGTCGGCGCCAAGCGCTGCGGTGGCGGGAAGGGCGATGGTGACTGCGAGGCTGCCCGAAGCGCTTGAGTTGATGTTGAGCGTCCCGCCGTTCACCGCGATTGATCCGGTGCCCGAGAAGGTCGCGCTGTTGGCGATGGTTCCACCGGAGGGGAGCGTGAGCGAGCCATTGACCACGAGGCCGGCGGCGACGACCATGGCGCCCTCCACGTTGAGCGTCGCGGAGGACCCGATCGTGAAGGTGCCGCTAGAGACCTGGAGCGTGCCGGCGATGTTGGACGCACCCGAAGAGATCGTCAGGCTTCCGCCGCTGAGCGTGATGGACTCTCGGGATTGAACGCTCCGGACACTCTGCGATCCTGAGGAAATGATGATTGTCGCATTGCCCGGGACGTCGATGACCACCGAGTCGGCCGGGCCGGGGAGGATGTTCCCGGTCCAGTTCGCGGCGTCGTTCCAGTGCACGCCGTCGCCCAGACCGGTCCAATAGCCCACGCCCGGCTGCGTGCTGACCCGACCGGAAGAAGCGGAATACGTTGCGATGTAGGTGATGCTCTCAGGGGCCGGGAACTGAGTCGCTGAGAAGGATCCCGAGCGTGACGCGCCGGAGACGACGGTGAAGTCGAGGAACGCCGCGGGCAGGTAGTTGTCCACCGGCTGTGCCTTGAGAGTTCCGGCCAGCGTGACAACTCCCGAAGCGTTCAGGACGCCGATGTTGGTCGCGGGGTTGGTGCCGTTGAAGCTTGAATCGAGCTTTCCGCCGGGGCCTTGGGTGTATGCCCCGGTGACGGAGAGCGTGCTGCCCGCTCCCAGCGCGATGGTGCCGTCATTGAGGAGCGTGCCGTTGCCGGGTGCGAGCGCTAGGTCTTTGCCGCCGCTCAGAGAGAACGTGCCCGCGTTGGTCCGCAGGGAACCGATCGGGGCGAACACGCCGGCGCCGCCCAGCTCCACGTTCGCCGCGTTCGTAAAGATGGAACCGAACGGCGTGCCGGAGATGACGCCTGTGCCGACCGCACGCCAGGTGCCGCCGGTGAGTGTGGATCCTGAAACGTTGGTGATGGCGGTGTTGCTCTGGAACGAGATCGTGCCTGCGAGGGCCTGCACGGTGCCGTTATTGGTGAAGCTCGCGGGCCCGATCGTCAGTGTTCTGGATGTTGCCTCGCATGAGATCAGCCCGTTGTTGGTGAGAGAACTGAGGTTGGAACCGCCGAAGGCCAGGTTGCCGAGCGTGCCTGCGAGGAACCGTACTTCACCGGTCGTGTCGATGGTCAGCGCTCCTGAAGGCGATACTTCGATAGATTGTCCGCCGGTGGCGGCGGCGTAGATCCGGTCCTTCAGGACGTATCCTGGGGCGATGAACAGGGACGCGCCGCTGGAGGTGAGCGTCAGGGTCCCGAATCGAGTCGAACCCGCGATGGTCGTGCTGACCGCAGCACCTTCCAGGGAAAGGTCGCCGTTGACGGTAACGTCACGGAGGGTGCCGCCGGAGGTGGTGAAGCGGAGGGTCTGGCCGTCAGCCATGTTGAGGCCGCCGCCGCGGATCTCACCGTTTCGGAGGAACCAGGAGCCGGTGGAGGCGTTGAGGGAGAGCGTGTCGCCGGTGTTATTAAGGGTGCCGGTGATGTTGACGGTGCCGCCGGTGCGGAAGAAGCCGGCCAGGCCCATGCCGGCCGTGGTAAAGGTGCCGCCGAAGTTGACAGTCGCGGCGTCGGCGATAATGCGTCCGGTGTTCGACCATGCGGACGTGAACGTGAGCGTGGGGGAAGTCAGGTTGAGCGGATCGTCGGCGACGATGTCGCCGTGGTTCACCGAGGCTGTGTTGCCGGCGATGCGGAGATCTCCGCCGAGTGTGCGAGTGACGTTGTTGTTGATGAAGTTCACCGGCTGGATATTGAACTGACGGTTTGTGGTCTCGTTGGCGATCAGGCCGTCGTTGGTCAGTATGGTGGTGTTACCGCCTCCGAGTGAGAACGCGCCTGAAGAGCCCGCGAGCAACCGGATTTCGCCGGAAGAGGCGATGGTCAGACTGCCGCTGCTGTCCTGCGCGACGAACTGGTTGCCCAGGCCGCCCGCGTACACCTTGTCGCGGAGGATGTAGCCGGGTGCAACAAAGAGGCCTGCGCTGCTGCCGGTGAGGAAGATTGTGTCAAAGCGCGTCGCGCCGTAGATCTGGAAGTTGGCGCTGTTCGTGTCGATCGTCATGCTGGCGGTGACAGTCAGATCACGGAGGACGCCGCCGCTCGAAGTGGCGCCGAGTGTTTTGCCATCCGCGAAAGAGAGCGTGCCAGCCGCGGATCTCGCCGTTTCGGAGGAGCCAGGTGCCGGTGGAGGCGTTGAGGGTGAGGGTGTCGCCCGTATTGTTGAGCGTGCCGGTGATGTTCACGGTTCCGCCCGACCGGATGAAGCCGGGCAGGCCCATGCCGGCGGTGGTGAAGGTGCCGCCGAAGTTGACAGTGGCGGCGTCGGCGATGATGCGTCCGGTGTTCGACCATGCGGACGTGAACGTCAGCGTCGGGGAGGTCACGTTGAGCGGGTCGTCGGCGACGATGTCGCCGTTGTTTGTCGTGCTTGCGCTGCTGGAGAATCGCAAGTCGCCGCCGAGGGTGCGGGCGATGTTGTTGTTGATGAAGTTGACAGACTGGATGCTGAACTGACGGTTCGTGGTCTCGTTGGCGATCAGGCCGTCGTTCGTGAGCGTCGTGGCCAGGCCGTTGGCCAGGGTGAAGCCGCCGGCCGCGCCGGCGAGAAGCCGGACCTCGCCCGTCGAGGCGATGGAGATGGAACCGGCGCTCTCGAGCCCGATGGACTGGTTGCCGACCCCGCCGGCGTAAATCTTGTCGCGGATGACGTAACCGGGGGCCAGGTACAACGCTGAATTGCTGCTGGTCAGGAAAAGCGTGCCGAAACGGGTCGATCCGTAGAGCTGGAAATAGGCGCTGGTGGTATCGATGGTGACATCGCCGTTGATGTTCAGATCGCGGAGAATGCCGCCGGCGGTTGTGGCGGAGAGCGTTTTGCCGTCCGCGAACGAGAGCGTTCCGCCGCGGATCTCGCCGTTTCGCAGGAGCCATGTTCCGGTGGAGGCGTTGAGGGCGAGCGTGTCGCCGGTGTTGTCGAGGGTGCCGGTGATATTGACGGTGCCGCCGGTTCGGACAAAGCCGGGCAGGTCCATGCCGGCGGTGGTGAAGGTGCCGCCGAAGTTGATGGTGGCGGCGTCGCTGATGATTCGACCGGTGCTGGACCAGGCGCCCGAGAAGGAGAGCGTGGGCGAAGTCACGTTGGTCGGGTCGTCGGCGACGATATCGCCGTTGTTGGTGCTGCTGACCGTGCCGAAGATGCGCAGCTCGCCTCCCAGGGTGCGTGCGATGTTGTTGTTGACGAAGTTGGCGGGCTGGATGGTCAACTGGCGGTTGGTGGTTTCGTTGGCGATCAGACCGTTGTTGGTCAGCGTGGTCATGGCACCGTTGGCCACGGAGATTCCCGCCGCGGCGCCGGCCAGCAGACGGATCTCACCCGTGGCGGCGATGGTGAAAGTCCCGGCTGCTTCGGGCGAAAGGAACTGGTTCCCCGCGCCGCCGTAGTACAGCTTGTCAGAGAGGGTGTAGCCGGGGGCGACGTACACACCGGCGCCGCTGCCTGTGATGTTGGCGGTGCCGAAGCGGGTTGATCCGTACAACTCGACGTATGAACTGTTGGCCGAGATGTTGATGTCGCCGGTGACGGTCATGTCGCGCATGATTCCGCCGAGAGAACTCGCGGCGAGTGTCCCGCCGGTGACGTCCCAGGCGCCGCCTCGCACTTCGCCGCCGCTCATGGTCATCGTGGCGCCCGAGCGAAGGACGCCCGAACCGGACACCGTGAGCACGCCGCTGCTCTCGAACCGGATATTGCTCGAAGTGTCCAAACCGGCGACGGATCGGTTGGCTGCGGGAACCGTGTTGGTGTACCGGACTGTACCGAACCCGGCGCCGATGCTGACCACGTCCGCCGCGGTGGGGAGCGTGTCGCCGGCCCAGTTGAGCGGATTGCTCCAGAGACTGTCGCCGCCGCCGCCGTCCCAGGAGGCGGAGAGGAGTTGGCGGCCTTCGAGCGTCTCGAAATGGGAGTTGCCTTTGGCCAATCCCGAGGAGGCGGAGCGTCCCGCGACGCGGGTCAACAGTGACGGCTTTCTGGGCGTGGTTATCATGGCTTCCCGTCTGTGCGAGTCCGCCCGGGGACGAGTGACAGGGGCACGGTGAAAAAATCGTTCGAATCTCCGACGCGGATGCGCATCGGAGATTCGGACTCGGCCGACTCTCGGGTAGTGTTCAAAGAGCGATTCGTGGCCGATAACACGATGCGGTCGGCGTTTGAAGTGCCGCGAGAAGGCGATTGGAACCGCGCAATCGGGCGTTCGGCGGCGCCAAACCTACTCTTGGAAACACCGATTGTCGAAAGAGAGTGACCCGATGCGTGTGCCCCTCCAAACCGTCCTTGTCGCCGTCTGCGCCACGGTTGTGCACGCCCAGGACATCAACATCGACTTTGACGAGGCGGGTACACCCGCAGGGTCGCCGCCGCTCGCTGCGTTCGGCGGCGCGGTGAATCAGACGGGCGTGTGGAACGCGGTGCAGGGGGCCGACGCCGGGCCGATCTCGCTGGTCGATACCGCGGGGCAGAACCGCGGCGTGGTCTACAAGCGAGTCGGTCTCGCCGGGGTGTTCACGTTTGACAACCCCGATACCGGCGGCGAGTTCCAGTACTTGATCGATGACGTGCTCGACGTGGGCTACCTGGGTTCGGAGATCACGATGCGTTTGGAGCGGCTCGTGCCAGGCGCCTATCGGGTCTGCACGTACGCGATCTCGCCGGACAACCCGACGGTGGACCGAACGCGGGTGTTCGTAGTCGGCGCGGCGACGAACAACCCTCAGGTGGTGGGTGGGGCGATGCCGGTCAACTCGTTCCAGCAGGGAGTGACGCACGCCCTGCATACCTGTCGGGTTGATCTGAGCGGCGTAATGAGCATCAGAGCGGCCGCGGCGACGGGGTTCGGGTCCGTCAATGGTCTGCAGATCACGCTACTCGCGCCCGCTCGCTTGTACGTGAAAGCCGATGCGCCCCCGGGGGGCGATGGCACGGGCTGGATCCGTGCATACCGGACGCTGACTGAAGCCCTGGTGCGATCGAACTCGTCCGGGGGTGAAGTTCGGGAGATTTGGGTTGCCAAGGGCACCTACACACCCTCATCCGTCGGCGATGTCAACGCGGCGTTTGTGAACTCCGGCGCGGCGCGTGTGTACGCCGGTTTCGATGGTACAGAGACGGCGTTCCAGGAACGGGATCTGCAACGAAATCCAGTCGTGCTCTCGGGAAGAGTGAACGGTGAATCCGGGGCACGGTCGAGGTGGGTCGTTCGCATCGAGCCCGCCGCGACGACCTTGCCTGATCCGCCGCCCGCGTTCGACGGGTTCACCATCAGGTATGGCGGGGGCCCGGGCGTTGACGGCGGGGGCGTGAGGGTCAGCCGCGCGGGCGAGGTGCTTCGGTGCATTATCACGGACAGTGAAGGCACCAGCGGCGGCGCGGTGCGGATCGCGAGCGGCAACGCGACGTTGGCGTTCTGCGCTATGAACAACAACCGCGCGATCGAAGGGGGCGCGGTGTATTCCTCGGCCGCGTCGGTGAGCATCGTTCGGAGTGTGATTGACCGCAATACCGCGACGTCTTCAGGCGGGGGGCTCTGGATCGGGGGCGGCGGTCTGATGGACCATTGCTTGATCGCCAATAACATCGGTGGCGGAGTCGGTGGGGTTGGCGCCGGGATATCGCCGCAGTTTGTCAACTGCACCATCACGATGAACTCGGGCTCTGCGGCGCCGGGCGTGGCGCTCACCGAGACTTCCGGCCGGGGGCCCGGTCCCCGGTTCGACAACTGCATCATGTGGGGAAACGGGGGTGCCGGGGGCGGCACTCGGGAGCAGAATCTCTCTTGGAACCTGTGGCCGGCGTCGATCGCGGGGAGTCATAATTTAATTGGGGGTTACACGACGGGGCCACTGGCGGCCACTTTCGACGGGGACCCGGCGTTTGTCCGTCCTCTGGGATTGGACGGAGTTCCAGCGACCGGAGATGAGGACTTCACGCCTTCAGCGCCATCCGCGGCGATCGATGCCGGCGACAACACGCTGGTCAGGC
>JBGAMO010000095.1:0-19900 GCA_044222845.1 Phycisphaerales bacterium
CTTTCATCGCGCAGAAGCACCCAAGAACGAGTCACCATCACGGGTATGCCACGTTTGCCGTGGATGGAAAAGTGACCAGTGTGAAGTCGAACATGCGGTGATGGATTCCTCGCTTGGATGACTTCATTGCCCCGTGAGGATGCTCGCGAAACAAGCAGAGCCCCCGGCACGCAGCCGGGGGCTCTGTTGCAGAAACTCAATCGAAGTTGTCCGACTGCATGCCGGGCATAACAGAGGACACGTTTAACGTAGCCAGCATCTCACTTCTTGCGCCAATGACTGACGGTTCGCCCGCTTCCCGCCGGGCATTCAAAGTCCGTTGGACGATCTTGCCCCGGCGCTGCCATGCAGAAGCACGCCACATCGCCGTGCCACTCCATGATGCCCCGTTGCACCTGACCTTTCCCCGGCCCCGCCTGCAACAGGTAATCAACGCTCACGGGCTGCTGGCGCTCATCGATCCGCACCAACGCGTGCACCATGACCTGCCCGCCAACCGACACCTTCAGGTCGTTGCCCTTCGCCGACCGCACGGCGCTCTTGAGCATCATCCCTGGCAGTTCCTTGCCGTCACGAATCAACTTCTCCGCGGCCCATTCTCCTTGCAGGCGGGTCAGCAACCGCGATTCAACGTACGCGAACTCTGTTTCGTTCGCCGCGTCGCTGCCGCACGCTGCCTTTGCCGGCGATGAACTCTCCTTCCGCGTTCCCCCTTGCACCGCATCGGGCCGCTCACGCGATGCCCTCCGCAGAATCTCGAACGCGCGGCCCGATCCGGGTGCAGTGCGGAACTCCCGTGGCCGTTCCTTCCCGTTCATATCAAGGCACAACTCCAGCCGGTCCTCGACGAGCCGGAATATCCCGTAGTTCCAGTTGCCGGCGTCCGGCCCTTCCACAAACTCAATGTCGATCCCGTGAGGTTCGGATTCTACGTCAATGTTGAATTCGCCTTCGTATGTTGCCTCGGGTGATTCCATCCGGAACCGATCCCCATCTATGAGCAGCCGTGATGCACTCAGCCCCGCCGCGGGAATGCCGCTCCCGTCGATCTCCAGACTCACGAACTCCCACGTTCCTTCCAATGCCCGGAGTTGCTCCACGTGCCGCGCCAGTTGAGGCCATCCCGAGAATCCGGTCTGACGGGCCACCGCGGACTGCGCATCCGCCAACCTGAAACCCGCGGCACGGACCTTCTCATCGCTCATGCCCTTGGCCGCGGGCAGGTGCTGCACTATTGTCGCGATCGCGTGGCTTTCGCCGGTGGCCAGCGCAGCCAGCAGCGACTTGGCCTGACGCCGCAGGTGGTCAAGATTGGGACGGGGCGGAAGAGTTGTTTTCACGGTCAGTTCTCCATGCAGTTCGCCCGGGGTCCACAGACAGGCGGCACGAAGAACGTGCTAGTGAGATCATGGATTGAACTGAGCGAAGTTGGGCTAAGCCCTTCCCGTGGACCCGGCGGCGTTCTTCCAGCCGGTAATATTTTACCCCGGGTTGGACCTGCAAATCAACTGCGCGGACCAGTTCACTCCTGCTCACGGCTGTTTGAACAGCGTCAGCACAAACCGCGTCGGTTCCATCGCGGTCAAGCGGTGGGGGGCGTTCGCCGGCATCACCAGCCAATCGTGCGGCCCCATTTCCCGCTCACTCGCCTCGACGCCAAACAGCAACCGCCCCTCCAGCACATGCACCGTCGCGATAAACGGGGCCCGGTGTTCGCTCATTTGCTGCCCGGCATCCATCGCGAAGACCACCACCCTCCCCTCAGGCAGATTCAACACCGGCTTGCTTACGATCGCCCCAGGCACGATCGGGCATGTCGCCAGCAACTCCATGAACTGAGGGGACGACGCATCGCAAAGCGGAGTCGCCATCATGGGCCTCCTGGTTGGGTGGACCGGTACGCCGCTGTCCGAACTCGCGGCGCTGACCCTCAACTATACACGAAGCAGTCCACGGCCCCGGCGTGGTTGCGCGGCCAACCAGTCTCATTAAAGCCCGCATAAACTGGGCCTTCCCCGGCGAAGCCCGTGATCCATTGTTCGTTTTATTCCGAGATATCAGATGAGCACACCCTCCACCCAGTTCACGCGCATCGTTCCCCCGAACACCGGCAAGGTCCTTCGCGCATTCGGCGACGAGATCACGTTGCACCTGACCGGCGCCGAAACCGGCGGCAAATACACCCTGTTCACCAGCGTCACCCCTCCAGGTGGCGGCCCGCCGCCGCACTACCATCTCAACGAGGATGAGACCTTCTTTGTTCTGGAAGGCCGCGCAGAGTTCCTGAAGGATGGCGCCTGGGCCGAGGTTCCAGTGGGCACAGCCGTCTACACCCCCCGCGGCGTCGTCCACACCTTCAGAAACGCCGGCCAGACACTCCTGAAGATGCTGCTCTGCACCGCACCATCGGGCTTCGAGACCTTCTTCGCGCGCTGCGAACAGGAGCTCTCCAAACCCGGTCCGCCAAACATGCCCCGCGTTATTCAAATTGCCGCGGAACACGGAATTCACTTCGTCTGAGGCGCTGTTCGCGTTCAGGCATCTGAGGTCGACTTCGCGCCGGAGACCATGACGGGTTCTGGCATTGGTCGCTCGTCGTTTCACAACTCGTGGGCCTGATCTGTGCGGGGAGGCGGTGCGGTGTCCGACGGTTGGTCAACCGAACGGTCCCGTATTGAGGATGATGCTCCCGAACATCAGGATGCCCAGCAAGGCGATCAGGGACGCGACGATCTGTGTCATGTCCCACGCCCTCCCGGATTGTGCCGGGCCGAGGTTCCGCAAGTACTTGCGATGCTGAACGCCAGCGGTGACGAGCACGAATATTCCCAGGCCGATCAGCGTCAAACCTGCGTTGCGGGGCGCCTGCGGCCGTAGGATGTACACACTGCTCTGCTCCTGCAGCGCCTGCAGAACTTTGTAAATGCTGAATCCGAACGTGATCATGGAGAGCGCGGTGCGAACCCATGCCATGAGTGTTCGTTCCGCGGCCATGCGCGTTCGATCGATCGCCAGAATGTCATTGAGCTTCAACTCGGTGTTGGCCATCGGACACTCCCTGCACATTCGAGACTTGATCGCCCGGACCGCGTCTGATTCTCAGTCGCAATCTGTCGAAAACACCGCTGCATTCGGGCGGTCTAAATGTCGCCAGCGAGCGCTACATCGCCGGCCGATTCACGCCCGCCACCGCCGATGATCCGCTCGTCTCATGCTCGAACCTCCGCGGTCGGCTCGCCGGCATGCGCACCGAAGAACTTCGCCGCCGCGAGCGCCACAATGACCGATAGGGGCACCACGAGCACGACCATGACCACCAGTCGCGAGTCCGGATTCGGAATGGCCATGAGCACGGCGAACACCGCCGCGACATTGCGTGTCCCTACCCCGAGCGCCAGAATACTCCGCTGCTCCTGCTTCGACCCGAATCCCAGCCAGTACGGCGCCATCGTCATCACTCCCAGGAACAGGAGCTGGGTGCCGATGGCAAAGCTCCCCATCGCGTTGAGCATGTCCTTTCCATAAAGCACGAACACGAGAACCAGCGTAATCAGCGTGAAGATGCCCGCGATGCGCTTGACCACGGGGAACAGCACCGCCGCCGCCCGCGCCGCGAATGATCGGATCGCTATGCCGATGATCAGAGGCGTCAACACAAGCGTCAGGAGGGGCTTTGCGATAGCCCATGCGCTCACCGTCAGGCCCGGGATCATCAACGGCAGGAGCAAAGGCATCACCACGACCGTGCCGATCGCTGTCAACAGCAGCAAAGCCGCGGCGTAGGCGACGTCGCCTCTGGCGACCTTCACCACCAACGGATAGAACGGCGCACACGGAGCCGGGCCCGCAAGCAGGAGCCCCATGGAGTACGGCTCGGCCAGCGGAAGGACCTTTGCAAACAGATACGCGAGCGCCGGTCCGATCACCCAACTCCACACGACGATGAGAAATACAAAGCGCGGACTGCGCAGAGCCTTGAGGGCGTCCCGCACCTGGAGTTCCAGGCCCATGGCCGCCAGATTCCCGACGGTGAAAATCACGATGGAGAAGTTAAAGAAGTTCTGTATGGTCAAGTTCGGCGCCTTCTGAGGTTGGCCGTAGTTGGTGCAGCAGTTATATGCGTGCCGAGAGCCACTCCGTCAGCAGCCCCAATGATGCCGATCGCACGCGAAATGTGCAGGCTCGCCGGATCTGCCGCCACCAGCGTCCTCGCTGGCGACCATTGCCGTCCCGGCAAGACCCAAACTTCCATGGCGTTCGCAAGTTGCCGCCGCTCACCCGAGTCGGCAAGCAGCCCCAAACGGGAATGCCTACATCAGTCACTTTACCGACTTCACGATCACACTTTCGGCCAGCTGCGCAAGCGATACCGCAAATGAAGCCAATTGCCCGTAGGTCGCTTCCAGGCATACAAGAGTTTTGCTGGGGGCCTACGAATAATGGCGCAACTCTTGTCGAGCCCAACTGTACAGCGATGGCGAACGCCATCATGGACCGAGTGACCGAGTCGTCCGATTTCAATCCGAAGCTCTTCCGATCGTTAGCGGCTCCGCCGCCAAAGATTGTACTTCGAAGCCTCTCACGTCGGCAGCCAAAACCCTGCCGCGGCACAACCCAGCACGATCAGCAACGGCGTTACGCGCCAACGCATCAGAAGCACAACCGCCGCGGCTGCAACGACGCCGTCTGCCACTGTGTGCAAACTTTGCGTCATCACCGGTGAATACCACGCTGCCAACAGAATACCCACGACCGCGGCGTTCACTCCTCGAAGCCCTGCTTGCACCCATGTCTTCGATCGAACTACCGGCCAGAAAGGCAGCACGCCTCCAACCAGCAACCACGTCGGCAGAAAAACCGCCGTCAGGCACCACAGTCCACCCCGCCACGCCCCCGGTCCCTCAAAAACAATTGTGCCAAGATAGGCCGAAAACGTGAATAACGGCCCCGGCAGCGCCTGCGCCGCCGCGTATCCGGCGAGAAACGTTCCGTCGTCCATCCACCCCCGCGGCACAATCTGCTCTCGGAGTAGAGGCAATACCACGTGCCCGCCTCCAAAGACCAGCGATCCCGATCGATAAAAGGCATCAAAGGTGTCTACCCACCGATTGTCCGTCGCACGCGCCAGCACAGGCAATCCAATCAAAATCGCCGCGAACACCAGCAGCACTGCTGCCGCCTGCCTGTGATGTGCCCCTCCGGCGGGACGCACTTCCGAAATAGGAGGCAAAACGTCCCGATACAACGCCCACCCCGCCGCTCCGCACACCGCGATCACCCCGATTTGAACCCAAGCGCTCGGCATCCACAATACTGCTCCGGCGGCCGCCAACCCCATCATCACTCGTGGCACATCCGGACACAGGCTCCGCCCCATCGCCCACACCGCCTGGGCCACCACAGCGACCGCCGCCAACTTCAGCCCGTGCATCCATGCCGAGCCGGCTACGCCGCCCAACGACGTCACCCCATATGCGAACGCGATCATCAGCACCGCCGAAGGCGTTGTGAAGCACACCGACGCCGCGGCCGCGCCCGCAATGCCTCCCCGACGCATCCCCAGCCCGAACGCCACCTGGCTGCTCGCCGGCCCCGGCAGGAACTGACACAACGCCACGAGGTCGGCGTATTCCGCGTCTTCCAGCCACCGCCGTTTGCGCACGAACTCGCCATGGAAGTGCCCAAGGTGAGCGATCGGCCCTCCGAATGAAATCAACCCCAACTTCAGGAACACCGCCGCGATTTCAAGCGTCCGCCGATCGGTGCGACCGGGCGATCTCGGCGTCGGGGGTGCTGGTGGGGGCGACGTTGCCATGGCGGATTCGCTTGGGAGCAGAGAATAGTGGGGGTGTCACGCCGAGACCCGCCGGCGCATTCCGTGCCGGTATCCGCTGGTGTACGCTGTTGTGTCTGTTCAATGTTCCAATGCACGCAACGGCTCAAGATCCCGTGTCCTCAAGGAATCGACGATGAAGCAAGCCCACCTCGCCCTTGCCCTGTGCCTTGTCTCTCTGATCGGCTGTCATAACTACAAGCATCCCAAGTCCGATGCCGCCAGCGGCACAGTCGCCGTCTGCCAGAAATGCTACGACCAGATCGCCCGGATCCGCCGCAACCGCCCCCGCACGGGGCCCACAACCCAGGTGATCTACAAGGAAACGTGCCCCGATTGCAGGACCGAACTTTCGATTTACACCGAGGGCGATGTGCTCAAGGCCCGTTGCGAGAAGTGCGCACCCCAGGGAGTCTCTTGCGACCTCTGCGTACCCAAGCCGGCGGGCAAGTAATCGGCGCAGCAAAAGACCCCCGTTGAACGGGGGTCTTTCACTATCAGTTGTCTGTCTATTCACTCAGCGACGACGGCGACCGGCGAGCAATGCGCCCACGCCGAGCAGCGCCGCCGCGCCCGGAGCGGGAACCACGGAAAACGAAGCGTCGTCCCACGCGACGCTGGTGTCCGCGTTGGGCTGAGTATTGACGTAGCTTTGGACGGCGAGCACGATCGCGGCACGGGCGGCGCCCGCCGGAGCGGTCTCGGTGAAGCTGAACTGCTGGAAGTCCGCGGTGAGCAGGTCTTGGATCGCCGCGTTGTGACGCGAGATCTCGTTGCCGCCGGCGTCCTGCCACTCAACGCGGAACTCCGCGCCATTGGTCACGACCGGATTGGTCCGAGCCCAAACGGAAAGCTCGTACATCGACCCCGGGATGATCGAGGTCACGAACTGAACGTGGCCGGTGAACGCACCAAGCCCGTCGGTCCCGGGGCCGCTGCGGACAGTCGTCACCAGCGCCTGGGCCCCCGAGTGAGGCGTCGCGCCTGTCGTGTTGAACGCTTCCAGGAACGTACCGGCCGGTCCGCCGAAGAACCCGTTCCAGTTGCTGAGGTTCGAGAAGTCAAAGCCCAGAGGGCTCTCGAATCCCGCGTTGTTCAAAAGATTCGGCATAGCGCTCGCGGCGCCGGCAAAGCACAGTACCACGGAAGCACACACCAACGAATTTCGGTAAGTCATCTCTCTGTCTCCTGATCTTGAGTAAGCGGCGGCAACGTTGACGCCAACTGCCAGAGGTTATGGCCTCCGGCACGTTTCTGCAACTGTTTCATATACGTTTCAGGAAAATAGTTCAACGTTAACGGACGTGAGGCAAACCCTCCCTCTATCGCCGTTCGACCAACGCATCCAAATCCGCGGCGGAGAACCGAACGCTCAGTATGTATGGCTTCTGATCTCGCGTCCACGTCCCATAGGTCGTAGCGACCATGGTCCCGTCCGGCAGAGCTTCCAGCCCGGCATATCCGCAATCCCATTCCGTGAGGTTGTCCTTGAGGCGGACGAGGTAGGACTTTCTCTTCGTCTTTGACTCCGCCGCGGCGGCACCCGTGCCGCGCACCAATTCCTCCCAGGTTCCAATCCATGCCACCCAATCCCCCGACCACGCGTCACCTTTCACCATCCGACGAAAAGTGATGACTAGCCGCCCATCAGGCGTATACGCCGCGATGTGCCGATTCCCCGTCAGGGCCTCAGGAAGCTCCACCGGCGTCGACCAAGTCGCGGCGCCGTCATCGCTGAACATCACGTGCGAGTTCTTCACCCGCCGATTCTCCCGCAGCAGCAATGCGATCGTGCGTCCATCCGGCGACCTTACCACTCCAGGTTCGCACAAGTGCACTTCCGTTCCCTTCCATATCTCCCGCGGCGTACCCCATGTCGCCCCCGCGTCCTCCGAAACAGTCTGATACACAGTGAACGTTCCTGCTCCCGGTTCCTTCGCCTTGGCCGCGATGAACCGCCCATCGTCGTGAAAGAACGCCACGAACTTTCGTTCCCCGATCTTCGCCACCCCGCCCATCGCCACGATCCCACCCCACTCTCCGATCGGTGCGAGTTCGCTCCACGTCGCCCCGCCATCGGCCGACCTCGCCGCGCGAATCGGGTACAACCCCGAGAACATGATCAACGAGTCCCCGCCCAGGTTGAACAGAGTGGGAGTCTCCTTACTCGTTGCCCACGATTCGGGCGTTGGCAATCGCTCCGACCATGTCACTCCGCCGTCCGTGCTCCGCTTGAGCAGCACGGGCCCCTGCCCGTGCCCCTTGGGGTACGCCGCGAGAATAGTTTTGCGATCCTCCAGCATTACCGTTGAAACGTGCCCCAGGTACACGCCCGCTTCCCGATCCACCACCGTTTGTCGCTTCGCTTCCCCATCAAGATCGATCCGAACCGGCTCCACCGTCTTCTGATACACCCGTACCCAATCGATCTCAAGCCGACCCGGGAACTCCGTCCCCGTCGGATCGCCGCCCACTGTCCCACCCACCGCCAGGTTCAGGATGATGTGGTGCGGTTCGTGGAACGGGTTCGCGCCGTCCGCGGTCTTGTTGATCGTCTTCGTGAGATCAATCTCATTCATGAGCCGGCCGTCGACATAATGCCGGATGGCGTTCTCGTCCCAGTCCATCCGCCACACGTGAAACTCGCGGGCCCATGCCTCCGCGCTCGCGAACCCCGCGTCCTTGGCCACGTTCCCGATCGGGACTTTGACGTCATCCCACGACGCCACCCCCGCCTTCTTACTCGCCCACGCGGCGTTCGCCAAAAGCGTCCCCGTGAAGTACTCCATGATGTCGATCTCACCGCACGCCGGCCACGATCGTGCCGGCCGCCCCTCGCTCCCGCTCCCCACGGTCCAGAACGCCGGCCACATCCCCATCCGAATGTCGATCCGCCCGCGCATCTCAAACCGGCCATAGGTCCATGCGTGCTTGCCTTTAGTTTTGATCGACGCCGACGTGTATTCCGCCGCCGCCCGCGCACGCTTCCAATCCGATTCCGCCGCGCTCGGATCGTGCCCCGGGTTCGCCACACGTTCACGCCTCGCCTCGATCACCAGCGTTCCCCCGCGACACGTCGCGTTGCTCAACTGATACCACTGCGCTTCCCGGTTCCGCACGAACCCCGTCTCCGGCACCCAGTTCGCAGCGTTCGGCACGCCATCCATATTGAACTCTTCCGCCCACACCAACTGATAGCCGGGATACTGCGGCGCCGCTGCTCCCTGCTTCTGGCCCGCATCAATCGCCTTGAACGGGAACTCCGCCGAGTCCCTGTGCCCCGCCTTCATCAACGCCTCCGCCCGCGCCACCACCTCCGGCCGCTCCGCCGCCAAGTCCTTCGTTTCCGCGGGGTCCGCACTCAGGTCATACACCTCGGTCTTGATCTGCCCCTTGTCCATCTTCACGCGAACCGCTTTCATGGCGCCAAACCGCACCGCCTGTTGCCCGCCGTAGGCCGGGAACTCCCAATACAGGCTTTCATGCTCCGCCTGCGTGCCCCGCCCGGTCAGTGCCGGCACGAGGCTGATCCCGTCCAGCCCTTTCGGCGCTGCGCATCCGGCCGCTTCCAGCAGCGTGGGCATCACGTCCCACGCCGCGCACGCCAGATCAACTGTCTTGCCTGCCGCGATTGATCCCGGCCACCGTGCGATGAACGGCACGCGGATCCCTCCCTCGTACACACTCCCCTTGAGCCCCCGCAGGCCCCCCGTGCTCTGGAAAAACGCCGAGTCCGCACCGCCGATCCGCTCGTACGTCGGCCCGTTGTCGCTGGCGAAGATCACCAGCGTCCTGTCGTCAATCCCCAACTCCGCCAGCAGATCGAGCACCCGCCCGACATCGCGGTCCAGCCGCGACACCATCCCCGCGTACGCCGCGTGCGGCGACGCCTGCGGCAAGTACCCCTGCTTCCCGTCGTAGGGCGCATCGGCGATCTTCCCCTTGTACTCGTTCAGCGAGTCCTCCGGCACCTGCAGCGACACGTGCGGGATCGTCACCGGCATGTACAGAAAAAACGGACGCCCCTTGTGCTCCCGCACGAACTGCAGCGCCTCGTCAACGATGAGGTCGTGCGAATACTGCCTGCCCACCAGATTCCCCGGCGCGTTGCCCTCCAGCGTCTCCTTCACCCCGTTGCGCCACAGCGAGACCGGGTAGTAGTTGTGCGCCGCCCGCTGGCAGTTGTAGCCGTAGAAGAAGTCGAACCCCTGCTTTTCCGGCGAGCCCGTCGACCCCACCGGCCCCAGCCCCCATTTGCCCGTCGCCCCGGTCGCGTATCCGTTCTCATGCAGCACCCGCGCCAGCGTCACCGTCCCCTCGGGCAGCGGGAACTGCCCCTCGGGCTGCACCTCCCGGTTGTCCCGGATGTACGCGTGCCCCGAGTGCAGCCCCGTCATCAGTTGACACCGCGACGGCGCGCACACCGGCGAGCCGGCGTAGTAGCTCGTGAACCGCATCCCCTCGGTCGCCATCCGATCGATCCGCGGCGTGCGGATCACCTTCTGCCCGTAGCACCCCACATCCCCGTACCCCAGATCGTCCGCCAGGATGAAGATGATGTTGGGCCGCTGCGCCGCCGGCGCATGCGCCCAGGCTCCCATCGCCGCCGCCGCGAGCGCCACCCAACCTACCACCCACGCGCGGACGCCCAGCGGGAATGAAGTGATCATGCGGGAATCATACTGACCGCCCCTGCCGCCGCGCCCGGGCCCTCTCGGCGCTCCGGTTCGCCCGGGCGTTTCACCAGTTGACATCTGGACTCAGATATCCACTATGGGCCTACGATGACCCATGCAGATCTCTCAGCTACCGGTCATCATCCAAGGCGGCATGGGCGCGGGCGTCTCCGATTGGCGGCTGGCCCGGGCCGTCTCTTCCCTCGGCCAACTCGGCGTCGTCTCCGGCACGGCCCTAGACGTCATCATGGCCCGCAGGCTGCAACTGGGCGATTTCGGCGGTCACGTCCGCCGCGCGCTGGACGCCTTCCCGGTCCCCGGCGTCGCCAAACGAATCCTCGACCGCTACTTCGTCCCCGGCGGCAAGCCCGCCGACAAGCCCTTCAAATCCGCGCCAATAGGTTCCGAAACGCCCTCGCACGCCGCCGAAGAACTCATCGTCGCCAGCAACTTTGTCGAGGTCTTTCTCGCCAAGGAAGGCCACGACGCGCCCGTGGGTATCAACTACCTGGAGAAGATCCAGCTCCCCACGCTCGCCTCGCTGTACGGCGCGATGCTTGCCGGCGTCTCCTGCGTGCTGATGGGCGCGGGCATCCCGCGCGCCATCCCCGGCGTGATGGACCGCCTCGCCCGCGCTCAACCCGTCGAACTCGCTCTGGATGTCCAGGGCGCCGCCCCCGACGATGCCTTCGTCACCCGCTTTGATCCCGCCGCCTTCTGGCCCGACGGCCCTGCATCACTCCCGCGTCCGGACTTCTACGCCATCGTCTCCTCTGCAACGCTCGCCACGGTGCTCGCCCGCAAGGCCAGCGGACGCGTCGACGGCTTCATCATCGAGGGGCCCACCGCCGGCGGCCACAACGCCCCGCCCCGCGGCCCGATGCGGCTCACGTCCGACGGCGAACCCATCTACGGCGAGCGCGACGCCGCCGATCTCGACGCCTTCCGAGCCCTTGGGCTTCCGTTCTGGCTCGCCGGTTCCTACGCCCGCCCGGAGAAAGTCGCCGAGGCCCTGCGCCTGGGCGCGGCGGGCGTGCAGGTGGGTACCGCGTTCGCCTACTGCCAGGAGTCGGGCCTGGACGCCGCCATCAAGGCCCAGGTGCTCAGCATGAGCCGCGCGGGCACGGCCCACGTCTTCACCGACCCCGTCGCTTCGCCCACCGGGTTCCCCTTCAAGGTCCTGCGCATGCCCGGCACCCGCACCGACCCCAACGCCCCCGCCCGTAGCGAGCGGCTCTGCGATCTGGGCTACCTCCGCCACGCGTACAAGAAGCCCGACGGCACCATCGGCTGGCGCTGCCCCGCCGAGCCCGCCGAGGACTTCATCAAGAAGGGCGGAAAAGAAGACCAGACCCACGGCCGCATGTGCGTCTGCAACGGCCTGATGGCCAACATCGGCCTGGGCCAGCACCGCGCCGACCACACCACCGAGCTCCCGCTGGTCACCTCCGGCGACGATGTCGCCGACGTCGCCCGCTTCCTGAAGCCAGGGCACGACACCTACACCGCGGCGGATGTGGTGGCCTACTTGTTAGAAGGCGTCGATGTGCAGGCGAGAATGATGCCGGTGCCCGTTATGGTGCAGTAAGCCTCACCCCCGCGCGATGTTGTAGAGATTGACGCGAGGGCGGGCCTCGAATCGGGCAACTGTTCTGAAGTAGGCCCGCTCCCAACGGGGGGAGAATTGCACGCGGCGCACTCGTCCCTGCAACCAAGCGTCTAATGGCTCGGCGAGTCGTTCCCGTGCCCGCTCGCCGCGTCGCACGCTGTGCCGTCGTGCCCCTCGATCACCACCGGGCAGGTCCGGCCCCCGCAGAAGGGGCACGCCGGCGCGGACCACATTGTGCGTTTGGCCTTATACTTCGCGGCCTGCTTCACCCAGTCAATCCCGAAGGGCGCATCTCTGAGGTTTGTCACCGTCGCCGAAATGGTCCGCCACCCCTGGTACGTCGCGGGGTCCAGATGCGCGGCGTGCACCCCGAACTTTTGCTGCAGCGGCGGATCGCGCGCGGGCGACAGCCCCGGCAGGTCCATGCCGCAGACCGCGCAGAACGGCTCGCGCCTCCACGTCACCCGCCCCATGTTGCCGCTGTTGGAGTACTGCCCGGAGAAGGACCAGTACCCAGCGATCTTGGCCTGCTCGATCCCCGTGCCCCCCAGCTTGCGTACGTCCAGCAGGAACGCCGCCGTCCGCGTCGTGGAGAGGTCGCTCACGTACGCCAAGTCCCGGGCCTGGATAAGGTGCGTGGTGAGCCCGATCCGCTCGAGGTATTCCTTGTCGGCGTCGCGCAGGTTGTTGATGAGCCACCAGAAGTCCTCGCCGGGCACCAGCGTCACCACCCGCAGCCCGCCCAGGATCACGAACCCTGCCCGCGTGTCTTCGCCCGACACCGCCAGGCTCCCAGCGTCCGCGGCCTTCGCCGAGAGGCCCGCTTCGCCGGTCGCCTTCCAGCGTGCGATCATGATCCCCGGCCGGTTCGCGGCCAGCCGCAGGTCGTCTTTGGCCCGCTGGAGGTGCCGCTCCTTCTCTGCAAGGTCCAGCGTCCTGCGCTTGATCTCGGCCTTGACCGTGTCGTCACCGCCGCTTTTGAGCTGTCCGCGCAGCGCGGCGAGCTCCACCGCCATCGCCGACGCGTCCAGCGCGTACTGCTGCGAGCGTTCGAGGGCGTCGCGCACGGCGGTCACCGCGGCCCCGGGCGCGTCGTGCCCGCACGCGTCCGCGGGGGGCTCACTCTCGGCGATCAGCCGGTAGCTCTGCAGCACCGCCACGCCCACCGCCGTCGTCACGTCGTGCCCGCCGCTGAACTGGAACTCCTGGCCGACGTCGGGCATGAGCAGCACGCCCGCGACCGACGTCGCCTGCCGGTGCTCGGCGATGGGGAAGAGGTGGAACCAGTCGGTGTACACCGGCACCGTCCGGCTCTCGCCCGTGATGTCCACCAGCGAGGTCCGCATCGGGTTCTGCTCCGCCGAGCAGCCCGCCAAAAGCGCCAGCCCCGCGGCCGAAAGCCATCGATGAGCGCAGCGGACCAACGCGCAGCCGGCGATATTCATGGTGGGAGCCCTCCGAGTTCAGATTCGCCGGAAATGCTACGCGCCGCCCCCGTCCCGCGGCGCGACCAACGCCCCTTCCACGCGCCTCGGTCCTTCGCGGGCATCGGCGGGCCGCGCCCGCGTGCTACCGGGTCCCCGGGTGTAGCATTCCCCCGTGCTGAAACCTCTGCTCATCTTCTGCGGCGCGGGCGTCGGGGGGCTGCTGCGCTACTGGCTGGGCGGGGTGGTGCAGCACTGGTGGGGGCCCGACTTCCCGATGGGGACGCTGGTCATCAACGTCACCGGGTGCCTCGTCATGGGCCTGCTCGCCACCCTCTGGTACGGGCCGGTGATGGTCCGCGAGGAGGTGCGCGACGCCGTGCTCATCGGCGTGCTGGGCGGGTACACCACGTTCTCCTCGTTCGGCCGCGAGACCCTCGCGCTCGTGCACGACGGGCAGTGGGGGCGGGCCGGGGTCTACGTGCTCGGCAGCGTCGTGCTCAGCCTGCTGGGCGTCTGGCTCGGCTCGGTGCTCGCGGCGAAACTCCACGGCACAGGTGCACCATGAACGATCCCGCCCCTCATGTCGCGCTTCCTGAGAACGCCCAGCGCCTGACGATCTACATCGGCGAGGCCGACCGCTGGCAGGGCAAGCCCCTGTACGAGGCCATCGTCATGAAGGCCCGCGAACTGCACCTGGCTGGGGCCACCGTCCTCCGCGGCCCCATGGGCTTCGGGGCTGACAGCCGCATCCACACCGTGAAGATCCTGCGCCTGAGCGAGGATCTGCCCATCGTCGTCGACATCGTCGACGCCCCCGAGAAGATCGCCGCGTTTGTCCCCCTCCTGCGCGAGATGGTCCGCGGCGGGCTCGTCACGCTCCAGGATGTCCGCGTGGTGGTCTACGGCTCCGCGCACGCACCGGCGTGAGCGGGGCGAGCGGTGGGAGAGAATCGCGATCTGCTGCGGGCCGATGGAGCGCGGGCTTCACGCCTCCGCAAGCCCCTCGCGGATCGCGAAGCGCATCAAATCCCCGCGCGAGTCCAACCCCAGCTTGCGCAGGATCCGGTCCTGGTGCCCGTCGATCGTCTTGGCGCTGCGGGAAAGCTCCGCGGCGATCTGCGTCCGCGTGAGCCCCTTGCCGATCATGCGAAGCACTTCCAACTCGCGCTCCGAGAGGTTCGTGAGCGGGGTGCCCGGGGCTCCCTCTTCGCCGGGCCGCGCGGGGGCGAGCGAGGCGCCGTGCGTGGGCGCGTGCATGGACGATTGGGCGGTGGTTTGCGTGGGGGCGTGCGCAGGGGCGTGTGTCGTCCGCGGCGTCAGGCAGCGCTCCTGCACCTTTGGCCCCATCACGAAGTGGCTCCCCGCGTGCCCCTCGTTGGTGTTGCGGGCCACTTCGTGGATCACCGCGATCGCCTTGAGGTCATCGCCCTTGAAGTGCACCCGTGGGCCCCACACGTCGCGGCGATGTACCCGTCGCGCACGTGCGCGCTCAGGAAGACGATCCGCACCCGCGGGTGCATGTGGCGCAGCCGCTCGGCGGTCTCGAAGGCGTCGGGCCCGGGCATCTCGATGTCCAGCAGCACGACGTCGGGCTTGAGCCGCGCGGTCTCTTCCAACAGGTGCTCGGCGCTTGGGCAGCCAGCCCCTACGCTGATCGTGCCGTCGATCGCGAACTGGGCCTTGCCCTCGACCAGCACCTGGTGATCGTCCACGCACAGCACGCGGATCCCCACGTTGGCGTGCCCGGCCGCCGAGGATTCGGGCTGGGTTCATTCCCGGCAGCCGCACGAGTCTTCTTCCCGCTCGGGCACGGAGTTTCGCTTGTTCTTGACCATCGGTCACCTCGTAGCACTCGCCTGTTGCTGCACCGCACGCCCCACGGCGTCGCGGAGGAAATGAAGTCGTCCGGGGCCTCGATCAGCACCGGCCGCGGCGGCGACCACCGCTTCTGATCCTGCGCGCCCGCACCGGGCCCACCAGCACGAACGCCCCGGCCGTCCCGCGTCGCACCTTGGCCGCCCGCCCCCCACGCGCCAATCCATGCCCGCACCCGCCCGGGCGTGGCGTGCGTGGCGTCCGCGATCCAGATGGCCGCGCCCGCACGATCCCGCTCGCCCACCACGCGGTAGTGAGCGGCTTCGATCATCTGCCGCACCACGTTCGCCGTCGCGGGTTCGCGAGCGAGATCACCGCCGTGCCCCGCCTTCCCCGCCCCGGCGTCGCTCGCCTCGGCCGCTCGCTCCGCCACCGGCGAGAACAGGCTCACCGTCGTCCCTTGCCGGAGTCGACTCGATCGTCACCCAGCCCCAGCGTTGTTCACCAGCCGCGCCACCAGCGGCAGGCCCAGCCCCGACCCCAGCCCCCGCGGCGGTCGTGAAGAACATCTCAAACGCCCGCCGCCGCACCTCGTCGGTCATCCCCGTGCCGTTATCGCGCGCTCCAGGCACCATCTCCCCGCACGCCTGCCCCACGCCCCCGCCCCGCCCCGCGCCGTCCTTGGCGGCGATGCACTTCCCGCCGCCCTGCTCCTTGGCGTCCTTCGGCGGCAGGATCGCCTGCCCGGAGTTGACGATCGGGTTCAAGACCGCCTGCGTCAACTGGTGCGCCCACCGCCACTTCCGGGAGCGTCCGCCGGGATCGTCGCCCATCCGCACGTGCCGCGGCACGGAAGCACTGGCTGCTGCGCCCGTCTGCGACCACCACTTGGCCAGCGAGGAGCACTCTCCCGGCCCGCCCCCGTTCTCCCGCTCCGGGTCCGCCGCCAGGAAGTGCAGCCCGTCGGCCAGTTGCTGCAGGTAGTCAACGCTCCGGCGCACCTGCCGCACGCACGCCCGCACCGCCGGCCTGCACGGCGGCCTCGACGCCGCGAGCGCCGCGTTCAGGTGCGCCCGCACCGGCAGCAGCACGTTGTTCATGTCGTGGCCCAGCCCGGCCGCGAGCGTGCCGATCGAGGCCATCCGGTCCGCCATCCGCATCTGCTCGTGGCTGCGGCGCAGCTCCTGGGCCCTGGCCTCCACGAGCCGCTCCAGCCGGTCGCGATGATTCGCCAGTTCCTCCTCGATTCTCTTGCGCTGCGTGATGTCCTCCGCCACGCCCAGCAGCGTCGCGATGATCCCCTCGCGCGTGCGATCGGGCACGATCCGGCAATGGAACCAGACGCCACTCAACTGAACGTCCAGTTCGCTCGCCTCCCCGCTCGCGAACACCCCCTTGCAGACGCTCTCAAGACGGTCGCACACGCCCGCGGCGAAGCCCACCTCCCGCCCGGTCTTGCCGACAAACTCGTGCGCCCGCAGCCCGCCCAGCCGCTCCACCGCCCCGCCGATGAACAGGTGCCGCAGCGCGCGATCCAGCCGGAACACGATGTCCGGCATGTGCTCGATGATCGTCTCGTAGAACCGCTTCTGCTCCGCGAGTGCGTTGCCCAGCCGCACCCGATCGCTGACGTCGCGGATGATCGCCACGAACTGCGGGCCCTCCGGCCGGTTCGTTTCCGCACGCGACATGCACATCTCGATCGGGAACTCGGTCCCGTCGCGGCGCACCGCGTGCAGTTCCAGCGGCCGGCCCAGCAGGGTGTTCTCCCCCGTCCTCGCGTACCTCTTGATGTACTCGTCGTGCGATGATCTGTGCGGCTCGGGGATCAGCACGGACACGTTCCGCCCCACGAGTTCCGCCGGCTGCCAGCCAATACTTGAAAGCACCGATTCGCTCACGTTCAGAATCACGCCCGTGGCGCTCACCGTGATGATCGGGTCTAGCGCCGCGGCCAGGTTCTGCCGACCCCGTGCTGACACCTCCGCGGCCGTCAGTCGCTGACTCTTCGGTCTCCCCGCCTCACGGTCCGTCGAGGCCGTCGGATCCCGGAGCGAGCCGCGCTCCATCGTGATGCGCTTCGTGGCAGGCATCGGCGCATTATACGGCGGCGTCTCTCGCATTCTGGCGACGCGGTCGACAATTGCCTCCCAAAACCGAAATCCGGCTACGAAATGCGAGAATTTGTCCTGCCCGGGTCGGCCCCGCGTGCGTGTGCACCCATCCCTGCGATCAGGGAACTTTCCGCGTTGCACGCCGCGCTCATTTGAACGATAATGATCTCATCGCCGCTGTGCGGTTGTCGTCGGCGGCCGCAAGAACGGCGACCGAACGGCAAGGAGAGTGCGTTGTGAGAGCCATGCCGTCATACGTGACACGAACGGTGCTCTAATCGTCGGAATGCACGACAACGATTCCCGCGAAGAAGTGGCCGGCGCACTGGAACGTGTTGATGGAGTCCAGCAGGTGAACGTGAACATCTACCGTGCCCGCGCGGTCGTGCTGCACGAGCCGCCATGCACGATCCCGGATCTTGTGCACGCCGTGACCGAGGCGGGATACGCCGCGATCCGCCAGGAAAGCCCCGAGTATGCGATCGGCACGGATGAACTGCCCGACGAGTAACACCACACACGAAGGAGACGAATCATGCCATTCCTCAAAACAGAACTGCGGGCCAAGGACGTGATGAGCGCGACCCCGTCTGCGTCACTCCGTCGGCGACGATCCGCGACCTCGCCCGCATCTTCGAGGACAACGAGATCTCTGGGCTCCCGTTGTCGACCAGGAGGGCGAGTGGTCGGCGTAGTTTCCAAGACGTCTCATCCGCCGCTGCTCCGAGGGCACCAACGACATCCCGCCGGCTTACCTCTTCGAAGTGCTCTCCGAGCAGGACGAGGACGAGGAAGCAAGCGAAGTCATCCCGGAGCCCCTTGTTTGCGTCGAGGACTTCATGACGGAAGACCCCCTGATGGTGTCGCCCGAGGTGCCCGCCGCCGCGGTCGCCAAGATGATGTTCGAGAAACGCATTCACCGGGTGATCGTCGTCGATGGTGAGCGGTTCCCCATCGGCATGATCACAAGCCTCGATCTGCTCGGAGCGTTCCCGCACTGACCGGTCGCCGGTCGGCCCAGTTGTCTCTCAGGTCCGCCCAAGGACCATCCAGAACCCAAGGAGTATGCCATGACCACCGTCAAGAATCAGATGCGAATGAGTCCATCACCCGTGCGGGGGCGTCAGTTGCCCGCCGCTTCGCAGGTGGCCAGGGTCATTACCCCTCAACTCATCTCCGAGCGAGCGTACCAGATCTTTGAATGCCGCACCTTGAGCGGCAGGCCCGGAGACCCCACCTCCGACTGGCTGCAGGCCGAACGCGAGCTCAAGGGCAGCGCTCCGGACCCCTGCGCGATGCACGAAGCCGAGATCAAACTGCTGTCCCGGGGCGAAACGCTCCTCGCCGGCGACGGAGACTGACAACTCTAAATTCATAGACGGCGCCGCCGCGCAGCATCGAAACTCCGCCGCTCGCGGCCGCCACACCGAGGAGTCCGCAATGAACGAGCCGAAATGCTGGTTTGTAACGGCCGACAACCGAGCCGCCAAACTCTTCAGATGCCGCCGTACTCCCGGCGGTCAACTCAACATCCTCCAGGACGACATCCTCGAGAACACGCACGAAGACGAGCACGAGCACCACCGTCCCAGCCTTCTGGGAGGGTCGGAACGCCGCGGCTCCGTAGGAAGTTCCGCGGCCGCTGCGGCCCCCCACACCGTCTCACGCGGCCACGACGCCGAAGAGGAGACGGAGCGCTTTGCCCGCGAGATCAAGACTTGGATCGGCCACGCCTGCCGCGACAAGAGTTTGGACAGCCTCGTCGTATTCGCGGCCCCTCGCCTGCTCGGTCACCTTCGCGGACAACTCGACGCCCACACGCAACTGCACGAGGGCGAACTGGCCACCCTCTCGACGCAGCAACTCGCCGCTCATCCCGCGGTCCGCTCCGCGTTGGAATGGGCGGGGCCAGGAACGAGGTAACGAGTCATGAATCGCCTGCTCAACGCTGTCGGGGGCCTGCTGCTCGCAGTCTCCCTTACCGGCTGCGGCGGCCCCTTCCTGCATGCCGCCGCAGGCACGTCGGAAGCGCTCTGGGACCCGGGGCTCGTCGGCGAGTGGGCCACCGCTGGGTCGACGGTCACCCGGGCCGTCATCAGCGAGCCCGGCCCGGGCCAATATTCCGTGGCCTTGACTCTTCACAACCAAGGCGAGTTCAAGACCGCCCTCAAACTCGACCTTGTCCTGACGCAGATCGGAAACGCACGGTACGCAGATGTGTTCCTCTCGCGCCCCGAGCGAGACCGCCTCGTGGGCCAATACGGCTTCCTGGTCGTGCCCGTGCATCAGATCATGAAGATCGCGCACGACGACGATGTCCTGCGTGTCTGGATGTTCGACGGCGGTTGGTTGGAGCGTACCGCCGATGCAGGGCACTTCGCGTGCGACCGGGTGACACTCGGCGGAGGTGAAGCTTCGGTCATCAC
>JBGAMO010000273.1:0-2838 GCA_044222845.1 Phycisphaerales bacterium
CCACGCCTGTACACTCCACCCATGCCCCAGAAATACTCCGCCAAGGACATCGCCACCCTCTTCCCCAACCTCACGGACATCAAGGACGCCGCGCTCCGCGACAAGGTCGCCGCCGTCTGGGACGAAGCCCTCACCAGCGGCTGCGGCGGCAAGGGCTGGACCTTCGACGAGATCCGCGCCATCCCCTTCACGCTCCTGGCCGGCAAGATCGACCTCCGCTTCGTCGAGCACCTGAACAGTTGCTGCAAGCAGTGCATCGCGATCAGCAAGGTCCTCGCCGAGGTCTTCGGCTCGCGCATCCCCGTCAACCCCGACCACCTCATCGCCGGCTCGCTCCTCGCCGACGTGGGCAAGATGCTCGAGTTCGACAAGAACCCCCAGGGCGGCGTGATCAAGGGCCACTACGGCGACATGCTCCGCCACCCCTTCAGCGGTGTCGCCCTCTGCTACAAGCACGGCATCCCCCCCGAGGTCATGCACATCGTCGCGACCCACAGCCACGAGGGCGACAAGGTCGAACGCACCATCGAAAGCTGGATCTTCCACCACGCGGACTTCATCGACTTCGACATCGCGAAGGTGCTGGGGAAGGCGGCCGCCAAGTAGTCATGAACAGTCCGCCGGAAAAAACCGCGGAACGAGCCTCCTGCCACTTTTGTGGCTACGACCTCTCGGGCTTGAACGGACAGCGTTGCCCGGAGTGCGGACTCCCGGTATTTCGGTTCACGGACCGAGCCCGCGAGGTGATGAAGGCCGCGAACGGTCACGCGCTGCGGATGGTGCGTGGAGAGGAGCCCGGGCAGCAAGCAACGCGCTGGTGGACCGTGCGTCCACTTCCGGTCACCCGGATCGAGCCTTACCACATTCTTTTGGGCCTTCTCACCGGCCCTCACGGCGTTGGAAAGCACTCACTCCAGGCGTGCGGCGTTGACGCCGATGGACTGCGTATGGAGCTGCTTCGCCGAGTCCCAAGGTGCCGCCCCGCCCATCCCCCTCCAGACGCTCGCCTCCCGCTCGCCCTGCGCACACGCAGTTTAGTTGGGGCCGCGATGGATGAGTCGATCTCCCTCGACCAATGGTGGGTTGGAACCGAGCACCTGCTGCTGGCGCTTCTCGTGCGTGGAGATCGGCCGGCACGTCAAGCTCTCAGATCGATGGGTGTTGCGCATGGGCGGGTACGGGCGGCGATTCTCGCCAACATGGCCGCGGTCGGCTCTGCGACGTATTCACCCGCGGCACCTCAAGAGCAATGAGGACGTTGCGTCGCGGCACTATGATTCAGATGTGACTACGCCGACGGCCAACACGTCCGACATTCTGCAACGGATGGTGAATGCTGTGGAACAAGTTCGCAAGCGGTTACTGCTCGCGTCGCACGCCCTCCGAACGGCGAAAGTGGCCTACGCAGTCGTCGGCGGCAACGCCGTCGCGGCTTGGGTCGCCACCGTTGACCAGGCCGCGGTGCGCAACACGCAAGACGTGGACATCATGATCCGCCGTACGGACTTCGATTCCGCGAAAGCCGCTCTCGAGTCCGCGGGCCTCGTCCACCGCCGCGCGGCCGGCCTCGACCTGTTCCTGGACAGTCCAACGGGCAACCCTCGCCACGCCGTGCACGTGGTATACGCCGACGAGATGGTGCGTCCCACCGAGCCGGCGCCCAACCCCGGCGTCGAGGAATCAACCGACCTCGGCTCGTTCCGCGTGTTGAATCTCGACGCTCTCGTCCGGATCAAACTCACCGCGTTCCGCCGAAAGGACCAGGTCCACATCCTCGATCTCATCGGCGTCGGTCTCGTCGACCAGTCGTGGACCGCCAAACTCCCCCCCATCCTCGCTTCGCGCCTCCAGCAACTCCTCGACACCCCCGACGGCTGACGGCCCCTGACGCCTCACGCCCTCCCCCGTCCCAGCCTCGTCCACGGCCTCAAAACCCGGTGCGCCGGCACCGCCGTCGGGTTCGCCCTCGTCGTCACAATCAACTGTCGCCCCTGCAGATGCCGCAGCGCCCCCTGCACCGCGCTCCGCGAAAGCCCCGTCGCCCCAGCGATCGCCTGGTGCGACAGTCTTGCCGTCCATCCCTGCCCCTCCGCCGCGCGCCGGTACAGGTGCAGGTACACAATGAACGCCGCGCCCCTCCGGTCGTGCCCGACCAGGTCCGGCATCAGCCCGTCCAGAACGTACGCGTCCAACGTGATCTGTGCCATTCCCTACTATAGCACCAGACAGTATAGTGCGCAACGCCGCGATCTTCGCGCCCCGCGCTCTCGTGGGCTTGAACCAGCGCCGCCCCCGCGTATGTTGAACCTGCCCCGCGAGGGCGCTCACCACAAACGAAAGGGCCGCCGCATGATCCGCAAGATCAAGTTCATCAGCATCCCCGTCCGCGACCAGGACCGCGCCCTGGACTTCTACATGAACACCCTGGGCTTCTCCCTCGTCACCGATCAGGCGATGGGCCCCGGCCAGCGCTGGATCGAGCTCCGCCCTGCCAAGGGCGAGACCGGCGTCGCCCTCTTCACCCCGCCCGGCCAGGAAGACCGCGTCGGCACCTTCCTCGGCGCATCCTTCGATTGCGACGACGTCGAGAAGACCTACCGCGAACTCACGGCTAAAGGCGTCGAGTTCGCCAAGCCGCCGCAGAAGCAGCCCTGGGGAACCATGGCGATCATGAAAGACTCCGAGGGCAACCAGATCGTCCTCGGCTCATAGCTGAGCAAGACTCACCCCGGCAACCCGGCCGCCCGCGCCACCCCTCGTCCGTTCTGCAATCGATAGGCCACCAGACGATCCCCCGCCGGCATTTCCCTGGGCGGCTTCCTCACGCCCGTCGACTTC
>JBGAMO010000274.1:0-2821 GCA_044222845.1 Phycisphaerales bacterium
GTCGGGCGTTTCATCAAACGCGGGCCAATCGGGGAGCGACTTCCACAGCACGGTGCGGTCGGCGTTCTCGGGTTCCTCGAAGAACCCGGCCGCGACTTCTTCCAGGACCTGCTTGTAGCTCTTGTACGGCGGCTTCTCGGCGCGGCGTTCGAGCAGTGCGAACTGCTGGAAGAGCACGCCGTCATCGATGAAGATCTGGGCCTCGGCCAGCGCCGGGCGCAACGCCCGCTTGATGCCGGCCTGCCAGTCGATCAGCGTGCCGTAGCAGTCGAAGGAGATGGCGCGGATGCTGTCGAACATGGGTCACACGATACGAGCCCTCCGCGCGAGCGGAGGAGTTCGGCAAGCCGACCATCAGCGTTACCCGTCACTCTTGAGTTTCACGCCCATCTTGGAGAGTGCGCTGGCGACTCCCTTGCGACCTCTTTGTTCGTTGCAACGGAGACCCCAAGCGCTGATCGCGCCCAAGCAAGCAGACACGCCCATTGTCACGCCGGCCGCCAAGAGCACATACTTGCTCCAAGCGGGCCAGTACGGCAGCCACGTGAGTCTTCCGTTTGGGTCGGTGATCCAGAAGTCGGGGACGACGTTGCCCTTCTTGTTCTGCGCCAGTGATGGTCCGATGCACGACACCACCAAGAGGGTGAGCCCGAGGATCCCCAGGCAAACGGCAAACGTCATGCACTTCAGAAAGCGTTCATGGGCGGGATCCGGCTCACCGCCTGCAAGCGCCCGGTCAACTTCTTCGCGGATTTGCTCTGGCGTGTATTCCACTTTGACGCTGTCGGTTGATGCCGCGGTCTGGTGCGAGGCGTGTGCGTGTCACTGGCAGTTCATCACATAATCAACCGCCTCTGCAAACCCAACCTCCTCGTTGATCCACCGCATACTCCCGTGATCGGTCCATACCTCTCGATCGGCCGAGACAAAGCCGCCGTCTCTCAGCCGCCTTGTGCCCCACTCTTTGAACTGCTTCGTTGCCAGTTCGGGCGAGTATCTCGGTTGGCATGTGACGACGATGTGAACATGGTTCGTTCGCACGTTCAGAGCATGTATCGTCCATTGTCGATGCACGCAGTGATCTCGGATCGCTTGATCAACAACCGCTCGGGCGCCGTCATCCATGGTGAATTCGGGCTGCTTCATGAGCGATCGCTCCGCGTTGACGAGAAACGGATCCGGCGGAATGTAGGGCTGGCCTCGATGGCGATTCAACGCACCCACAGTTCCCCGAGGATCGCCGTGCAGGCGGGTGCCGTAAGTGGTCCAGGTAAGGAAATAGGCGATTGGGGGAGGCATTCGAGAGGAATTCCCCGACAGTCCGTGCGGGAGAGTCCTCCTCCGCTTGCGCGGAGGGCTCGTACCGCGAGTTCGTTACCCCTTCCTCACCGTCCTCTGCTCAATCCTCTTCTCGGGCGTGGACTTCACAATCCGGTCAATGTAGTTCCCCGGCGTGTGCACCGCGTCGCCGTCGATCTCGCCGGTCGGCACGATGTGTTCGACCTCCGCGATCACGTACGCCGCGGCCGCGGCCATCATGGGGTTGAAGTTACGGGCGGTCTTGCGGTAGATCAGGTTGCCGAACTCGTCCGACTTCCACGCCTTGACGAGCGCGAGGTCGGCGTACAGGCCGGTTTCGAGCACGTACTCGCGACGGTGCGCGTGCGAGGCCGGGCGCGGCAGCACGCCGGCCGCCATGGCGGGGTACGTGCCGCTGGTCGCGGTCGGGGTGCGGTTGTTGAAGGTGGTGTCGTCGCTGGGCCGGTAGAACTCGCGGATCTCCTTGCCCGCCGCCACCGGGGTGCCGACACCCGTCGCGGTGTAGAACGCCGGGATGCCCGCCCCGCCGGCGCGGATGCGCTCGGCCAGCGTGCCCTGCGGGTTGAACTCGACCTCGAGTTCGCCGGAGAGGAACTGTTTCTCAAAGGTCGCATTCTCGCCGACGTACGAGCTGACCATCTTGCGGATCTGGCGGGTCTGCAGCAGCAAGCCGAGGCCGAAGTCGTCGACGCCGGCGTTGTTGCTCACGCAGGTGAGCCCCTTCACGCCGCTGTCGCGCAGGGCGACGATCAGGTGCTCAGGGATGCCGCACAGACCGAAGCCGCCGACCATGACGGTGATGCCGTCACGCAGCACGCCCTTGGCTTTGAGATCGGCGAACGCGTCGGAAGCGGTGGGGAAGACCTTCTTGACCATGGGACCGCAAGGATATCACGATCCGGGCCTGCGGGGAATCGGGCGCGATGCGGAGGCGCAGAGGACTCAGAGGATCACGCAGAGGGCCGCAGAGAAGATGCGGATTGAGCAAGGCACAACGGAATCCCCGCCTTGGCTCTCTCCCGTCCTCCGCGTAATCCTCTGAGCCCTCTGCGCCTCGCCTTCATGGCTCAACACACCGAGAAGTATGCCGCCAGGAAGTCGAAGATGTCCTGCACCGTGATTCCGCCGGCGCCGTTGAAATCGCCCAGCGGCTGGTTGCCGAAGTAGGCCGCGAGGAAGTCGAAGATGTCCTGGACGGTGACGCTGCCCGAACCGTTGATGTCGGCCCGGCAGGCCCGCACGCGCACCAGCGAGGCGTTGTTCGGGCTGGTGCCGTAACCCGCCGTGGCGGCCGGGTCGTTCTTGAGGCGCGACGCGAATGCGTAGTACCCGTCGTTGTTGAACGTGCTGTTGTCCTGGATCAGGTGCAGGAACGCCGTGTCGTCGAACGCGCCGTTGCCGTCCATATCCACCGGATCGCTCTCGCGGGCCACGACGCGTTGCCCGTTGAACACGAGCACATCGTCCGTCAGCGTGTCGCCGCTGGCGTTGCCGCTGATCA
>JBGAMO010000275.1:0-2818 GCA_044222845.1 Phycisphaerales bacterium
CCAGCTCGCCGCCGCGGGCAAGATGCTGTTCGGCGACCAGGCCTGGCAGCAGATGGCCCAAGCCGCCAACGGCCTGATGCAGCTCCGCAAGGAGCCCGTGCTGCTGATGCACCCGGGGGTGATGGTGATCCGCTGACGCGGAAATGCCAAATGGCCAAGGGCCAGATGGCAAAGTCAGACGCACCGCCCGCACTTACACAGGCTTGCGAGTCCGTTCGTTCGGAGGCGTCGTGCTCGCGATGCCTTGATTTGCGATTTGCTCATTTGCCATTTGAGATTTCCCCATGAACTTCCGCACCCTCGGCCGCACCAACATCCGTGTCTCTGAAATCGGCTTCGGCTGCTGGACCATGGGCGGGCCCAACTGGTCGACCTCCAACGGCCAGCCCATCGGCTGGGCCGATGTGAACGACGACGACATCCTCGCGGGCATCAAGGCCGGCATCGACGCCGGCGTCACCCACTGGGACAACGCCGACATCTACGGCAACGGCCGCGCCGAGCGCACGCTCGCGTGGGCCTTCCGCAAGCTGGGCGTGAAGCGCGACGACCACGTCATCGCCACCAAGGTCGGCCACTTCAAGGGCACCGCGCCGCACGCGTACGAACCCAGCCACATCCGCCACCAGTGCGAGCAGTCGCTGCGCAACCTCAGCTTCGGCAAAGGCGGCGGCCACATCGACATCTACTACTTCCACCACGGCACCTTCACCGGCCCGGGGTACGAGAGCCCTGAACACGACTATCTCAGCGAGGCCGCGGCCGTCATGCACGAACTCGTCAAGCAGGGCAAGGTCCGCGCCGTCGGCCAATCCGCCTACAGCTACGACGACTTCGCCCGCGCCGTCCCGGTCGTCCGCCCCGACGTGCTGCAGAACAAGGCCAACCTCCGCTACGACGAGTTCATCCGCCCCGAGTCGCCCATGCAGCGGCTGATGGAGAAGTTCGGCTGCACGTTCGTCGCCTTTGGCCCGCTCGATCAGGGCATCCTTCTCGACAAGTTCAACCCCGACAATCCGCCCAAGTTCGACGACGGCGACTTCCGCAACAACCGCAACGACTTCAACCCGGACACGCTCCGCAAGGTGCGGGAGAAGCTCGCCAAGGTCAAGCAGCGTTTCGGCAAGCCAGGCGTGGCTGAGATCGAAGTCCTCTCGTCCATGGCCTCTCGCTGGGTGCTCGCCCACGACCACGTCTGCTCGGCGATCCCGGGCTTCCGCAACGAGCGCCAGGCCAAATGCAACCTGCGGGCCGCGACCGATGAACCGATGGCGGCCGCAGATGCTCAGTGGCTGCGAGAGCTGTTCGCGAAATAGTGGCGGCTCGCCGCGTCCATCCGCGACAGCACCGTAGAAGGCAACCGAGCGCGAAACGGAACACAGAGGTCTCGGAGGAGGTACGGAGAACACAGAGGTGTGCTCGATCCAGAATCAGATCATCCGAATTTCTGACTCTTCTCTGTGATCTCTGTGCGTTCTCTGTGACCTCTGTGTTCCGTTGTTCATCCGCCGTGGATCATCGCACCGTCCGCACCACCTGCGGCCGCGTGTAGGCCAGCCGGAACCCGTGCCGGAGGATGTTCCGCTCGCTGGCGATGCCCGGGCGCGTCTGGATTATCACCAGATCGCAGTTCACGCCCCGGCGGATCGCCTCTCGCACGCGCGCGAGCCGTGCCCGGATGATCGCCGTCTGCGCCCCGCGCCCTCGGTACGACTCGTGCGTGGCCGTTCCCGCTAGCATCGCGATGTGCGGCCCGTCCGGCTCAGGCGGCAACACGTCCAACATCCCCCCGGCGATCGGTCCATCGACCTCCGGCACGAACGCACCGAACCTCGCCACACCCGGCCGGCTTGTTGAGCGGTACGCCAGGTGCCACATGCTGTCTCGCGTCGCGTTCGGGCCGCCAAACCCCCGGTGAATGACATCCACCAAAGCCTCGCTGCCGGCCACATCCGCCGCATCGATCCGCTCCACACGCACGCCCGCCGGCAGTTGCAGATCCTCGTCCTCGCTGGGCGGCTGTCGAACGTACACGTTCGTGAACGCCCCGACCGCGTACCCGCGATCCCGCACCAATGTCACGAACGCCGGTTCCGCCAGCGGAGGCAGCTCGATGCGGCACGGCTCACCGCGCGCCGCGAAGAAGGCCTCGGCCTGGTCGAGGGCGGCCGCCGTTGCGCCTTCGCCGAACCCGAGCCCGCCGGCACGCGTGAAGTAATGCCCTGGCCCCGCGTACACCGCGAGGGCGTGCCCCCCCACCCCTCTTTCCCCTCCCCCGCCCAGCGGGCACAGCTCGATCCGCATCGGCGGGGGCCGCTCGCCCGCGAGCACAAACTCCATGAACGACCGCTGCTGGACCGCCAGCGCGGACTCGATTCGATAGGCCAAAGTCTGGTCAGGAAAGAAGCATGACATGGGATGAGTATCCGGTGCAGGCTGTGCTACGCATCGATCGCGTGCACAGGCCGATTGACTTCGTCGGTTTCAGATTGACGGGCGATGACATCACAAGACCGCGCCATCCTCCAGAGGAAGCACGGATGCTCCAGGCAACCACGAACCCCTCCTCACGTTTGTTCGCAGGAGGGTTCAGCGGCAGCGGAGATTAGCGGGTGGCGGCGGTCATCGGAGCAAGGATATCCACCACCGCTGCGTTCGGCGGCAGGCTCGACCGCACCCTCGCCCCCGCTACGCTCAACGTCTATGCCCCCTGCCCCCCACCCCGCGCCTCCGGCCCCCCACCGCTACCGCTTCAAGCTCCTCCGCGCCGCCCAGTTCAAGCTCGACGGCGGCTCGATGTTCGGCCTCATTCCTCGCG
>JBGAMO010000096.1:0-18507 GCA_044222845.1 Phycisphaerales bacterium
GACCACCGCGATGTTGTTCCCCGTCGCGTACCACGTCGTGTTCAACTTAACGGTCGCCTGCTCGTTCTTGCTGAGAAGCCGGTCTTTCCAGATCTCCGTGGTGAGAGCGCGGTCCAGCGGCGCGTTGCCGAAGGGGCCCTGCACGTTGTCCAGGAGCACGATCGCGTCGCCCGCCAGCGCGATCGAGGTGATCAACTTCCGCATCTCGGCGGGCTCGTGGGCGTACCCGCTCGCGGCGCACTCGTGCCCCTGGGCGATGATGCCCGTGATCTTGGCCAGCAGCGATTTGCCCGCCCCGCGGACGTTGGCGTCGATCAAGAACAGCGGGGCGGGGCCCCGGAACGCGTGCCGCGCCAAGGGCGTCAGCAGGCCCGCCAACCAAGCGGCCCTCCCCCACTCCCCGTGGAAATGAAAGTCCCGGACGATGTCGAACAGCGATGCCACCGCCGCCTTGATGTCCTCCAAGGACGGCCGCCTCTTGATGTCAGGGAAGGGGCCGCTCGGCTTATACAACACGCCGGTCGCCTGGTCGTACCCCGCGTCGCAGCACACGGTGCCGTCGGGCCGCAGGAACGGCACCGTCGCCACCGCTTCGAGCGGGCGGATTCCCTTCCACTCTCCTCTGGCGTCGATGGCCGCGATCAGCCACCGCTTGGGCCGCACCCGTTTATACCCCCCTTGGCCGTTGGGGTCCAACAGGATGACGCCGCGCGAGATGTACTCGCGCAGCGTCGCAAGCGGCACCTGCCCGATCACGACGGCGTCGTGACCGCGTTTGACATGGCGATCGCCGTCGGCGGCGTACAGCGGGCGCACCAGTTTGTGACCGCGTTTGAAGAGTTCGGGCTCCGCACCCAGAGCGGCGATCACCTCATCCGCCGAAGCGCTCTCGTCCATCCCGAGCACGATCTGGGGGCGGGTCTCGTCTGGCGCAACGCACTCCCGCGCCCCGCCGGTGTACACATCGGTGCACCCTTCAATGGCGAGGGAGATCGTCATCTGCCCGTAGGTGCGGGCTCCGCGCTGCTCGTCCCACTTGTCGCGGAAGAGGCCAGAACGCCGGAACAGCCGGTCCATGCGGGCCGCGTCCTTGCCGGTCCAGAACGCAAGGTGGTTACACAGCGCCAGATCCGCGGCACTGTCGTCGCCGTGGTGGGCCGAGGTGTCCCCGCTCCAGAGCGCCGAGAACGCCGCGCCATTGCTTGCTGACCCTGCCTTGTGGATGAGTTCCTCGTCCGTCAACGCCTCCGGCCCGCCCAAGGGCAAAGGCGCTGGCGGCGCTGCTTTGGAAGCCTTCGACGGCCACAGGCTCTTGATGAGTTCGTCCAGCGCCGATTGGCAATCGACCACGCCCACGGGGTGCTCACCCAAGGGCCGCCCGGTGACGGTCAGGAAGCGGCCGCGGTCGTACACCTCGATCTCCCCGCCCCACGGCATCCCGGCCTTCTTGCAGCGAGAACCGGCCGCCTTGGTGGCCCGCATGAACACGCGGATCCCGGTGCCCGATGGCGAGAGTTCCGCGTACGTCGGGAACCGAGACAGGACCTCCTTGGCGGCAGGGTTGACCGTGCCATCGGGGCTGACGCAGCCGTCCAAGTCGAGCCCGGTGATGCCCTCACCCTTCACGCACACGAACCCCAGCCCCGCCGCGGCAGGATTCTGTGAGTAGGCCGCCGCCGCCTTCTCGAACGACATCCACTTGTTCGGGTCCGTCGCGTCGATCGCCGATGACCCGATCGGACCGCACGGCACCTTCTTGGGCTTGTGGCGGGGCTTGGCACGCTCCGCCTCGGTTCCCTGAACCAACGCCCACAGCACCCAGCGATCCCGCCCGCGGAGTTCCGCCGGGATGTTGCCAAGGTTGACCTCTACCAAAGGGCGAAGGCCCACGCGGGCCTTGAGGCGCTGAACCTTGCCGTCCGAGCGGCCACCGGCACCCGGTGTGTTCGAAGCGCCGGCCGGTTGAGGGGCGGAGTTCATCACAGCCCCTCCGCGCGGAGTTCGCGGTCAAGGGACTCTTCGAGCCCGCGGCGGTCGATCGGCGTCGGGGCCGGGCGGCGTTTGCGCGACGGCGGCCCGAACGCGGGGTCGCGGGCAGGCGTGTGCTGGGCGGCGGCGTCCTTGGCGTCGAAGTAGACCGTGTCCGCTTCCGCGAGGCGCTTCATGAACTGGTGCACGTACGCGGCCTTGGTGAGTACCTTGCCGCCCGCACGCACGTGCTCAAGACGCACCCGCTGGCCGTTTCTCGCCATGACGCCCTTGCGGCACCACCGCCAGACGGTGCTGGTCGAGGGGTGGCCGGGCACGATGGCGGCGGCCCTGCCCAAGGGAATGAGGGAAGCCATGTCATCGCCCGAGGGGCCCGTCTGGTGCGAATCTGCTGCAATCGAGTCGTTCATCCGTAAACTCCTGCATGGAGCCGAAATCGGCCAACATGCCGGAGAAAAGGATGGCAACCACGCAGGGATTTACAAGCCGCGGTCGTTCATAGGTGCGCAAGGTGCGCTTTTTGGGTCCTTAGGTGCGCCCTTAGGTGCGCCCTTTTTTCGTCCAGTTCCGCCTCTTGAGCATCTTCATCTGTGCTCTGAGTTCGGTCTCGCTAATACGACGCCGCGGGCCGTAGCAGGGAAGGGCGTTCGAGTCCCGGTCGATCCAACTACGGATGGCCTTTGCGGTCACGCCCGCGATCCTCCCCGCCTGCTTGTGGTCGATCAGATCGACGGGGTACGGCGACGCCTGCGCCGCCAGCCAGCCCAACATCTCGGCGCTCGCCTGAAACAGACCCGGCGTGAGCCAACACTCGAAGTGCCGCCACGTCTTGGGAACGGGACATCCCAAAACTCCGTCCGCGTTAGTCATGGTCTTGCTTGTGGCAACAGCAGCCCGGAACTTTTCGCACGCCTGCGGGAGGTCATCAGCCCCAAACGCAAAGCCTGACCCCCCTCCACCCCAGGTGGTTCGCTTGGCCTGCACCCCCGCCGGCCCCAATCCCTCCCACACCAGCGCGGATATGAAGAGCGTCCAGAGTTCGGAATCGTTCGCCCTCACGAGCATCTTGGTGCGGTCCAACCATTCTCCCACCCTCCCGCGGAGCGATACTTGGGAGACCTCGCGCCACGCCACCGTGGCAAGGTCGCGGTATCGCATCCGCCCCTTTTCGTCGCCCCGGTAGGCTACCCAACCGCAGTCCCCGTGAGCGTTGTCGTCGTAGTACCAACCCCAGGGCTTGGGGAACTTCGACTCCAAATGAACAACCGGAGGCCCCCCCTCCACGACTCGGGAGAACGGGGATTCCCAGGTCGTCGTCGAACGAACTGCGCGTGACTCAAACGGCAACGGGCGGATCGCCATAAGGTTATCATCTTCGACGGCGCGTCTCATCCAACCGCCGTGCCACTGATGGAGGTCCCAGCGCTCGCGTGAAAGATCCCGAACGTTGAACGGAGCGCCCGTGTCTTCGTCGGCGTACAAGACAATCCTGGCGACGAGGTCGGGGAACTGGGATGCGGCGTCGAGCATCTGAGCCCGAGACGATTCAAAGATGATTGATTGCATATGTTGCAAACAATGTAGCCCGTCTCGCCGTCGCGAGCGAACATGAGCAAAACACCCCACCTCACAGTGAGTGTCACAGCGCCTGTACACATCCAGTAATCCTGACGCCAACAACTAATCATCTGGACGACCGCAACATCAGGGAATGAGCGCGGTGCAGCGCGGTGTACACCGCGCTCCGTTGCGAAATGCGGCACATTCAGAACTAATGTCTGCATTGCTTGCAATACGGAACCCACGTAGATAACGTAGTATCGCGTTCGGGTTTTGGATGGGTCTACGTTTGCAAGCTAGGGGTCGAGGGTTCGAGTCCCTTCCGCTCCATTCAACGTAAGTCCCGCTGAATCCGTAAGTTACGGAGTCCCGCCGACGTAGGCGGTGCAGCCTGAACGCCCAACGCAGCGCGGTGTTACACCGCGCTGCACCGCGCAGGAAGCGGCGGTCGTGACCCATCCCAACCAATGCTCTGAACGCGCCCACGCCGACACTGTCCGGCCCGCGCCCTCCTGCTCGCCGCCCACCGACAACGTTGGCAAGGGCGTCGGCCCCGATGGCCGTTGGAGGGCCTTCGACTACGACGACCTGATGAAGCGCGACAAGGCGAACCTCGACATCTTCTGGCTCAAGGACAAGTCCCTGGCCGATGGCGACAACCTGCCCGAACCCGACGTGCTCGCGCAGGAGATCGCCGACGACCTCCAGACCGCCCTCGATCAGTTCGCCGGCATCGCCGCGGAACTCAAGAAGTAGGCGGCGAGTGGGTGTGGCCGCAGGCAAGAATCACGCCGACGGCCGCGAGGTTGGCGCCGACCGGCCTCACCGGCTGAAAGTCTTTGGCATCCAGTCCGCGACCGCTTCATTTCAACGCCGAAGATGTGTTTTGTCCGGAATCCGATTGAGACGCGTCACTGCTCGTTCGGGTTCGCGTCCGGAGGTCCGAGCCCAAGTCTCTGGCGCCCCCCCTCCAGCGCCGACAGAAAATCCTGCAGGATCACCGCCGCGGCGACCGCGTCGGCCCGCGACTTCTTCTCCTTGCGGGTCAGACCCTTGCCCGCCAGCGATCGGTCCGCGGCGTCGCTGGTGAGGCGTTCATCCTGAAAGTGCAGCGGGCGGTTGAGCTGCGCCGCCAGGCGTTGCGCGAACGCGCGGGTGAGTTTGGCCCTGGGGCCCTCGGTGCCGTCGATGTTGATCGGCAGGCCGCAGACGAGTTCGAACTTTGACGCAACGCCCACGTGGTGCTCGATCTGCGCGGTCAGGGCCCGCAGGAGCGCGGCGCCGCCCTCCTGCTCCCGCGGCATCTCCACGACGATGAGCGGCGTCGCCAGGCGCGTGATGGAATCGCCCATCGCCAGGCCCGTGCGTTTGTCGCCGAGATCGATGCAGAGGTAACGCATCGTGGAACCGCGTCAGCGCAGCTTTTCGTCCAGCAGGGCGTGCAGGGCCTTGAGTTCCTCGGCCTTGGCCCGCGGCATCACCAGCGTGGCGTCGGCGGTCTGCACCACGGCGAGGTCCTCGGCCCCCAGCACCGCGACGGTGTGGCCCTTGCTGGCGTAGATCAGGTTGTTGCGGCCAGCGTGCACGATGCCGTGGCCCTCGCCGGCGAGGCGGTTCCCCGCCGCGTCGGGCTTGAGCGTGTCGGCAAAGCTGGGCCAACTGCCCACGTCGAGCCAGCGGATATCCATCTGCACCATGCAGACCTGGAAACGGGACTCGTCCTTGGGGCTCTTGCTCTCGGCCTTGCTCGCCGGCTCCATGATCGCGTAGTCAACACTGATCTTGGGCAGCGTGGGGTAGACCTCCTGCAGCACCGACTTGGCCTTCTTGCCGCCCCACGCGGCCTGGATCTTCATGAGGCCCTCGTAGCTCTCGGGCTTGAACTTCTCGAGCGCCTCAAGGAACGTCGTGGCCTTCCACACGAACATGCCGGCATTCCAGGAGTAATCGCCGCTCTGTACGTACACCTCGGCGCGGGGGCGGTCGGGCTTCTCGACGAACCTCGCGACCTGGTACGCCTGCTCCTTGTTGCCGTCGATCGCGGGGTGCTTGCCGTGCTTCTTGTCGCGCACGGGCGTGCCGCGCTCGATGTACCCGAACCCCGTGGCGGGGTAGGTCGGCTTGATCGCGAAGGTCACGAAGCGGCGGTCGTCGTTCTCGACCAGGCGGAAGCCCAGTTCCATCCGCTCGCGGAAGACATCCTCGGGCTCGATCACGTGATCGCTGGTGAGGACGGCGAAGATCGCGTCCTTGTCCTGTTTGGCCAGCACCGCCGCGGCGAAGCCCACGGCGTTGACCGTGTCGCGCGGGGCGGGCTCGCCCAGAATCTGCGAATCTCGGAAGTCCGGCAACTGGGCGCGGATAGCCTCGCGGTAGACCTCGGCCGTGCAGATGTACCGCTGGTCGGGGCGGATCAGGCCGTCCAGACGCTTGGCCGCCAGTTCCAGCAGCGAACGCGAGACGGAATCGCCCGGCCGCTGGATGAAGCGCAGCAACTGCTTGGGCTGATCCTTGCGGGAAAGCGGCCACAATCGGGTACCGGCTCCGCCGGCCATGATCATCGCGTAACGCATGGACCCAACCGTAGCCGGGCCGTTCAGACTCCGTGCGCGTGCACACCAACCTATCCGGCTCGACCCCAGACCAGTTCCCACACGAACGGGGCGGCGCCCAGCACGGCCGCGGCCAGCCCGCACCACTTGATCAATCGCACCTTGCGGTCGATGCTCAGCCCCCCCACCGGCTGCCCCACCAGTTGCGCGAGCCGGCGCTCTCGCTCCGCGATGGACCCGTGCCGCCACGTGAACTTGCGCGGGGAAATGCCGTTCATGTACGCCACGTTCGCGAGGGCAGAACCCATCACGCCAGCCGCCTCCTCGGTCACGCCCGCGCTCTGCCCGCTCAGGTGCTTGACCGCGAAGGCGTCGGCCTGCCACTCGAACCGGCGGCTGACATGCCCAAAGACGTGCAACACCGCGGCGAGGGTGAAGATCGAAGCCCCGAAACCGAACGCGTCGCCCTCCGGATCCCAGTGCAGCACGAACGCGAGGGCCGTCGTCGCCCATCCGCACGCCAGCACGACGCCCACCACGCACACGGCGAGCCAGAGCAGGTGCCGCTCGCGCACGTGGGCCACCTCGTGGGCGAGCACGCCCTCGATCTGGCTGTCGGTCATGCGTTCCAGGAGCGCATCGGTCACGAGCAGGTACCGCCAGGGCCACACCGGCCCCAGGATCGCCGCGTTGACCATCACCCCGTGCGTGCGCCACAGGAACGGGCCCCGCACCCGCACCCGGTGCTGCGAACATACCTCCACCGCGCGCCGCCGGAACGGACCATCGGCGATCCTTACCGCGCCCCACACCAGCCGCAACAGCGCCGGCGCCGTCGCCAGCAACACCAACAGCCCGCCCCACTGCAACCACGGTTCCGCACGGTCCCACCAGGGCCACAGCCGGTGCTCGCCGGCCACGCGGAGCGTCTCGTTCCACGCCGCGGCGAGGCCGATGGGCAGGAGCACCAGCAGCATCTGGAACTTCAGGCACATCAGCACGAAACCGGCCCGCGTCGGTGGCGCGTGCACCGGCTCACCCCGGTCAAGGCTGCGCAGGAGGCGGGCCTCGGCGATGCGCTCTTCCAGCGGAAACATCGACCACCACTGGCCGATGATCTGCGTGAGCAGCGGCGCCAAAATGATCACCTCGTCCACCAGGATCAGATCGCCCACGGCACGCCGGACGACCTCGGCCCACCCCAGGCACGTCACCGCGAAGACGAACCACGCCACGCCCAGGCAGCGCGTCATGAGCATAGCGGCGTCGGTCCGCAGGAACGCGGCGTGATCGCCCCGCTCGTCGATGCGGCGGCCCGCACGCACGGCCCATATGTGGAAGATCGCCCACAGCAGCAGCGCCGGGGCCCACGCCGCGGCCCACACCGCCGGCGCACTCCACGACACCAGCCGCAGCACGCGAGTCTGGTCCGACACCTGCAGCGCGATCAACGCGATGACCAGGAGCGCTTGGATCATGTGGCGCGGCCCGCCCCGTGAGGCTTCACCGTGCGCCCCCGACCGGGATGCCCAGCTTCGCGAACACCTGCTCGGCGCTGCGCCGGTAGAGATCCACGAGCGTTTCGCGGGGCAGCGAAAAGCCCCGCAGCCGCGGGGCCGCCATCAGGGTGTGCTTGGCCGGGTCGACCATGTTCAGATCAGGGTCGGCGATCGGGCTCTCTCCGTCGTACTCGGTCTCGAACATGGTTCGCAGCGTGAAGTACCGGCTGGAGTACAGGTCGAACGCGGATTCGGGGCTGTCGGCCAGTTCGGCCATCGGGTGCGCCACCGGCCCCTGCTTGTGCACGAGGTGCTCATCGGTGGTGACAATGTCGGACCCGAAGATCACACGCCCGCGCCAACGGGTGAGGAACCGCAGCACCCGCTCCCGCGAGTAGCGGCTGAGTTCGCGCACGATCCACTTGGTGGCGCTGGTGTCGATGCTCAGGTTGGGGTGGCGTTCCAGCAGGCCGTCGAGAAGATCAAGGTCCTCGGCATAGCCGCCCATGTGGGCCGCGAACCACGGCATGTCTGAGTAGCGGTCGAGCATCACCTCGAACCCGCGGTAGTGGTCCCGCTTGAGGCCGTACTTGGCGGCGTCGGAGTACTTGGTCGCGAACCACGTGTCGGGATCGGCGATGTGGACCATCACCGCCATGCCCAGCTTGCGGGCCAGTTCCACGTGCTTCACGCGCCATTCGCCGTCCAACTCGGTGAGGTCCTTCCCGGTCTCGTCGGGGAAGTACTCCCGCATGCGGGGGGCGTTCCAGAGCTTGATCATCTTCGAGCCGAACTCGTCGTGGAACCGCTGGATGTCGTCGAGGTATCCCTGCCGGAAGGCGTGCGCCCGGTCGGCGGCGCGGAAGTTGGTGAACGCGATGAACTCCACGCGATCGCCCATCACGCGCCTCACGGTCGGGGCCTCTTCCAGACGGACCATCGTGAGCGCCTTGGACACGCCGAACAGGTCCGCAACCTGCCGCCAGATCTGCGCCGCCCCTTCTCCGTTCACGTGCGTGTGAAAATCGATGATCGGCGTCGGTGGAGGCCCCATCGCCGCCGCTTCGCGCCGATAATCCAGCCCGAACCGATTGGCCGCCACCGCGTCCTTCGATCCGGCGCTCGCCCAAACTCGCTTTGCATCCTGCATGGACCCAACTGTACAACCCCCAACCCGGACCCGCGAGGCCGCGGAACACGACCGCGACGCCAGCGAGAAACCCCGGGTGGTGCTCGCGCACGACTGGCTTTGCGGTCTCCGCGGCGGTGAACACGTGCTCGACGCTCTGGCGAACCTCCTGGCCCGTGACTTCAACGTCGTGGGACTGTTTGTCATGTTCGATGACGGCCGCCCACTCACTCCTGCGATCGACGCCCTCCCCAAGTTCATCTCCAAGGTGGGTACATGGCCGATGGCGTCAACGTCCATGCGTCGCTGGCTGTTGCCCGCGTACCCCGCGGCGGTGCGGGACCTTTCGCGTCAACTCGCCCGCCTGCACGCGCAGTCTCCGATCGATCTGGTGATCTCCACGAGCTCCGCGGCCATCAAGGGACTTGCGGTCCCCTCGGGCGTGCCGCACCTGTGCTACATCCACAGCCCCGCGAGGTACATCTGGTCTCGCACCCAGGAGTACGAACGTGGCAGCCTGCTGCGAACCTTGGGCCTGCGGATGTTCCGCGAGCGATTCAAGCGGTGGGACCTCGCGACCAGCGCCGGCGTGAGCCGCTTCATCGCCAACTCCTCGCACATCGCTTCTGAGGTACGCCGCTGCTACGCGCGCGACGCCTTCGTTGTGCACCCGCCCGTACGCACCGGCTTTTTCACGCCGCCCGCGGACGGCGCAGCGCGAGCAGGGTGGCTCGTGGTGTCGGCCCTGGAGCCGTACAAGCGCGTTGACCTTGCGATTAAGGCCGCGAATCAGACGAAGTCGCCGCTGCGGATCGTCGGAGATGGCGGCGAACGGGCTCGATTGGAGCGAATGGCGGGCCCCACGGTTCGCTTCCTGGGCAGGATCGATGACGCCGCGCTGCGAAGCGAGTACCAACGGGCCGCGATGCTCCTGTTCCCGCAGGTGGAGGACTTCGGCATCGTCGCGGTGGAGGCCCAGGCGAGCGGCTGCCCTGTGGCAGCCTTTGCGCACGGGGGCGCACTCGACACCGTGATCGATCAGAAGACCGGCGCGCTGTTCCAGTCGCAGACAGCGGCGGACCTGATCGCAGCGGCGCGGCGTTGCCCACGGGAGTGCAGCCGCGCGTGCCGCGAAAACGCTGAGCGATTCTCCGCCGAAACGTTCGACCATCTCATGCTGGGCCACATCCGGGCGTCACTCACTGATGAGCGGCGGCGGATCGGAAACCCCGGGTGAGACCCTCGCGGCCAGCACCTTGCCGATGTAGATCTCGTGGTCGGCTTCGAGATCCAGGTGGCGTGCGACCTCGCAGTCGTAGACCGCCAGGGCGCGGCTGAGGATCGGTGCTCCGGAGACCATCCGCTCGATCGGCATGCAGTCGAACGGATCGCCGTCCCGCGGCCGGTTGGGCTCGGCGAACTTCTTGATGAGCAGTTTCTCGGTGCCGGTGATCTTGCAGAGTCCGAAGTGATGACTGTCGCGGATGAGCGGGCTGATCCAGTGCCCCTTGCGGATCGCAACGCAGATCATCGGCGGCTCCTGGGCGCATCGCTGCACCGAACGAACGACCACGCCGGTGCGCTTCCCCTCGAAGTGCGCGGTCATTACAAACACGCCCGCGGGCACGTGCAGCATCGCACGTTCTAGTTCTGTGAGAGTTGGCCCGGTCATCGCATTGCCCCCGCGACTGAGATTATCGACCCGAATCGAACAAGCGGTGAAATGGCGTCGTGCACACGCGGATTCCCGCAACGAGTCGCGAGAATCCCGCACGAGATCCCGTACAAAGCCCTTTTATCCACTGTTTTTACACCTTATCCACACCGCTTCTGCACTGAATCCCCCATGGCGGTGCGCGCGCGATCCACTTTCATCAAAAAAAGAACTGCAAAGTGACGAAAGGTGTTGAAAAGTGTCGAAAAGTGTGTAGACTTCCCATGTCAGGAGTCGGCATCAGGAAGATGTAACGACGAGATTGGTGAGGTGCAGGGTTTGGGTGGCCGGGCAAAGGACTGCCCGGCAAACGTTCGGGTCAGCCGTGTCAAATGTGGATCGTGATCGCCAGGGACGGCGACGCGATCGGGACGGGGTTGTCGGAAGCAGGGACGCATGATCTTCACCGGCCATGCAGAACTGACGATCGACGCCAAGCAACGCTTGGCCATCCCGGCCAAGCACAGGGCACGGATGACGCCGGAGCGTGACGGGAACGCATGGTATTGCGTCCCGTGGGGCGGCAAGAAGCTGATGCTGTACACGGAGAAGCGGTTCGAAGAGATGGCGGAAAAGGGTGACTTCAGCCTGACACCCGATCCCGAAGTCGCCAGTGTAGCGTCCAACTACTTCGGCATGTGCGAGCGATTGGAGACAGATTCCGCGGGCCGGATCAACATCCCGCGGCACCACCAGGAGATGACGGGCATCGGCAACGAGGTCGTCATGGTCGGTTGCGGAAAGTACCTGGAGGTGTGGGACAAGGCCGAGTGGGAGAACGGGCTCAAGGAACGGTTCGCGGCCCTTCCCGCACTCGTCAAGAAGATCGGCGGCGGCCCCACCGCCCCCGGCCAGACCAAGGCCGAGTAACCGAGTGAAGCCTGCCGGAAACGGCACGCCCAGCATTGCCCGAAAGGGCACAGGAAACGTGATTCGGTCTGGACGCTCGCCGCGGCAGTTGTTCCCCGCGACCAGCGCCCACGGGCGCCAAAATGACTTTGGTGCCGGGGCCGCCGGAAACGGGTTGACCCTCGTAGCGCAAGGATTCGCGCCGCGACTCAATCCACACCGCCACGGGCGCACGCACGACGCGTGCCCGCCGCGACGGGAAGCCGGTTGCCAACTCGCCCGCACAGACCGACACACAGCGCTCGACCGACAGCCACGCGGCCGAGCGCATTACAACGACCCACCACCCGGCGGCGGGGGGCCATCCACCACCACCTTCCTACCTCCCTGCTGCCATACTCCGCCCGGTCACACACCGGGCGGTGTTATTTTTGAAACTGCGACGGATGCCGCCACCGCCGGCCCGGTATCCTTATTCCCGGCCTTGGGCGCTTCAGCCCGGACCGCGCGTGCACCTCCCCACCACAACATCTTCCGCCCGCGCCTCCGGCCGCACACGGTCTGTGAGGCCGAACCGAACGATGAGCGTGTGGCTCGCACCCACGTTCCTCGCCGCGGCGCTGGCATTCTCCCCCACCGCTCGCGCACAGTCGACGCTCGACCACTTCGTGGGCGATTTCGCTGACTACGCCGTTGACTCCGGCCCGCTCGCCAATCCGGCGGACAGCCCCGCCCGCCTGCTCGCTGTCTCGGTTCAGAAGCAAGGTGCCGCGTGGCTCCGGCTGTACTTCGACGCGCCAGAGCTCGCCCCGGGCGTGCAACTGCGGATCACCTCGCCCCTGGACGGCGAGTCGCAGACGTTGGATCAGGACGGTTTGGCGGCCTGGTCCAACTCCTCGGCATACTTCAACGGCGAGGCGGTGGTCATTGAGGTGTTCGCGCCCGCCCACGCGCAGGCCAGCCGCGTACGCATCGCTCGCATCGCGTTCGAATCCACCACCACTCCCCGCGGCGGGCCCGGGTATTGCGGGATCTGCAACGGTGACGACCGCACGCTGGCCGCCGAACCCTGGTCGGCCCGGCTTGTGCCGGTGGGCTGCTCGGCCAACCTGTTCTGCGATTCCGCCGCGGCGTTGCTCTCCGCCGGTCACTGCGTCTCCGACGGCTTTGCCAACGTCGCCGAGTTCAATGTTCCGGCCTCCGCGGCGAACTGCAACATCGTCCACCCCCCGGTGAGCGATCAGTTCCCCGTGCTCGCGGGGTACCAGTACCAGACCAACGGCATCGGGGCCGACTGGGCCGTCATCCGCGTCGGCAACAACGACGTGGGCCAGTCCCCATTCGCCCGCTACGGAGTCCGCAAAGCCCTGGCGTCCGGCGCGTCCACCGTCAGCAACGGCGCCACGCTCATCGGCTACGGGCTGGACACCACCTGCACCAGAGCTCAGGTCCAGCAGCGCAGCCGGGGCAACATCTCGGCCGTGGGCCCGACGCACTACGAGTTCACCAGCGACGTGCGCGGCGGGCTCTCGGGCGGCGCGATCCTGAACGATTCCGGCGACATCATCGGCATCGTCACCCACTGCTCCTCGGGCGGCTGCCCCAACTACGGCACCCGGATCGATCAATCCCTCTTCAGCACCGCCCGCGACGCGGTGGCGCCGATGTGCGTCTCCTGCGTCGCGGACTTCAACCACGACGGCGGCGTCGACGGACGCGATGTCGAGGCGTTCTTCCTCTCGTGGCAGGATTCGCTTGCCGCGGCGGACACGGATCAGAACGGCGGCATCGACGGCGGGGATGTGGAGTTCTTCTTTGTGCGATGGCAGGTGGGCGGATGCTAAGTCCGCGCACGCCGCCCGGTCCGTCCGCTTCCAACGACTTGACCCTTTGACATAGGCGGGCGGGTGCTAGGACCGCGCACGCCGCACGGTCCGTCCGCGTCCAACGGCTTGACCCATTGACATTCCACGCGAGTGTCCGAAAACTCGGACCTGATTGCAGCAAATGCCCTTGCATCCCTCGGGGCATTGTGGTAACTTGGGAGACATTCGTTCGTCCTCGTGGCACCGCCGTTTTCGTGGCATTGCCTGATCCCACCTTATTGAGGGGCCATCCCGCATGAACTTCCGTTGCGTTGTCGTCGCACTGCTCGCCGCCGCGGGCACGTCGTTAGCCTTTGCACAGGGAACGCTCGACCATCCGGTGGGCCAGTTGGCATCGTTCTCGCTCGATACAGGCTTTCTCTCCAACAACGACGACCAGCCCCGAACCGTGGCTTCGTTCCCGGTGCACATCGACCGCGCCGCGTGGCTGCGCCTGTACTTTGAAGACGCTCAGCTCGCCGCCGGCAGCGCTGTCCGCCTCACCTCGCTCCTGGATGGCCAGGTGCAGTTGCTCGACAGCAAGGGTCTCACGCAGTGGTCCTCGAGCAGCGCGTACTTCAACGGCGACACCGTGATGGTCGAGTTGATCGCCGGACCGCATTCGGCGGGAAACCGTCTGTTCCTGAAACGAGTGGGCATGGAGCCCGCCGTGCACCCGCTGGGCGAGCCGGGCATCTGCGGCATCTGCGGCGTCGACGACCGCCAACCCTCCGGCGAACTCTGGTCCGGGCGCCTGCTGCCGGTAGGCTGCTCGGCCTCGGTGTACTGCGCTGTCGGCACGGGCATGATCACCGCGGGGCATTGCCTGGCCGGACAAACCACGCTGGTGGTTGAGTTCAACGTGCCGCCGTCCAACGGCGACTGCTCGCTCAGCCACCCGCCCGTGGCCGATCAGTTCCCGGTGCAGCCGGGGTTCCAGTACCTCAACGCCGGCGTGGGCGCCGACTGGGGTGTGTACGTCACGGGCCCCAACTCGCTCGGCCAGTCCCCGGTGCAGCGGTACAACCAGTTCCGTCCCCTCGCCTCCGCGCGCGCCGCCCTGGGCACCACCGCCGCCATGAACGGCTACGGGCTCGACACCAACTGTGTCCGCAGCCAGACGCAGCAACTCAGCCTGGGCTCAATCACGTTTGTCGGCGGCGATCACTACCAGTTCAATGCAGACGTGCGCGGCGGCAACTCCGGCTCGGGCCTGCTCAACGCCGCGGGCGAGTTGATCGGCGTGGTCACCCACTGCTCGACCAACTGCCCCAACTACGGCACCGACATCTTCCTGCCCTCGTTCGACGCCGGCCGCGCGACCGTGAACCCCGGCAACTGCGCCGGCCTGCCCCCGCCCCCGCCCGTGAATGACAACTGCGCCGGGGCGACGCTGCTGTCCGTAGGCACCACCTCGGGCTCCACCGTCTCCAGCACCGCCGACGGCACGGTCAACTGCGGCACCGCCAACGGGCCGGACGTGTGGTACGCCTTCACGCCCGGCTGCAACGGCAGCTTCACGTTCGACACCTGCGCCGCAGCGACTTTCGACACGCAACTCTCGCTGCACTCCGGTTGCCCCGGCACCGCCTCGAACATCCTGGCCTGCAACGACGACTTCTGCGCCGGCACTCGTTCGAGCATCTCTGCCGACCTGGTGGCGGGCACCCGGTACCTGCTCCGCGTGGGCGGCTGGGGCGGCTCCAGCGGCACGTTCACCCTGACCGTCACGCAGAACACGTTCAATCCCCCGCCCAACGACCAGTGCGCTTCGGCCATGCCGATCACCCCCGGCGCTTACTCGGCCGATACGTCCTGCGCCACCAACGACGGCGTCAACAGTTGCTTCGCCTCCACCGCCAAGGACGTCTGGTTCTCCGTCACACCCACCTGCGACGGCACCTACACCGCCGACACGTGCGCCGCGGCCACCTTCGACACCATGCTCTCGGTTCACACCGGTTGCCCCGGCAACGCCGCGAACCAGATCGCCTGCAACGACGACTACTGCAACCTTCGCTCCAGCGTCACCTGGGCGGCGACCGCCAACACGACGTACCTGATCCGCGTCGCGGCGTTCAGCGGCACCGATAGCGGCCCCTTCACCCTCACGCTCTCGGGCGGCGGCCAGCAGACCAACGACGCGTGCGCCAACGCCATCGCCGTCGGCCCGGGCTCCTACCCCGGCTCCACGCAGTGCGCGACACCCGACGGCGACGCCGCCTGCGGCTACTCGGTCACCAGCAACGACGTCTGGTACGAGTTCGACAGCCCCGTCGCCACCACCGTCACCGCCGACCTCCTGGGCTCCACGTACGACACCGTGCTCTCCGTGCACACCGGCTGCCCCGGCAACGCCGCCAACGACATCGCCTGCGACGACGACAGCGCGGGAGGGTTCCTCTCCCGCGTGAGCTTCTCCGCACAGGCGAACACCGACTACTACATCCGCGTCTCTGGCTTCGGCGGTGCGTCCGGCTCGTACGTGCTCAATATCGCCACTGGTGAAGGCCTCCCCAACGACGCCTGCGCCGACGCGACCCCCATCACCGACGGCACCACGCCCTTCTCCAACGTCGGCGCCACGACCGACGGCAGCCCGGCGGGCATCTGCATGGCCTTCGGCACGGACCAGATCGGCCAGGACATCTGGTACACCTACACCGCCTCGTGCGACGGTGACGTCACCGTCGACACCTGCGGCAGCGACTTCGACACCAAGATCGCCGCGTACGACTCGGTGACCTGCCCCACGGGCGAACCGATCGCCTGCAACGATGATCTGCTCAGCGACACCTGTCTGCGGCAATCCAGCATCACGTTCCCGGCGGTGAACGGGCAGCAGTTCCTGCTCCGCATCGGCGGGTACTCCACCTCCACAGGCTCCGGCGTCATCAACATCGCCTGCACCCCATCGGGTTCCACCTGCTCGGCCTGCCCGGCCGACTTCAACCAGGACGGCGGAGTCGACGGCGGCGACGTGGCCTCGTTCTTCCTCGAATGGGAAGCCTCCGGCCCCTGCGCGGACGTCAACCTCGATGGCGGTATCGACGGCGGCGACGTGGCCACCTTCTTCAGCTCATGGGAAGCGGGTGGATGCTGAACAAACTCGCATTATCCCAAGGATGACCCCGCGGCACGTTCCAGCCAGTTGGCCGCGTCCAGCAGGATCATCGCCGACAGAACATCCGGTGACTCCCTCCCCACGATCGCGTTGTGGAAGAGTGTCTGCGCGTACAGATCGGCCTGGGTATCCCCATCGCTCGCGAGCCCCGCGAAGACGTGGATCGCCCACGGCCGGTTCGTCGCGTTGTCGGGCTGCACCTCGTCCATCATCCATGCCGCGGCGGACCGACCGCGCGATCTGAGTTCATCGCGCCGAAGCGCCAGCCACGACAGCGCGTGCAATCCGCACAGTTCTCCCTCGTGCCAGACTTCAACGCCGAACCGCCGCAGGGGCTCCACCAGCGGCCCATGCGCTCCCAGCCCGGAACTGATCGCCCCGACATCGGGCGGATTCACCACCACGTGCATCGCCTGAACCCCCCACCACAACGCGGCGTCCGGACCGCCACGGACGTTGTATTGGGCCAGGGGAATCTCCAGTAGGTGCCGCAAAAACGGCTCGTCCACATCACGCCGATTCCCCGAATCGTCGCGGAAGTTCATCACATACGCCTCGAGTGCCGGCGCCCCCCACCGCCGCATGCACGGAGTTTTCTCCAGATTCAAAAACGCAGCTTCTTTAAAAAGTGCTGACCAATCTGATCGGGTCCGTGTGTTCATGGCGGAGCTGAAAAGGCGAGTCGTTCCGTTCATGCCGCCTGTGCTGGTCCGGAGAGTTCAACCATTCAACATTAGGTGAATCGCCCCAGAGCTGTCGCCGATCCTTCCCGCACGGAGCGACCAGTTGCCCTCCCTGGCCTCGAACACTGGCAGTGACCATGAACAACACTCCCCGCGAACCCGCCCGCTCCATCACCGCGATCACGACCCAGTTCGAGATCTTCCCCGAGGTGTCGGGGCACACGTTCAAGGCGATCGCCGACTTTTCGGAACTCGATGACCGCTTCCGCCCCGGCCCCAAATGGACCGGCCGCGCCCTGCGCCTGAGCAAATCACACCTCGTGTTCCAATCCCGTCGCATGTGCCACAAGGACCGCACCATCGCCGCGGCGATCCACCGCATCGACTCCGATCCGGTGCCTCTGGTGGGGACCGTGTCCCAGTGCGTCTACTCCTCCGACGGCATGTACGCGGCGGTGCTCGACTTCATCGCCCGCCCCGACTCGCCGGAGTTCCACGCCTGGCTCGCGGGCGTCGCCAAGTCCCTGGCCAAGGCGGCCTGAGGTTCCAGGGAGGCATGAAGTTCGTGGCCGGGGCCTCTTGCCCCGCGGGCTGATGCGCCCGACACTTCCCCCTCGTGCGGATCACCACCACATGCGACCAACTCTCCACCGGCCTGGCGAAGGCCGGGCCGTGCGTGTTCGTGCCCACCATGGGCGCCCTGCACGCGGGCCACGCCGCGCTCATCCGCCGGGGCGTCGAACTCGCCCGTGAACGAAAACTGTCCGGCGGCTGTGTGGTCAGCATTTTCGTCAATCCCTCGCAGTTCAACGACCCCGCCGACTTCGCCCGCTACCCCAAGACATTCGAGGCCGACGCCGCGATGTGCGAAGCCGCGGGAGCCTCCATGGTCTTCGCGCCCGGCGTGGACGATGTCTACCCACCCGGCGTGGATATCGCCACTCCCCCGCTTCCGGCCGTTGCCGACGGCCCCGGCCTTGAAGACGCCTTCCGCCCCGGCCACTTCGCGGGCGTCTGCCGCGTCGTCAAGCGGCTGTTCGAGATCGTCCGCCCCGTCGCATCCGTCTTCGGCGAGAAGGACTGGCAGCAGTTGCAGGTGATCACGGCAATGGTCCGGAATCTCTCGATGCAAATCGAGATCATCCCGGGCCCCACCGTTCGTGAAGACGACGGGCTCGCGATGTCCAGCCGCAACCGGTTCCTCACGCCCGCCGACCGCGTGCGGGCGCTCGCCCTGCGTCGGGCGTTGCACGCCGCGCAGGCCGCGTCGACCCCCGCCGACGCCGAGGCCGCGATGACCCGCGTGCTCGCGGCGGATTCGATCGTCGCCGATTACGCCGTGGTGCGCGATGCGAGCACTCTGCTCGCGCCCGACCCTTCAGGCGCACGCCCCCGCCGGGCGCTCATCACCGCGCGAGTCGGCAGCGTGCGCCTGCTCGACAACGCGCCGTGGGCACCCCGATCCGTGTGATCGCCCGCGGCGTGAATGCTCGCGGCGTGCAGCGCTCCTATACTTCTCCCGATCGCCGGTAGCCCCAACGTT